>JADGQW010000026.1 GCA_017881505.1 Gemmatimonadales bacterium
GGTCCACGCCGACGGCAGTGAGATCCGCCTCACCAGCAGCCCAGGCGACGATGTGGATCCCTCGTGGGCGCCCGACGGATCCCGCGTCGCCTTCTGCTCGGCGCGGTGGAGCGCGAAGAGCTGGTATCACATCGGGATCCTGGACCCGGCCACCCTCACGGTACGCCAACTCACCTCCGGCGACTGGGCGGACCACAGCCCCCGCTGGAGCATCGACGGCACGCGCATCGCCTTCGTGCGGCAGTACCGGGGCCCGCTCGCCGTCGCGCGGCCGCTGCAGCTCTGCTGGGTGACGGTGGACGGGGCCCAGGAGCACTGCACGCCGGTCGAGAACGGCCACGCCTTCAGCCTGTCCAAGTGGCTCAACGCGGGACACCTCGCCGGGATCGTGGACGCGAGAGGCGTGTTGTCGTACGCAAGCGTGGACGTGGAGGACGGCACGTTCAAGGTCATCCGGTCGAACATCATCTCCGCAGGCACCAGCCCCGACGGCTTGTGGGCGCTCGGCATCGTCGGCGAGGCGGAGGAGGCGTCCGGGTCGTGGGTGGTCTTTCCCCTCGCCCAATCGGATCGGGACGTCGAGGTGCGGCTCCGGGGCCAATCCAAGAACTTCGTCCTCCGCTGGGGCCGGAGCGCCCTGCGACTGCCCTTCATCGCCCGATTGGCGGTCGGCCGCCCCAGCGGCCCGGTGGACCTCGGCACGCCCTTTCACCTGCGTGCCCGCGGCGTCACGACGTCCGGCGACACCCTCCCGTTGCCTGTCGTCCGGTGGTGGTCGGGCGATACCGCCATCGCCACGGTGACCGAGGCCGGTGATCTCGTCGGGCGCCGAACCGGCTCGCTCTGGGTCGGCGTGACCGCCGGGGGGTGGCGGAGCGACTCCGTCCTGATCGCGGTCGAGGGTACACCCCCGGTCGAGGCGCTGCACGAGGGCTGGGGAAGTCGGTGGCAGGACCTCTGGGTGCCGTTCGGCGAGCCGATGCCCGCGACCGCGGCGGGTCCGCATGGGACCCGTGCGCTTTGGAACCGGGGGGATGGTTCGTTCGCGAGCGGCGTCTACTCCCGGGCGACCTTCGGCGCCGCCCATGGCCTCGGCGTGGAGACCACGATCTCCTCTCCCATCACCGCCACGCAGTGGCAGACGCTCGTCCTGCAGCTCGACGCCGACCTCGACTCCGCGTCCCTCGCGCGGTGGGACCACCGGACGGGCCCGATGCCGCACCGACTTGTCTCGGGGGGTACCTCGACCTCGTGCACCGCGGGGGTCCCGGCCGGCGAGGGGGCGGATTGGGCGGGCCAGATCTCGGTTGGGTCCGGCCAGAGCTCGGGCCTGGCCGCCCTGCCGCCGAGATTCGCGTCGGGCCGGTGGTACCGGCTCCGCCTCCAGATCTTCCCGGACGGCCGCTGTGGCGCCGCCCTCGACGGCCGGCCCATCTGGAGCAGCCGGCGTCAAATCGCGACCGACAGGCCGTTCCACGTGGTGCTGAGCGGGAACTCGGCCGGGACCCGGATGCTCTTCGGGCCCGTGACCGTGTGGCAGGGCGTGATGGATGGCGTGGATTGGGCGGCGCTCGAGCCGCCGGGCGTGCGTCCGACGCCCACGGGAGGCCATCTCCGGACGACGGCGAACCGGCGGTCCTCACCCTAGCACCCCATCGCGCACCGCCCCGGCAGCGCGTCTGTGCGCCTGTGCCCCTGCGCCCCTTCCTAGAGCCAGCGGAAGATCTTGAGCGCCACCGTGAAGGTCGCCACCATCCACGCCACGAGCACCACGAGAGGGAACGCCAGGGCCGCGAGGCCGGTGCCGTCGAGCATCACCGCCCGGAGCGCGTCGTTCAGGGCGGTGAGGGGCAGCACCTTGATGAACGGCTGCATCACGTCGGGGAAGTTCGCCGCCGAGAAGAACGTCCCGGAGAGGATCCACATCGGCATCATCACCAGGTTCATCAGGCCGTTGACGCCCTCTTCCGTCTGCGTCCGGCTCGCGATCAGGAGGCCGAGACCCGAGAAGGCGAGCGCGCCGGCCAGGGCGACGACGGCGAAGGCGACGACCGACCCCCGGAACGGCACGCCGAAGATCAGCATCCCCGCGCCGATGAGGAACGTCACTTCCAGCGCCACCGTCGCGAGCCGGGCGAGGGCGAACGAGACGAGGAAGTGGCTGTGGCGCATCGGGGACGCGACGAGCCGCTTGAGGAGCTTGCGCACCCGCATGTTCACCACCGCGAACCCCACCCCCCACAGCCCGGTGCCCATCAGGTTCATCCCGAGCAGGCCCGGAAGGAGGAAGTCGATGTACCGCGCCCCCTTCTCGGTGATCTTCTCCTCGCGCACGGCCCGCGGGTCGCGCCGACCGTAGGCGCGCTGCACTTCGTCGTCCGCGACGAGCCGCGCCACGTGCGACTCGGTGCGCGTGGAGTCGAACCGGTACACCACGGGCTCGCCGGGCACGATGACGAGCGCCACGCGGCCCGTGCGCAGGCGGGCGGCGGCGATCGCGGAGTCGAGCACCTCGACCCGCAGCGCCTGCGCCCCCGCGAGCCGCGCCGCGAGGGAATCCGCCCCCGCGCCCGCCTGGATCGCCACCCGCACCCGGTCCGGCGGCCGGTTCCGGAACGCGATCCCCAGCGCCACGGCGAGGAGGATCGGGAACGCGAACACCCAGAACACCGTCTCCGGCTGCCGGAAGAACTCCCGGAACCGGGCCAGGGTCAGCTGGACGAGCGGATGATGCGCTCGCATCACTCGTCCCTCAGGTGGCGGCCGGTCAGGTGCAGGAACAGGTCCTCCAGGGTCGCGTGGTGGGTCGACAGCTCCGTCATCCCGAGGCCGCGCCGCTCCAGCTCGGCGATGACGGCGGGGAGGGAGCGGTGCAGCTCCTCCACGGTGAGGGTGGTGCGGCCCGCGTTGGCCCGGACCTCGTGGACCCCGGGCAGCGCGAGGAGCGCCGCGTCCTCGGGCGGGGCCTGTCCCTCCTGCAGCGCGAACTCGATCACGTGCTCCGCCCCGAGGGAGGCGATCAGCTCCTTCGGCGTGCCGAAGGCGATCGTCTTCCCGTGGTCCACCACCGCGACGCGGTCGCAGAGCCGCTCCGCCTCGTCCATGTAGTGCGTGGTGAGGAGGATCGTCCCTCCCCGCGCGCGGAAGGCGGCGACCACGTCCCAGAGCTGGCGGCGCGACTGCGGGTCCAGCCCGGTCGTCGGCTCGTCGAGGAAGAGGATGTCGGGATCGCTCACCAGCGCGCAGGCGATGGCGAGCCGCTGCCGCTGGCCCCCGGACAGACGGCTCACCCAGGTCTTCCGCTTCTCGCCGAGCTGGACGATGTCGAGTACCTCGTCCACCGCGTGGCCGCGGCGGTAGAAGCTGCGGAACAGGGTGACGATCTCCTCGACCGTGAGCTTGTCGGCGAGCTTCGTCTCCTGCAGCTGCACGCCGATGCGCTCGCGGATGGCGTGGTCGTCGCTCGCCCACCGCATCCCGAGGACCTCGACCTCTCCCTCGTCGGGCGCGATGAGCCCCTCGAGGATCTCGACCGTCGTGGTCTTCCCCGCCCCGTTCGGCCCGAGGAGGCCGAAGCACTCCCCGCTCCGGACCTCGAGGTCGAGGCCGGCGACGGCGACCACGTCCTTGTAGCGCTTGACGAGGCCGCGGCAGATGATGGCGGAGCCGCCCATCAGCAGATCCTCGGCAGCTGTTCGCCGCTCAGCAGGTCCACCACCCGCACCCCGCCGATCCGGGTGCGCAGCGTGACGAGCCCCGCGCCGGACGGCTTCACGACGGCGATGCGGGCGGCGTCCCGCCCGTCGGGCCGCGACCGCAGCAGCGCCAGGGCGCGGTCCGCGTCCTCGGGGGCCACGAACGCCAGGAACCGCCCCTCGCACGCCACGTAGAGGGGATCGAGGCCGAGCACCTCGCAGGCGCCGGCCACCTCGGGGGTGACGGGGAGCGCCTCCTCCTGGATCTCCACCTCGAGCCGCGCCTGCGCCGCGATCTCGTTGAGCGTCGAGGCCACGCCCCCGCGCGTCGGGTCGCGCAGGCAGTGGAGCCGCACCCCCGCGGCGAGGAGCGCCAGCACCGCGTCCGCCACGGGCGCGCAGTCGCTCGCGATCGGCTTCGCGAAGGCCAGGCCGTCCCGCACCGCCATCACCGCCACGCCGTGCTGACCGATCGTCCCGCTCACCAGCACCGCGTCCCCCGCGCGCACCCGATCCGCGCCCAGGGGCGCCGTGGCGCGCACGACGCCGATGCCGGTCGTGTGGATGAAGATCCCGTCCCCCTTGCCGTGCTCCACCACCTTCGTGTCGCCGGTGACGATCCGCACCTTCGCCGCGCGCGCCGCGGACGCGACGGACGCCAGCACCCGCCGGAGGTCGGCGATCGGCAGCCCCTCCTCGAGGATGAGCCCGAGGCTGAGGTAGAGGGGCTCGGCGCCGCACATCGCGAGGTCGTTCACCGTGCCGTTCACCGCCACCGTCCCGATGTCGCCGCCCGGGAAGAAGAGGGGATGCACGACGAACCCGTCGGTGGTGAACGCCAGGCGGCCCGGCGGCACGTCGAGCACGGCGCCGTCCGCGAGGGGCTCGAGCTCGGGGCTCCGCAGGACCGGCAGCAGCTCCTGCTCGATCAGGTCGCGCATCAGGCGCCCGCCGCCGCCATGCGCGAGGAGGACGCGATCCCCCGCCCCGAGGGGGACGGGACACGCGAGCGCGCCGCTCACCCGGCCGCCGCCGCCGCGCGCCGGCGGTACAAGTAGTACGCCGCACACGCGCCCTCGCTGCTCACCATCGGCGCGCCGAGGGGGTGCTCGGGCGTGCACGCCCCGCCGAACGCCCCGCACTCGTGCGGCTTCCTGATCCCCTGCAGGACCAGCCCGGCGATGCACGCCGGGGACTCGAGGGCGGGCGCCCCGCTGTCGGGGAAGCGCCGGTCGGCGTCGAAGGCCGCGAACGCCGGGCGTACGCCGAACCCGCTGGCCGGGATCTCCCCCAGGCCGCGCCAGGTGCGGGGCACGATCTCGAACACCTCCGCCATCGCG
Organism: Gemmatimonadales bacterium; assembly: GCA_017881505.1. Classification (GTDB taxonomy): domain Bacteria; phylum Gemmatimonadota; class Gemmatimonadetes; order Gemmatimonadales; family JACORV01; genus JADGQW01. The sequence continues at coordinate 5,036 of JADGQW010000026.1, forward strand.
CGCTGCGCCGGCACGTTCCCCTCGGGCCGCACGGAGCGCCCGTAGGCGATCTCCACCTCGTGCCGCCCCTCCTCGAGCTGGCGCACCGCCATCGCGATGCCGTGGAGGATGTCCACCGGCTCGAACCCCGTCACCACGATCGGCACCCGGTGCGCCGCCGCCACGGCGTGATACTCCCCGGTCCCCATCACCGTGCACACGTGCCCCGCGGCGAGGAACGCCTGCACCCGGCAGAGGGGCGAGGCGAGGAGCGCCTCGAGCGCCGGCGGCACGCGCACGTGCGCCACCAGGAGCGAGAAGTTCGTGAGTCCCTTGCGGCTCGCCAGCAGCACCGCCATCGCGTTGGCGGGCGCGGTGGTCTCGAAGCCGACGGCGAAGAACACCACCTGCTTCGCGGGCTCCTTTTCGGCGAGGGCCACCGCGTCGAGGGGCGAGTAGACGATGCGCACGTCGGCGCCGGCGGCGCGCGCGCGGAGGAGGTCGCTCGCCGAGCCCGGCACCCGCAGCATGTCGCCGAAGGAGGTGAGGATCACCCCCGGCGTCATCGCGATGGCGAGCGCGCGGTCGATGAGATGGACCGGCGTGACGCAGACCGGGCAACCCGGTCCGTGGATCAGCGTGATCTCGGGGGGGAGCAGCTCGTCGAGGCCGTACCGCACGATGCTGTGCGTCTGCCCGCCGCAGACTTCCATCAGCGTCCAGGGGCGGGTGACCAGCGCGCGGATGGCGGCGAGGTACTCCTGCGCCGCCGCGCCATCGCGGTACTCCTCGAGGTACTTCACGCGGGCGGCCCCGCGGCGGGACCGCCGGCGCCCTTCGCGTCCTCCAGGTCCGCCAGCGCCTGGATCTGTTCGAGGTAGCCGAACACCTCGCGGGCCTCCTCCTCGCTCACCGTGCCGATCGCCACCCCCACGTGGACGATCACGTACGCGCCGACCGCGGCCTCGGGGACGTACTCCAGGCACACCTCGCGCTCGGCCCCGCCGAAGCGCACGGTGCCCATCCGCAGGCCGTGGTCGCCGGCATGGATCTCGAGGATCTCGCCGGGGATGGCGAGGCACACGGCGATCAGGTCCTTTCGGCGAGGAGTCGGCTGGCGGCGACCAGGGCCTGGCCCACCGCGAGCCCGCCGTCGTTCGGCGGCACCAGCGCGTGGGTCAGGACGTCGAAGCCCCGGCGCCGCAGCTCGTCGGAGGCGAGCTGTGTGAGGACGGCGTTCTGGAAGCAGCCGCCGGTGAGGCCGACGCGCGGGATACCCGCCCATTCTGCCACCGACGCCGCCATCCGGGCAAGGGTGCGATGGAACCGGCCCGACACCACGCTCGGGGTGACGCCTTTCCGCGCGTCGGCGAGCACCGCGGCGAGGGCGGGGCGCCAGTCGATGTCGACCGCGGGAGCGTCGGGCCCCTCCCCCTCGCCGCGCTCCAGGAGCGAGAAGGGGTAGGCCTCGGTCGCCGGCGCGGCGGCCTGCTCGAGGAGCATCGCGGCGTGCGCCTCGTAGGTGGACTCCTGGCGCAGCCCGAGGATCGCGGAGACCGCGTCCACCAGGCGCCCGACGCTCGACGTGCGTACCGTGCCCGGGGCGCGCAGCAGCGCGTTGAGGACGTCGCCCCATTGCGCCGCGCGGCGGACGGGAGGGACGTCGAGCTCCCACAGGCCGAGCCCCGCCACCGCGTACAGCGCCCCGACCGCCGAGCGCCACGGCTGCCGCGCGGCGGCCTCGCCGCCGGGCAGCACGAAGGGGAGGAGCCGCGCCACGCGCCGGTAGCCGGTGCGCGTCGCGCGCAGGAACTCGCCCCCCCACACCGTCCCGTCGGGCCCGAAGCCGGTGCCGTCCCACGCCACGCCCAGGATCTCGCCGTCCACGTCGTGCTCCGCGAGGAGCGAGGCCACGTGGGCATGGTGGTGCTGGACCCGGAGCACGGGAAGGCCGCTCGCCTCCGCGAGGCGCGTGGTGGCGTAGTCGGGGTGCAGGTCGCACGCGACGGCGACCGGCGCGAGCTGGAAGAGCCGTTCGAAGTCGGCGACGGCCCGCGCCTGCGCCGCGAGGGAGAGGGGGTGGTCGAGATCGCCGATGTGCTGCGTGACGACGATCTGGCGGCCCCCCGACCACGCCACGGCGTTCTTGAGGTGGGCGCCGTACGCGCGCACGACCGGCAGGCTGACGCCGAGGGGCACGGGGAGCGGCGCGAAGCCGCGGGCGCGCCGCGTCACCAGGAGCCGGCCGCCCACCGTGCGGGCGACGGAATCGTCCACCGGGCGCACGATCGGGCGGTCGTGGTGCACGAACGCGTCGGCGATGGCGCCGAGCCGCTCCTCCGCCTCCGCGGCATCGATCGCCATCGGCTCCTCGGAGAAGTTCCCGCTCGTGCAGACGACCGGGAACGCGAGCCGCGCCATCAGCAGGTGGTGCACCGGCGAGTACGGGAGCATCGCGCCGATGGTGCGCAGGCCCGGCGCGACATCGTCCGCCACGACCCCCCGGGCCACCATCTCGAGGAGGAGGATCGGCGCGGCGGCCGACGTGAGCCACGCCGCCTCGGCGTCGGAGAGCCGCGCCGCCGCGCGGACGGCGTCGAGGGTGGGGAACATCACCGCGAGCGGCTTCTCCTCGCGGCCCTTCCGGCCGCGGAGCCGCGCCACCGCGGCGCCGCTCCGGGCATCCACGAGGAGCTGGTAGCCGCCGAGCCCCTTGAGGGCGACGATGCGCCCCGCCTCGATCGCGCGCGCCGCGAGCTCCAGCGGATCGCCGGTGGACGGGGCGGCACCGGGCTCCGACCAGGCGAGGCGCGGCCCGCACGCCGGGCACGCCACCGGCTGCGCGTGGAATCGGCGGTCGCCGACGTCGTCGTACTCCCGCCGGCAGGCGGGGCAGAGCGCGAAGCCCTTCATCGCCGTGCGCGGCCGGTCGTAGGGCAAGCCCTCGATGATCGAGAGCCGCGGACCGCAGGCCGTGCAGTTGAGGAACGGATAGCCGAAGCGGCGGTCGGCGGGATCGAAGACCTCGCGGACGCAGTCGGCGCAGGTCGCGAGGTCGGGGAGCACGGCGACGCTCAGCTCCCCCGCCGTGTCGCTGTCGCCGATGGTGAACGCGGCGTCACCCTCGACCTCCGCAGCCTCGGTCTCCACGCTGCGGAGGAGCGCGGCGGGGGGGGCCTCGGCGGAGAGCCGCGTGCGGAAGGCGGCGAGGGCCTGCGGGTCACCTTCGACGTGGATCAGCACACCGAAGGGGGTGTTGCGGATGGAGCCCGTCAGCGCGAGGGCGCGCGCCAGCCGGTAGACGAAGGGCCGGAACCCCGTCCCCTGCACCGCCCCGCGCACCACGAGCCGCGCGGCGGACACGCCGGGGAGGACGGCCACCGGTTCAACCCGCCTTCGGGGACGGCGGCGCCGGCCGGCCGCGCTTCGCGGCGATGCGGCGCTCGACCCATGCGGCCACCTCGGCGATCCCCTCGCCGGTGCGGCACGACGTCCGGATGACCGCGATGCCGGGGTGGACGTCGCGCGCGGCGGCGACCGCCACCTCGACGTCGAAGTCGGTCATCGCGAGGAGGTCCATCTTGTTGAGCACCAGCAGTCCCGCGCGCCGGAACATCAGCGGGTACTTCTTGGGCTTGTCGTGCCCTTCGGTGACCGAGAGGAGCATCACCGCGTCGTCCTCGCCGAGGTCGAACTCGGCGGGGCAGACGAGGTTCCCGACGTTCTCGAACACCAGCACGTCGGAGGGGCCGTGCACCACGTCGTGCACGCCGTGATGCACCATCCGCGCGTCGAGGTGGCAGGCGCCGCCGGTGTTGATCTGCTCCACGGGGAGGCCGAGCTTCGCCAGCCGCTCGGCGTCGGCGCTCCCGACGATGTCCCCTTCGATCACCGCCACCCGCCAGCGCGTCGCGAGGAGGGGGAGGAGGCGCTCCAGGAGGGACGTCTTCCCCGCGCCCGGCGCGCTCATCACGTTCAGGGCGTAGATGCCCCGCGTCGCGAGCATCGCGCGGTTCTCCGCCGCGATGGCGTCGTTGTCCGCCAGCAGGCCCGTCTGGACGTCAATCAGGTGCACACGCTGCCTCCTCGGGGTCGTCCGCGTCGATCGACACGAATTCCATCTCGCGCCCGCCCACGATGCGCACCGTCTCGGCGCCGCACGCCCCGCAGCGGAACACGTAGTCGGCCACCGGCGTGCGCCGCCCGCAGGCGTCGCACTCCACCGCGAGGGGGACGCGCTCCACCTCGAGCCGCGCCCCGTCCACGCCGGTGCCCTTCTGGAGGCACGTGAAGGCGAAGTCGAGGGAGTCGGGGTTCACGCCGGCCATCTCGCCGATCCGCACGAGGAGCCGCCGCACGGTGCCGTGCGGGGCGCGCTGCAGGTGTTGTTCGGCGACCTCTATAAGGTACCCGGCGATCCCGAGCTCGTGCATCTAGCCTCCGGCAGGGCTCCCCAGGCGGCCAGCTGGTCCATCGCCAGCCGGGCCACCTCGGGCAGCGCGCTCGCCACCTCCGGGGAGCACCCCTCCGCCACCGTGAGCACGTCCCCCGCCTCGACCGCGAGGAAGACGAGCTCGGTGGGGAGCGGGATCCCCAGCTGCTTTCCCAGTGCAAGCGCCGTGCCGAGGCTGATGTCGTGGAAGGAGACGGCGCGCACGGTGGGGACGGCCTCGTCCGGCGGGAGCCGGTAGACCGTCCCGGGAAGACCGTGGCGCCACTGGATGGCATCGATGATGATGGCCTTCTCGAAGCCGGCCAGGAGGTCCAGGAAGCGCATCCCGCCCCACGAGCTCTCGGCCACCGTGACGCCCGCCCCCGCCAGCCGCGCGGCCAGGAGGCGCGCCGCCTCGATGCCCACGCCGTCGTCGGTCAGGAGGGGGTTGCCCAGCCCGACGACGACGGTGCGCGGGGGCGGCGGGGGCGGCGTCACGGCCCTGCTAGCCCCGCCGGACCGTCTTGAGGACCGCCCCGTCGAGGGACCGCAGCCGCACCTCGAGAGGCATCGCGCCGGGGAGCGCGTGGGTCGCGCAGCCGAAGCACGGGTCGTAGGCGCGGAACGCCATCTCGACCATGTTCAGGAGGCCTTCCGACACCTCCTTGCCGGAGAGGAGGCTCTTGGCGGCCTTCTCCACGCTCATCGCGATGCGCGCCGCGTTCCCCTGCGTCGCCACGATGAGGTTGGCCTTCTCGATGACGCCCCGCTCGTCCGTCTGGTAATGGTGGATGAGCGTGCCGCGGGGCGCCTCGACGATCCCCACCCCCTCGGTCGGGACCTGCGTCGGGAGCGTGCGCACGTTCGGATCGCAGAGCTCCGGGTCGTCGGCGAGCTCCTTCATCCGTTCGGCGGCGTAGAGCAGCTCGACCACCCGCGCCCAGTGGTTGGCGAGGGTGTGGTGCACCGGCTTCCCGCCCAGCGTGGCGAAGTACCGCTCGTAGGCCTGCTGCGCGAGGGGCGTGGCCATCCCCTCGGCGGCGTTGAGCCGGGCCAGCGGCGCGACGGAGTAGATCCCGCTCTTCGCGCCGTCGGCGAAGCCCTTCCAGCCCACCTGCTTGAGGTAGCAGAACTTCTGGTAGCTCCACGGCTCGACGTGCTCGGCGATGACGTCGAGGTAGTCGGCGGGGTGGAAGCGGGTCACCCCCTTCCCTTCGGGCGAGACGACCCGCACGACGCCGTCGTAGAAGTTGACGCGGTCGTCGTCGTCCACCATCCCCATGTAGTGCGTGCGGTGGGTGAAGGCGTCGGAGAGGATGAGCTCGACGTACGCGGGGTTCTTGAGGACGAGGTCGTCGAAGACCTGGAGGGTGAAGGTCGCGAAGTCCACCGCGTCGGCCGCGATGGCCTTGATCTCCGCCTGCGCCTCCGGCCGGATGCGCTTGGCGACGCCGCCGGGGAGCCCGAACACGGGGTGGATCGCCTTGCCGCCCGCGAGCTCGATGATCGAACGGATCCGCCGGCGCATCGCGATCACGCGCGTGCCGACCTCGACGCCCACCTTCGCGATCACGCCGAGGATGTTCCGCTCGGCGGCGGCCGCCGTGGGGCCGACCACGAAGTCGGGCCCGCCCAGCACATAGAAGTGGAGGGCGTGGTCCTCGGCGAGGAAGCTCGCGTAGATCAGCTCGCGGATCCGCCGCGCGGCGGGGGGCGGCGTCACCTTGTAGAGGTCGTCGAGGGCCTTGGTCGCAGCCATGTGATGCGCCGTGGGGCACACCCCGCAGATGCGCGAGGTGATCTGGGGCATGTCCTCGGCGAGGCGCCCCTTGGCGAACTCCTCGAAGCCGCGCAGCTCGGGGATCTGCAGGTACGCGCGGTCCACGTCCCCGCGGTCGTCGAGGAAGATCTCGATCTTCCCGTGCCCCTCGAGGCGGGTGATCGGGTCGATGCTGATCGTCCGCCCGCCGCGGGCGGGCTCGGTCCGGGTCGTCATGGGTGGCTCACCTCTGCGGTCTTGGGCGCCTCGGCGGCGGCCGCCTTGCGCGCGACGCACTCGAGCACCTTCGTCGGCGGGATCAACTCCCGGCCGATCCCCAGCTTCTTCCGCCCGATCCCCATCGCGAGGCCCATCAGCTGGGTGAAGTAGAGCACCGGGACCCGGTACTCCGTGCCGAACTCGCGGTTCACGTCGCCCTGGTAGGCCTCCAGGTTCAGCTGGCAGAGGGGGCAGGTGGTGGCGATCACGTCGGCCTGCGCCTGGACGGCGCTGCGCAGGAGGTCCCGCACCATCGCCAGCGCGGCGGGCCGGTTCGCGACCATGAGCGACGCCCCGCAGCACCGCAGGCGGTACGGGAAGTCCACCGGCGTCGCGCCCGTCGCCGCCAGGAGGTCCTCGAAGTAGCGGGGCGCCGCCGCGTCGTAGCCGTCGTGCCGGTCGGGACGCACCAACTGGCAGCCGTAGTAGGGTGCCACGCGGACGCCCGTGAGCGGGTGCGTCACCTTCCGGCGCACCGCCTCGAGCCCCACGTCCTCGACGAACACGTGGATGAGATGGCGCACCGCGATGGTCCCCTCGAACCGGAGGGCGTCGGCCTCGAGCGCGTAGTTCATGTGGTCGGCGAGGTCGGGCTCGGCGCGCAGGCACGCGTTCGTGTGGTACAGGTTCTTGAAGCAGGCGCTGCAGGGGGCCACCACGTCGAGGTGCTCGCGCTCGGCGATGGCCAGGTTCCGCGCGCACAGCGCGTGGGCCAGCAGCTCGTCGATGTTGGTGTACGGCGTGGCGCCACAGCAGTTCCAGTCCTCGATCTCCTCGAACTCGACGCCGAGCCGGGTGCCCGCCTCCACGGCGGAGAGGTGGTAGCTGGCGGAGACGGTCTCCGCGGAGCACCCCGGGAAGTAGGCGTAGCGCTTCATGCGATCCCGTCCAGTGGCACGATGCGGCTCAGCATCCGCCGGAAGCTCTCGACCCGCATGATCCGGGAGGGCAGGAGCGGGATCCGCCCCTTCGCCAGCAGCTTCATCCCGAACTGCATCTCCCGCAGCATCCCGCGGAGTCCGCCCTCGAAGATGAACGCCGGCGCATAGCCCGGCTCGTACGACTTCCCCGTCCGCATGATGGTCTTCACGAAGAGCCGCGAGAACTCGGGGCCCACCAGGTCGCCCCGGTAGCGGTTCTTCCAGATGGAGTACCGCTTGAGGGCGTACATCAGCTCCGACGGCCGGATCCCCTTCGGGCAGTGCTCGGAGCAGGAGTAGCAGGAGGCGCAGGTCCAGAAGGTGTTGCTGTTCAGCACGTCGTCGCGCAGGCCCGCGTTGATCATCCCGATGAGCCGCCGCGGCGTGTGGTCCATGAACGCGACCGCCGGGCAGGCCGCCGAGCAGGTCGCGCACTGGATGCAGCAGTTCAGGCCGCGCGTGCCCGTGGCGTACATCTCGTTGGAGATCTCCTCCGCGAACGAGGGCGTGTGGTACGTGGCGGGCGGCATCAGGAAACCCCCGGCGCCGCGGTCGCGGCCCCCGCGAGCAGCGCGCCGACCCGCTCGAGGAGGAGTTCGGGCTTCACCGGCTTCTCGAGCAGCTCGCTGAGGGACACGAAGTCGCGGTCCACCCCCTGGCCCGGGAAGAGGTAGGCGATCTGCTGGCGGATCCCGGTGAGGATCAGGATGGGGAGGTGCTTGAGCGCCGGGTCCTTGCGGACCTTGCGGGCCACCATCACGCCCTCGGCCCCCCGCCCCATCATGAGGTCGAGCAGCAGGAGGTCGTGCGGCCGTGCCTTGAGCGCCGCGAATCCGTCCCGCGGATTGTGGGCGACCTCGGTCTCGTAGCCCGCCTCGTCGAGGGTCGCGCGGATCGCGGCGACGAAGTCGGGATCGTCGTCGATGATCATCAGCCGTTTGCGTTGGGTCATCTCGGATCTTCCTTCACTCGGGCGCCCACGGCCGCGGCCGTCCCGTCCGTCACGGGCGGGACGTCGCGCCGATGCGTCGGCAACGTGATCACGAAGGTGCTCCCCGTCCCGGGAGTGCTGTCCACGCGGATGGACCCGCCGTGCGCCGCGACGATGCGGCGGCTGATGGGAAGGCCCAGGCCCGAGCCGGGTTCGCCCGCGGCGCCCGGCCGGAGGGTGGAGAAGGCGTCGAACAGGGAGCCGAGCTCCTCGGGGAGGATCCCCGGCCCGGCGTCCGCCACCGTCAGCCGGACCTCGCGCGCGTCCGCAGCGGCCGTCACCACGACCCGGCCCCCCTCCCGCGAGTACTTCACCGCGTTGCCGACGATGTTGACGAGCACCTCGGTGAGGGTGCCCGCATCTCCCCACACGACCGGCGGCGGTTCCGGGACCACCGCGGCGATCTCCACCGCCTTGCGGGCCGCGACGGCGGCCAGGGTCTCGAGCGCGCGGTCGATCGGGACGCGGACCGGGACCGCGGCGAAGCGGGCCCCGAGGCTCGCCAGGTCCACCGCCGCGCCCCGCCAGGTGTCGATCAGCGCCAGCAGCTCATCCGCCCGCACCTGCACCCGGCCGAGCCGGGCACGCTGGCCCTCGCTCGCCACCGCGGCCAGCTCGCGCTCCAGCACCGCCAGGTTCTGCCGCAGCGCCGCGAGCGGGGCCCGCAGCTCGTGCGTGACGACGGCGCCGAACTGCGCCCCGAGCAACTCCCGCTCGCGGCGCCGCGCCAGGGCGACGGCCTCCCGGGCCCGCTCCTCGGCGCCCCGTCGCAACGCGAGCCGGAGCGCCTCGGGGACGAAGGGCTTCGGCAGGACGTCGAAGGCCCCGCGCCGCATCGCCTCCACGGCCGAGCCCACCGTGGCCCCCCGGCCGGTCGCGATCACGACGATGGACGGGTCGGCCTCGCGGATCCGCTCGAACACCCCGGACCCGCCGCACCCGGGCGTGTCGGGGTCCACCACCACCAGGTCCGGCCGGAAGTCCCGCAGGCACGCCATCCCCGCCGCGCCGTCGGCGGCCGTAGCGAGCTCGACCGCCTCACCGCGCAGCGTCGCGGCGACGGCGTCGCGCACGGCCGCTTCGCCGTCGAGGACGAGGACCCTGGCGGCCTTCGGCATCGCGCCCGCCTAGGACACCGCCACCCGGCGCCGCCGCAGCAGCGACGCGGGCAGTGCGTAGCGGTACAGCGTCCCCACCGGGTCGGCGATGGCGCCGGTGATGCGCTCGATCTCGGCGGCGTCGTTGCTCGCCACGAGCGAGGCGAACCCCGACAGCGCCTTCGCCCCCTGGTCCCGCACCCGGCTGGTGGGCCCCGAGCACCCGGTGCACGGCATGTTCCCCTGCACGCACGCCGCTTCGCAGCCCCCGCGCGTGGCGGGCCCCATGCACAGGACCCCCTGGGCGAGGAGGCACTCCTCCTCGTTCAGGACCACTTCCGAGGGGCGCTTGAAGGCCGCGAGCGCCAGCGCGTCCGGCTTGGACGCCTTGCGCGCGCACTCGTCGCACAGCGCGATGTCGGGCGCCAGCACCGACCCCTTCGCCGGCAGGGCGCCCGTGAGGAGCGCCTGCACCGCCGCGGCGATCAGCTTCGGCGTCGGCGCGCAGCCGGGGAGGTAGTAGTCCACGTCGGTGACCTGGTCGAGCGTGCGCACCGTCTCGTACAGGCCCGGCAGGCCGAGGGCGTGGCCGCCGTCCACCGTGTGCCGCTGGGGGAGCACTCCGTCGGGGTTCACCGTGCTCGGGCTGGTGCGGTACGCCGTAGCGAGCACCGACGCGGTGTCGGAGAGGTTCGCGAGCCCCGGGATCCCCCCCAGCTGGGAGCACGCGCCGAACGCGACCAGCACCCGTGACTTGCGGCGCAGGAGGTGCGCCATCTCTTCCTGCTCCGTCGTCCGCACCGCGCCGTTCACGAACGTCGCGGCGATGGACCCGTCGGCCATCGCCTCCACGTCGTGGCGCTTGAAGTCCATGGCGCACGGCCAGAACACGATGTCCACGGCCGCCACGACGTCGAGGACCTGCTCGGCGAGGTCCACGACCGCCTCCTCGCAGCCGCCGCACGACGCGCACCAGTAGAACGCGATCTTCGGCTTCGCCGTCATCGGGCCGCCACCTCCTCCCCCTCTGCGGCGAACGCCTCGGCGGGCACCTCCAGGTGCAGCGGGCCGAGCGCGCGGACCTTCTCGACCATGTCGTTGACCACCGTCTTGAGCGGCTCCGCCTCCGACGCCGAGAGCCACTCGAGGCGGAACCGGTCGTCCTCGATCCCCAGCGCGCGGAGGGTGCGGCGCAGGAGCTGGAAGCGGCGCAGCGTCTTGTAGTTCCCCGACTCGTAGTGGCAGTCGCCGGGGTGGCAGCCGCCGATCAGCACGCCGTCGGCACCCTTGGCGAACGCGTCGAGCACGAATTGCGGATCGATGCGCCCCGAGCACATCACCCGCACCACGCGGATGTTCGGGGCGTACTTGAGCCGCGTCGTGCCCGCGAGGTCGGCGGCGAGATAGGTGCACCAGTTGCAGAAGAAGGCGACGATCCGCGGCTCGAACCGCTCCGCCGCCGCGGCGGATCCCGTCGTGGTCTCAGGCATGGGCCAGCACTCCCCCGATCTCCGCGTAGATCTCGTCGTCCTCGAACAGGTTCTGCCGCGCCGAGCCCGAGGGGCACACCGACACGCACGTCCCGCACCCCTTGCAGAGCACCTCGTTGATCGCGGCCTTCCCCTGCTCCGCGTCGAACCCGATGGCCTTGTAGGGGCACATCGGCACGCACGTCTTGCACCCCGAGCAGTCCGCCGCGACGATGTACGCGGTGTTGGGCTCGAGCTCGATGTGGCCGGCGTTGATCAGCGCGAGCGCCTCCCCCGCCGCGGCGCCCGCCTGCGCCACGGTGTCGGGGATGTCCTTCGGACCCTGGCAGGCGCCGGCGATCCAGACCCCGTCGGTGAAGGTCGCGACCGGCGCCAGCTTGGGATGGCGCTCCGTGAACCAGCCGCCGGTGCCACAGGTGATGTTGAAGGTCCGGCGCACGTCCTCGGCGTCGGCCTGCGCCTCCAGCCCCACCGCCAGGATCACCATGTCCACCGGGATCCGGCGGACGTTCCCGAGGAGGGTGTCCTCCGCCTGGAGGATCAGGCGCCCGTCCTGCTCCGCCGTGGGGTACACGTCCGCCACCTTGCCACGGATGAAGTGGACCCCCTCCTCCGCCACCCGGTTGTAGAACTCCTCGAACCCCTTCCCCGGCGTCCGCATGTCGATGTAGAAGTCGTAGACCTCGGCGCCCGTCCGTTCCTGCACCAGGTGCGCCAGCTTGAGGGCGTACATGCAGCACACCCGCGAACAGTGCTTGTTCGTGTGCTCGTCGCGGCTGCCGATGCAGTGGATGATCCCCACTGTCCGCGGCGTGCGGCCGTCGCGCAGCACCATCTCCCCGGCCGTCGGCCCGGAGGCGTTGAGGAGCCGCTCCACCTCGAGCGCCGTGTAGACGTTGGGATAGGTGCCGTAGCCGTACGAGGGGAGGCGCTTGGCGTCGAACACCTTGAAGCCGGTCGTCAGCAGGATGGTCCCGACCTCGATCGTCTCGATCCGCTCCTGCTGGGTGAAGTCGATCGCGTGCCGATCGGCGCACGCCTCCACGCACGTCTTCTTGCACTTCCCCGACTTGAACTCGATGCAGCTCTCGGGGTCGATCGTGACCACCTGCGGCACCGCCTGCGGGAACGGGAGGTAGATCGGCTTGCGCTTCGACATCCCGAGGTTGAAGGCGTCCGGCTCCTTCCCGACCTTGTAGACGCAGGCGTCGATGCACTCCTGGCAGCCGACGCACACGTCGTCGCGGACGTAGCGGGGCTTCCGCTTCACCGTGACCGTGAAGTTCCCGACGTAGCCGCTCACCGCCTGCACCTCGGCGTAGGCCCAGAGGGTGATGTTCGGGTGGGCCTTCACCGCCGTCATCTTCGGCGTGAGGATGCAGGCGGCGCAGTCGAGGGTGGGGAAGGTCTTGTCGAACATCGCCATGTGGCCGCCGATGGTCGGCTCCCGCTCCACCAGCGTGACGTGCTTCCCGGCGTCGGCGAGCGTGAGCGCCGCGTGGATGCCGGCGATGCCGCCCCCCACCACCAGGACGTCGCTCCGCACCGGCACCCGCCGCGTCTCCAGCGGCTTGTGGTGCCGCACCCGGCTCACCGCCGCCCGGACGAGCGCGTCGGCCTTCTCCGTGCCGGCCCGCTTGTCGGGATGCACCCACGAGACGTGCTCGCGGATGTTCACCATCTGGAAGTGGAACGGGTTCACCCCGCCGTCGGCGACCGCGCCGCGGAACGTCTTCTCGTGCAGGTGCGGCGAGCAGGACGCCACGACGATCCGGTCCAGCCGGTGCTCCCGGATGTCCGCCTTGATCAGCTCCTGGCCCGGATCGGAGCACATGTACTTGTACTCCCGGGCGACCACGACCCCCGGCAGCGTGCCCGCGTGCTCCGCGACCGCGTGCACGTCCACCGTGCCCGCGATGTTGGTGCCGCAGTGGCAGATGTAGACCCCGATGCGCACGGCGTTCGCGTCACCGTGTTCAGGCGTAGGCATGAGCTTCGCTCCTGGCGACCGTGGCACCGGCCGATGCGACCCGTTGGACGACGTTCCCGGCGAACCGCGCCCGCGCCGCGCCGTCCGCCCCGCACTCGCTCGGTGACGGCACGACGCGCGCTCCGGCAGAGGCCGAAACGCGCACATTTCGTGCCCCCTGCAGACGCGTGTGGACTCGGCGAGTACGTACGTAGAACTCCGGAGCGCGCACGGATTTCCGAGTGCGGCGTGCGTCACGGCCCCGTGGTGCGAGGCGGACTCGATGGACACGCGGAAAAGGCGAGCGGCCGGCGAGGGATCCCCGCCGGCCGCTCGGCCGTTCGTGGTGCGCGGTGCGCTAGTGCTTCGTCGCGCCCGCCGCCGGCAGCACCGGGGCGAGCAGGTCTCCCAGCACCACACCGCCCTGCAGGGCGATCTCGTAGTTCACGCGCGTCTGGGGAACGCCGATCTTCACGAGCTTCGCGAGATCGATGGGCGTCCCGATCGCCACGGCCTCCACGCCGTCCGCAACGCCGCGCGCGATAGTCGCCTCGAGGTCCCGGATCTGCTTGTCACCGTAACCGAGGGCCGGGAGCGCGGCCTGGACGTGCGGGTACTGCTCCAGCGCGTCCTTGATCTCGCCGACCGCGAAGCGGCGCGGGTCCACCAGCTCCCGCGCGCCGGCGGCGCGCGCCGCCAGCACCGCGGCGCCGAACGCCATCCCGCCGTGGGTGAGGGTCGGGCCGTCGTCGATGGCGAGCACGCGCTTGCCGGTGAGCACCTCCGGATGCTCGGCCGTGACGGTGCACGCGGCGTCCACGATCCGCGCCTTGGGGTTCGCCCGGCGCACGTTCTCGCGCACCGTCGCGATCCCCGCGGCGGGCGCCGTGTCCACCTTGTTGATGACGATGACGTCCGCGAGCCGCACGTTCGTCTCGCCCGGGTAGTACGTCAGCTCGTGGCCCGCGCGGTGCGGGTCCACGACGGTGAAGTAGAGGTCGGCCTTGATGAACGACGTGTCGTTGTTCCCGCCGTCCCAGAGGATGACGTCCGCCTCCTGCTCCGCCGCCGCGAGGATCGCGGCGTAATCCACGCCGGCGAACACCACCGACCCGTGGGCCATGTGGGGCTCGTACTCCTCGCGCTCCTCGACGGTGACCTTGTGCCGCAGGAGATCGGCCTCGGTGGCGAACCGCTGCACCGCCTGCGCGGCCAGGTCGCCGTACGGCATCGGGTGCCGGATCACCGCCACCCGGAGGCCCGCCTGCCGCAGGAAGGGGACGATGGCGCGCGAGAGGGGGCTCTTCCCCGCCCCCGTGCGCGAGGCGCACACCGCCACGACCGGCTTCTTCGACCGCAGTTGATGGTGCGCGCCGAGCATCACGAAGTCGGCGCCCGCCGCGTTCACCCGCGCCGAGAGATGGAGCACCACCTCCGCCGACAGGTCGGAGTACGAGAGCACGCACGTGTCCACGTGCAGCTCGCGGATCAGCCCCTCGAGCCGCGACTCCGGATAGATCGGGATGCCCTGCGGATACCGCGGCCCGGCGAGGACCGCCGGGAACCGCCGGTCGGAGATGTGGGGGATCTGCTGGGCCGTGAACGCGACGACCTCGGCGTCCCGGTCGTCCTTGAACACGGTGAGGAAGTTGAAGAAGTCCCGCCCCGCCGCGCCGATGATGAGGACCCGCTTCACACGATCGTCACCTTTCCGCCATGGGAACGTAGGTGCGCCCGCGATGGCCCGTGAAGACCTGCCGCGGCCGCGCGATCTTCTGCTCCTTGTCGCCGAGCATCTCCTGCCACTGCGCCAGCCACCCCACCGTCCGCGCCACCGCGAACAGCACCGTGAACATCTCCACCGGGAAGCCCAGCGCCTCGTAGATCAGCCCCGAGTAGAAGTCCACGTTCGGGTACAGCTTGCGGCTCACGAAGTAGTCGTCCGACAGCGCGATCCGCTCCAGTTCGATGGCGACGTCCAGGAGGGGGTTCGTGCGCGTCACGGCGAACACGTCGTGCGCCGCCTGCTTGATGATGGCCGCGCGGGGATCGTAGTTCTTGTAGATGCGGTGGCCGAAGCCCATCAGCTTCACCTCGCCCCGCTTCACCCGCTTGATGTGGTCGTACACCTTCTCCTTGTCCCCGATCTCCCGCAGCATCTTGAGCACTTCCTCGTTCGCCCCGCCGTGCAGCGGCCCGAACAGCGCCCCGATCCCCGCCGCCACCGCGCAGTAGGGATCCGGCTGCGACGACCCCACCACCCGCACCGAGCTCGTGCTGCAGTTCTGCTCGTGGTCCGCGTGGAGGATGAACAGCAGGTCCAGCGCCTTCTCCAGCACCGGGTTCGGCGTGTACCGCTCCTCCCCCCCCGTCCGCTTCCACAGCATCGCCATGAAGTTCCCGGCGTAGCTGAGCCGCGGGTCGGGGTACTCGTACGGCAGCCCCCGGCTGTGCCGGTACGCGAACGCCGCCAGCGTCGGCATCTTCCCGATCAGCCGGTACATCTGCTTCTGCCGCGTGGCCGGATCGAAGATGTGCTTCGCGTCCGGATAGAACGCCGACAGCGCCCCCACCGTGCTCAGCAGCATCCCCATCGGGTGCGCGTCGTGGTGGAACCCGTCGATGAACTTCTTGATGTTCTCGTGGATGATGTAGTGCTCCGAGATCTGGAAGCACCAGTCATCCAGCTGCGGCTGCGTCGGCAGCTCCCCATGCACGATCAGGTATGCCACCTCCAGGAAGCTGCTCCGCTCCGCCAGCTGGTCGATCGGATACCCGCGGTACTCCAGGATCCCGCGCTCCCCGTCGATGAAGGTGATCGCGCTCCGGCACGACGCCGTGTTCTGGAACGCCGGATCGTACGCCATCAGACCGAAGTCGTCCTCCGACGTCCGGATCTGGCGCAGGTCCATCGCCTTGACGGTGCCCCCGTCGATCGGCACGACGTACGTTTTCCCGGTCCGGTTGTCGGTAATGGTGAGACTTTCAGTCGGCATTCCAACACCTCACGAGAGTGATGAGGACTCGGGAATAGTACGGATGGTTACGGCCGCAACCCGCGTGCCACCGTCATCCGCTAAGTATCGCTCCCTTCGACAGCCTTGACGAGTCCGGTCCCGATGTCGTACACCCATCCGTGCAGGCGGGGCACGCCGGGGGTGCGGGCCCACCGGTCGCGCACCACCGACAGGTGCGAGAGGTGGGTCAGCTGGAGGCGGACGTTCTCCTCGACCACCAGGCGGAGGTAGGCTTCCCGCTCCGGCACCCGGCCGGCGGCGGCGAGGCGGGCGTCCACGGCGCGCTGCGCCCATCCCGCGATCGCCAGCCAGTCGCCGATGTAGCCGGTGGGGGCCTCGTGGGCGCAGGCGGCCCGGATCCCCCCGCAGCCATAGTGTCCGCACACCACCACGTCCTCGATCCCGAGATTGTGGGTTGCGAATTGGACGACGGCAGCGATGTTGATGTCGTTGTAGGCGACGATGTTGGCCACGTTCCGGTGCACGAACAGGTCGCCGGGCCCGCAGCCGAGGACCTGTTCGGCGGGAACACGCGAGTCGGAACAGCCGATCCAGAGCACCCGCGGGTGCTGTCCCCCGGTCAGCCGCGCGAAGTAGTCGGGGTCCCGTGCTACCTGGGCGGCCGCCCAGGCCCGGTTCTGTGCGAGGAGGTCGGAAAGTGACATCCGCCGACTATTCACCATCGAGGCGCGGGGCGCAAGCGCCCCATCGGGGGCTGGCGTGAGCCGTCCCGGCGGCCCGCTCGCCACTTTCCTGGAGGCGACCCTCGACATCCGCCCCGGCGAAGGCCGGCGGAGCGCCCTCCTCTTCACGCAGCTCTTCCTCGCCTCGGCGGTCTTCATCCTCGGCCGCACGGTCCGCGACACCCTCTTCCTCAGCCGCTACTCCCTGAAGGCGCTGCCGTGGATGTTCGTCCTCTACGGCATCGCCTCCGCGATCACGGTCGTGGTGTACTCCCGGGTGGCCGACCGCTTCTCCCGCCACCGCGTGATCGTGGCGT
>JADGQW010000027.1 GCA_017881505.1 Gemmatimonadales bacterium
GGCCGCGCGCGGTGGCGCCGCGCATCGCCACGCGCGCCGGCGCGGCGCAGCTGGCCCTCGCCATCGCCGCCTCGACCGGCGGGCCGCGCGCGCTGTGCGAGGTCGTCCCGGCGCTGCCGCGGGGCCTCGGCGCGGCGGTGCTGATCGTGCAGCACATGCCGGCCGGCTTCACCCGCAGCTTCGCGGAGCGGCTGGACGGGCAGTCGGCGCTCCGGGTGGTGGAGGGGGAGCAGGGGATGCCGGTGGAGGCCGACACGGTGTACGTGGCGCCCGGCGACTGGCACATGCGCGTCGCGGGATCGGCGGGGCAGGTGACCCTCGCCCTCGACCAGGGGCCCACCGTCCACGGCGTGCGGCCCGCCGCGGACGTGCTTTTCCCGGCGGTGGCGGAGGTCTTCGGCCGCGCCGCGGTGGGCGTGGTGCTGACGGGGATGGGGCGCGACGGGGCGGAAGGGCTCGGGGCGATGCGCCGCGCCGGCGCGTTCACCGTGGCGCAGGACCGGGCCACCTCCGTCATCTTCGGGATGCCGCAGGCGGCGGCGCAGGCCGGAGCGGCCGCGGAGGTCGTGCCCCTGGAGCGGGTGGCGGAGCGCGCGGCCGCCGAGCTCGCACGCCTCGGACGGGTGCCGGTGTGACGGCGGCCGCGGGGTTCCTGGTGGTGCGCGCCGGCGTGGAGCGCTACGGGGTGGACCTCGCGTCGGTCGAGGAGGTCGTGGACCTTGCGGTGCCGGCGACGGTGCCGGGCCGGCTCCCCGCCTTCCGCGGCGTCACGCGCTGGCGGGGGCGGCACCTCTCGGTGCTGCACCTCGGCGCGCTGATGGAGGGCACGGCGCCGCCGCCCGAGCGGGGCGACACCGCGCTGGTCGTGCGCCTCGGTGGATCCGCGGTGGCGCTGGAGGTCGACGCGGTCGAGGACGTGGTCGAGGCGGGTGGCGCGAGCGTCGGGGCGTCCCAGACGGCCGGGGCGTCGGGGGTGTGGCAGGTCGGCGGGGCGCTGGTGACGATGCTGGACCTCGCGGCGCTCGCCGAGCGCGTCGCCGAACAGGAGTCGGGGGAGGTCGGATGAGCCAGGGTGACGACATCCAGGTCGTGGTCTTCCGGGTCGGGGGCCAGGACTTCGCGTTCAACATCTTCCACGTGCAGCGGATCCTCCGCTACGAGCGGCCCGCGCCCCTCCCGAAGGCGCCGAAGTTCCTCGAGGGCGTCCTCTCGGTGCAGGGGGCCGTCGTGCCCGTCATCGACCTCCGCAAGCGGTTCGAGCTGGCGCGCGCCGAGGTCGGCGAGGAGACGCGCACCATGATCCTCGAGGTCGAAGGGTCCCCGGTCGGGGCGGTGGTGGACGCGGTGCAGGAGGTGCTGCGCGTGAGCGCGGCGCAGATCGCGCCGCCGCCGCCGGTCGTGCGCGGCCTCGCCGCCGAGTACATCCAGGGCATCATCGCCATCCAGGGCCGGACGGTCATCCTCCTGCAGACGGCGCGGCTCCTCACCTCCTCCGAGCGGATCGCGCTCCAGGCCCTCGACGCGGAGCCGGTGCATGGCTGACGAAGTCGTCCGCGCGCTGCGCGAGCGCTACGACCAGATCAACGGGCTCCTCGATGGGGCCAAGGCCCCGCCGGAGCTGGAGGCCGCGAAGCGGGACATCATCGCGTTCTTCAAGCACGTGGACGGGATGGTCTCCGAGCTCGCGGCCCTCAAGGAGGACATCCGCCAGCTGGTGGACCGCTACAAGCAGATGACGGAGGAGAGCCGCGCCACCGCCTCGGCCCCCGAGTTCTCGGGCGAGAAGCCCGTGGTGCACGCCGACCACATCGGCGCCTCCACCTACATCCAGAAGGGCTGGAGCCTCCTCTCCCTCGGCGACTACCCCGGCGCCATCCAGGCCCTCTCCCACGCGCTGGAGCTGTCCCCCCAGGAGATCGAGGCGGAGTCGCTCCTCGGCTGGGCGCAGATGCTCGGCGAGGACTACGACGGCGCCCTCGGCACCTTCCAGAAGGTGCTGATGCGGGAGCCCGCCAACTCCGTGGCGCGCATCAACGTCGGGTACATCTGCTACAAGAAGCGGATCTTCGGCGAGGCGATCGAGCACCTCTCGAAGGCGATCCGGATGGCCAACGACAAGAAGGCCACCCTCTACGCGCACTTCTACCTGGGGCTCGTCTACCTCGAGCGGGAGATGTACGAGGACGCCGAGAGCTTCTTCGAGAAGACCATCGAGCTCGGGCCGAACATGACGGAGGCATTCTTCGAGATGGGGCGCGCGCGGTGGTTCGCGGGGAACGGGGAGGGCGCGCAGGAGACCTGGCGCGCGGGGGTGACGGCCAGCAAGTTCAGCCCCGGCGGCAAGAAGTGCGCGAAGATGCTCGAGCGGATCGCCGCCGGAGGGGAGCCCCCGCGCCCCGGCGCGGACGCGCTTGACTGAGGCTCCGAGGGCGGCTATCCTCAGCGACTATGCAGACTTCCGGGCCGCAGTCGCGGTTGCAGTTCGGGGCGGTGAACGCCGGGCTCCTGGCCGGCGCTGCCCTGGCGCTCGTCGGGGGGTACTATCTCCTGTACACGGGCTCGACGACGGCGGCACCACTGCTCCTGGTTCTGGGCTACTGTGTGCTGCTGCCGCTCGGCCTCATCCTGTAGATAGAGACGGGCGAATAGCTCAGCTGGTCCAGAGCGCCTGCTTTACACGCAGGAAGTCGGGGGTTCGAATCCCTCTTCGCCCACTGCCGCTGGCGGTCGGTGCGGCGTGCCTACGATCTTGGGGAGGACAGGTCCGATGATTCAGCAACGGGCATGCGTCACGACGGCCGGGCGTTCCCTGGTCTCGCTCGCGATCGCCGCCGCGGCGCTGGTGGCGCCCGCGGCCGCGCAGATCGCGCGGGTCACCACCTCGGCCGGCTCGGTCAAGGTGGTCGTCGTGCCGTTCAGCCGCCCCGATCGCGACTCCGCGCTCAGCGTGCAGATCGCCAACGCCGTGCGCGATCGCCTGAAGCTCGCCTTCACCGACCGCTTCAACGCGGTGGACAAGCGGCTCATCGACACGAACCTGGTGTCGAGCGGCTTCCCGGTGGACATGCCTCTCGACCCGACGAGCGCCCGGCAGCTGGCGCGCGTGCTCAACGCTCGGCTCCTCGTCGAGGGCGTGATCCTGCAGCTCGGCGACGACTCGATCGAGGTCGTCGGCCGGATGAGCGAGGTCACCCAGACGCTGCCGCAGTCGGCGTCGGCCTCGGTGCGCCTGGAGCGGCGCGCCGCCGGCACCCGCACGGGCAACGACATCGCCAACCGCCTCGCCGATGCCTTCCGGTCGTTCGAGCCCGCGAAGCAGTGCCAGGCGTTCCGCCAGGGCCAGGACTACCCCAAGGCGCTCACCGCGGCGAACGACGCCCTCCGGCGCTACCCGAACAGCTCGCAGGCGCTGCTCTGCATGGCGCAGGTGATGCGGGCGCAGAACGCGGCCCCCGACACCGTGATCAAGGTCCTGGTGCGGGCGCAGAACGCCGACTCGATGAACGTGCTCGCGCAGTGGCAGCTGATGCGCTACTACGAGGAGCAGCACGACACGTCGGGGATGATCCAGTCCATGCACCACATCCTCATCGCCGACGCGAACAACAACGAGGTGCGCATCGCGCTGGTGCGCCTCCACATCGCCCGGAACGAGCCCGACAGCTCGCTGCGGATCCTGAACGAGTCGCTCGACCGCAACCCGAACCAGGCCGACCTCCTCGACGTCCGCTCGCGCGTCTACGCGATGCTGAATCGCCTCGGCGACGCGGCCGGGGATCTCGCGCACGTCGCAGCGCTCGACTCCACCAAGGTGGATTCGCTCCTGGTGTACCGCATCTACAACACGTACAAGGCGGCGCACGACACCGTAAACCAGCTGGCCTGGGCCGACACCGCCACGCGGCGCTTCCCGACGCAGGTGTCGTACTGGTACGAGCTGGCGGCGCTGCGCCGCGCGAAGGCGGATTCTGCTGGGGCGATGCAGGCCATTCGCGGCTACCTGCGGGTGCTGCCGAACGACGCGCGCATCAACCTGGTCTACGCCGGCTACCTCTACGACGCGGGGCAGTTCGACTCCGCGAGGGTCCGCGCGCTCGCGGCGGCGGAAGCCGACTCGACCCTGCGCGGCAACGCCGCGGCAGTCCTCTTCGGGATCGGCGCGCGGCTGCGGGCCGAGCACCCCGCCGACGCCGTGGTTCTGCTGCAGCGCGCCAAGGACTGGGCGACCAACGCACCGGCCCGGACACGCGAGCAGATCGCCTTCTTCCTGGGCATCGGGCAGTACCAGTTGGCGGTCGCGGCGGACACCGCCGCCCAAGCGGCGAGCGGCCGTGACCAGACGTCGGCACGATGCGAAGCCGCGCGCCGCGAGGCGGCGCTGATCGATCAGGTCGAGGCCAACGTGACGGCCGGCGGCCGCACCGCGCCCGACACGGCGCAGCAGATCCTGACACAGGCGGTGCCGGCGTATCGGCAGCGCGCGGCGGCGTTCATCCGCACCGCCCACTGCCCGGCGCAGTGACGTCCGTATATCTTTCCCGGCTGCTCGGAGCACGGGGGCTGTAGCTCAGCTGGTTAGAGCGCCGGTCTGTCACACCGGAGGTCGCGGGTTCGAGCCCCGTCAGCCCCGCCATCGGCCCCGCCTGCGTTCCCGCAGCGGGGCCGATCGCTTAGGAGGTCCGTGACCGGGAGTGGCGCGTTCTCGCATGCCAGCGTCCTCGCGGCGGAGGTCGGCCTCCTCCTCGGGGGCTGCCGTCGCGTGGTGGACGGCACGGTGGGCGGCGGCGGCCATGCCCGGATGCTGCGGGACGCCGGCGCGGAGATCCTCGCCTTCGACCGCGACCCCGCGGCGGTGGCGGCGGCCCGCGCCGCCCTCGGCGAGGGGGCGACGGTCCGCCAGGTCGAGTTCAGTGCCGCGGCGCGCGGCGCCGAGACCGCGGCCTTCCGTCCCGACGGCGTCCTTCTCGACCTCGGCGTCTCCTCGCCCCAGTTCGACGACGCCGGCCGCGGCTTCACCTTCCGCCCCGGGGCCGCGCTCGACATGCGCATGGACGGCGAGGGACCCACGGCGGCGGACTGGCTCAACGACGCCGACGAGGAGACCCTCGGTCGCGCCTTCGCCGACTGGGGGGACGAGCCCCGTGCCCGCGCGCTGGCGCGCGCCGTCGTGCGCCGCCGCGCGTCGCAGCCCTTCGCCATCAGCGACGACCTCGTGAATGCCATCCGCGGCGTGCTCGGCCCCCGGAGCGGCGCCCCCGAGTTCGCGCGCCTCTTCCAGGCGGTCCGCATCGCCGTGAACGACGAGATCGGCCGGCTCGCCGACGCGCTCGAGGGCTTCCGCGCCGTGCTGGCGCCGGGCGGCGTGTTCGCGGTCATCGCGTACCACTCGGGGGAGGACCGCGTGGTGAAGCACACCTTCCGGGAGTGGGCGCGCGACTGCGTCTGCCCGCCTGAACAGCCCGTCTGCACCTGCCGCGGCCACGCGCTCGGCGCGCTCCTCACCCGGCGGGCGGTGCGCCCCGGGCCCGGCGAAGTGGCCGCCAACCCCCGCGCCCGCAGCGCGCGGCTCCGGGCCTTCCGCAAGGCGGCGGCGTGACGCTCAAGGGCCGGCACTGGGTCGCGCTCTGGCTGGCGGGCTTCCTCGCGACTGCGGCGGCGGTGGTCTGGCGCCAGACGGCGGCCCTCGCCACTGCGCGCGAGCTTCGGAGCCTGCAGTCGGTGCGTGGCGCCCTCGAGACGTCGCGCGCCGCCGCCGCGGCCGCGGTGCGCCGGGCGCGGAGCCGCGCCGTGCTGGTCCCCCTTGCCGCCTCCCGCCTCGGCCTGCGCGTGCCGCAGGACACGGAGATCGTGATCCTGCAGGACCCCCGCGGCCGCTGACGCGATGCCCAAGCTCCCCTCGCGCATCACGCTGATCGCCGCCGGATTCGTCGCCGCGGCGCTCGCCGTCGTGGCCCGGGCCGCCTATGTCCAGCTCTATCAGGGCTCCTACTGGCGCACTCGCGCCGCGGAGCAGCAAACCACCCTGGTGTCGCTGCCCGCGCGGCGGGGCGCCCTCTTCGACCGGAACGGCGTGCCCCTCGCGCTCAGCCAGGAGACCTTCGGGGTGGGGGTCGCGCCGAAGCAGGTGCGGGACCGCGCCCTCGTGGCCGACCGGCTCGCCGGGGTGCTCGGCAGGCCGCGGGAGGAGATGCGCCACCTCCTCGCCGGCGACAAGGTCTGGAACGAGTGGCCAGGGCCGTTCCAGTGGACGCAGGTGGCGCCGCTCAAGGGGCTGCGCGGCGTGTACCTGAGCCGCCGCCTCGAGCGGTACTATCCGAAGCTCGACTTCGGCGCGCGGATCGTCGGGCGGGTGGACCCCCGCGGGCGCGGGGCGAGCGGGCTCGAGCGCGCGCTCGACAGCCTGCTCGCGGGGCACGCCGGCGCGGCGGTGATGCTCCGCGACCGCAACGGGCGGACCTATCCCTCCCCCTCGCGCCCCGTCGCCGAGCCGCAGCCCGGGGCCGACGTGACGCTGACCATCGACGCGGATCTGCAGGAGATCGCCGAGCGCGCGCTGGCCGAAGCGGTGCGGCAGACGCGCGCGCAGGGGGGCGACGTGGTGATCCTCCAGCCGGCGACGGGGGAGGTGCTCGCGCTCGCGACGGTGCGCACGGGGGCGCGAGGCGCTGGTCTGGTGGGCGACGCGTTCGAGCCCGGCTCCACCGCGAAGGTGTTCACGGCGGCGACGCTGCTGCGCGACGGGAAGGCCCGCGCGACCGACACGGTGTTCGCGGAGAACGGGAGCTACCGCATCGGCGACCGCGTCATCCACGACGTGCACCCGAGCGGCCTCCTCACCCTGGCGGACGTGATCCGTGTTTCGAGCAACATCGGCATCGCCAAGTTCGGCTCGCGCCTCTCGAACGTCGAGCTGTTCGAGGGGTTCCGCGACTTCGGCTTCGGCACGGCGACGGGGGTGGACCTGCCCGCGGAGTCGCCGGGCCGGCTGCGCAGCCCGCGCGGTTGGACCGACGTCAGCGCGGCGAGCATCGCGATGGGCTACGAGGTGGCGGTGACGCCGCTCCAGCTCGCCGCGGCGTATGCCGCGCTCGCCGACGGCGGCCTCCTGCTGGAGCCGCAGTTGGTGCGCGAGGTCCGGAGCGCCGACGGCGCGGTCCTCTCGCGAGCGGCGCCGCGGCCCGTGCGCCGTGCGGTCCCCCCGGAGGTCGCGTCGCAGGTGGTGCACATGATGGTGGGGGTCGTCGAGGAAGGGACCGCGAAGCGCGCGGCGCTGGGCACCTACAACCTCGCCGGCAAGACGGGCACCGCGAAGCAGAACGTAGGGGGGCACTACCTCGAAGGGCACTACTGGGCCAGTTTCGTGGGGCTCTTCCCGGCGGAGGACCCGCAGCTGGTGCTGGTCGTGAAGATCGACGACCCGCAGGGCGCCTACTTCGGCGGGACCACGGCGGCGCCGGTGGTGCGCACGATCCTCGAGGCGGCGATCGCGACGCCGGCGGTGGCGCTGGACCGCGCGCGGCTCACGCGCCGCCGGGCGCCCGACACGGTGCCGGACGACGCCCCGGCGCCTCCCGCGGCGGAGGGGAGCGCGCCGGTCGTGGTCGCGTGGCCGCCCCCCCGCGGAGCGCCGGATAGCGCGGCGTCCCCGCCGCACGCGGTCCCCGACGTGGCGGGGCAGGGGCTCCGGGCGGCGGCGCGGATCCTCCACCGGGGCGGTTTCGAGGTACGGGTCGAGGGGTGGGGACGGGCCGTCTCCACGACGCCGGCGGCGGGCGTTCTCGCCCGCCCCGGTTCCACGGTGGTCGTCCATGCGGAGCAGCGCGATGCGCCCTGAGGCCTTGCGGCAGCGCCTGACGGAATCGGGGCTCCTCGTCCGCTGGCCGAGCGGGGTGCCGGTCCCCGAGTGCACGTCGGTGGAGACGGATAGCCGGAAGGCGGGCCCGGGTGCGCTCTTCGCCGCCTACCGCGGCTCGGTGAGCGACGGCCACGCGTACCTGGCGGCCGCCGTCCAGGCGGGGGCCTCGGCGGCGATGGTGGAGCACGACGTGGCGGGGGCGGACGTGCCGCAGATCGTGGTGCGGGACGGACGGCTGGCCGCCGGCGCCGCGGCCGCGCTGGTCCACGGCGACCCGGCCTCCGCGCTCGAGCTCCTCGCGGTGACGGGCACCAACGGCAAGACCACGACGGTCGCGCTGCTCCGCCATCTCTTCGGCGACGGGGCACCCGCGGGTTCCATCGGCACCCTCGGCGCGATCGACGGCGCGGGACAGGTGCTCCCCGGCACGGGCAACCTCACCACCCCGGGACCCGTCGAGCTGCAGGCGGCCCTCGCCGCGCTGCGGGACGGCGGCGTCCGCACCGTGGCGATGGAGGCGTCGTCGCACAGCCTCGACCAGGATCGGGTCGCCGGCCTCCGCTTCCGCGCCGCCGTGTTCACCAACCTGACGCGCGACCACCTCGACTACCACGGCGACGAGCGCCACTACCTCGACGCGAAGCTGAAGCTGCAGAACTACCTCGCGAGCGACGGCGTGGCGGTGACGAACGCGGCCGACCCGGCGTGGCGTGAAGTGGCGCCGCGCCCGGGGAACCTCACCTTCGGCGTCGGTGTGCCCGCCGACGTGACGGCCGAGAAGGTCGAGGGGGACGCGGCCGGGATGCGCTTCGTCCTCACGGTGGGGCGCGCGTCGTTCCGCATCGAGCTGCCGCTCCTCGGCGCCTTCAACGTGGAGAACGCGCTCGGGGCCGCCGCCGCGGCGCTGGCGCTCGGGAGGGCCCCGGCGCGGGTGGCCGAGCTGCTCCGGGCCGCGCCGCAGGTGCCGGGACGGATGGAGCGCATCGCCGCGGAGCCGTGCGTCGTCCTCCGGGACTACGCCCACACCCCCGACGCCCTGGAGCGCGCCCTCGCCACCTTGCGCCCCCTCACGAAGGGACGTCTCATCGTGGTGTTCGGCGCCGGCGGCGACCGCGACCGCGGCAAGCGGCCGGTGATGGGAGGGATCGCGGCGCGGCTCGCGGACCTTCCGGTCGTCACCTCGGACAACCCCCGCACCGAGGATCCCGAGTCCATCCTCGACGGGATCGAGGCGGGGATGGGAGGCGCGCCGCACCTGCGGATCGTGGACCGTCGCACGGCGATCGCCCGCGCGCTCAAGATCGCGCGACCCGGCGACACCGTGCTGCTGGCGGGGAAGGGGCACGAGGACTACCAGGTGCTCGGGACGAAGAAGGTGCCGTTCGACGAACGGGAGATCGTCGCCGCGCTCCGTGCGGGGCCGCCCGCGTGACCGCGTACGGCTGGACGACGCGCCTCGTCGCCGCGGCGCTGGAGCTCCCGCCGTCGGCGGCGGACCACGCGTTCGCCGGCGTCTGCACCGACACGCGTGCCGCGCGGGAGGGGGACCTCTACGTCGCGCTCCAGGGGGAGCGGTTCGACGGGCACGAGTTCCTGAGCGACGCCCGCCTCGCGGGCGTGTGGGGCGTGATCGTGCGGCAGCGGACGCCGCGCTGGCCGGGCTTCGACTGGTTCGAGGTGGAGGACACCCTCGCGGCGTACGGGCGGCTCGCGCGCGCGCGGCGCGACGCCTTCGCCGGCCCCGTGGTGGCCATCACCGGGACGAACGGCAAGACGAGCACCAAGGAGCTGGCGGCCGCGGCGATCGGCGCGGCGCGGCAGGTGCACCGTTCGGCCAGGAACCTGAACAACCTGGTGGGCGTGCCGCAGACCCTCCTGGCCATGCCCACCGAGGCGGAGGCGGCGGTCATCGAGTGCGGCGCGAACCAGCGCGGGGAGCTGGCGCGGATGCGCGAGATCGCGCGCCCCGACGTGGCCGTGATCACCAACGTGGACGTGGGGCACCTCGAGGGGTTCGGCGGGATCGACGTGGTGATGGAGGAGAAGCTGTCGCTCGTACAGGGCGCGCCCGTGGCGGTGATCGGCTCGCGCCCCGCGCACCTCGCCGACGCCGCGCGCGCCCTGGCGCGCCGGGTGGTGACCGTCTCCGCCACCGGCCCCGCCGACTGGACCGCCGCCGACGTCCAGCTCCTTCCCGACGGCCGCGCACGCTTCACCGTGCGGGGCACCGCCGTGGAGCTCCCCATCCCCGGCCGGCACCAGGTCGAGAACGCCCTCGCGGCGCTCGCCGCCGCGGACGCCGTCGGCGTCGGCCTCGCCGACGCGGTGCGCGGGCTCGCGTCGGCGGCGCTCCCCTACGGCCGCACGGCGGTGCTCGCGATCGAGGGCGTCACCGTCCTCGACGACACCTACAACGCGAACCCGCCCTCGGTGGCGGCCGCGCTCGACCTCCTCGGCGCCCTGCGCGGCGACCGCCGGACGGTGGTGGTCCTCGGCACGATGCGCGAGCTGGGCGCCGCGTCGGCCGACTTCCACGCCGCGGCCGCCGAGCGGGCGGCGTCGCTCCGGCCCGCGCTCATCGTGGCGATCGGCGAGTTCGCCCCCGCCTTCCAGGCCCTCGGCGAGCGCCCGGGGGGAGCGGAACTGCTGACCGGCGCCGCCCCCGGGGATGTGGCGGAGCGGCTCAAGCAGCGGATCCGCCCCGGCGACATCGTCCTCTTCAAGGCGTCCCGCGGCGTGCGGCTGGAACAGCTCTTCCCGATCCTGTGGCCCTCGTACGGGGGCGGAGAGGCGCACTAGTGCTCTTCTGGCTGCTCTGGCCCTACGCGCGGCACAACGACCTGGCGAACCTCGTCAGCTACATCTCGTTCCGCGCGGGCGCGGCGGTCGTGACGGCGCTGGTGATCGCGTTCGCCGTCGGGCCCTTCATCGTCCGGCGGCTCACGGCCCTCAAGGTCGGGCAGATCGTCCGGGCGGACGGCCCGGCCACGCACCTCGGCAAGCGCGGCACGCCGACGATGGGCGGCCTCATCATCATCCTCGCGACCGTCGTGCCGACCGTGCTCTGGGCCCGCCTCGACAACCGCTTCGTCCTCGTGGCGCTCCTCGCGACGGTGTGGATGGGGGCGATCGGTTTCGTGGACGACTACCTCAAGATCGTGCAGCGCCGGCCCCGCGGCCTCGTCGCGAAGTACAAGATGGCGGGCCAGGTCACCTTCGGCCTCGCGCTGGGCTTCCTCCTCCTGGCCTTCCCCTGGTCGGGCACGGTGCTCCCGCCGGCGTCCACCACGGTCCCCTTCTACAAGTACGTCTTCGTCGTGATGTGGCCGGCGGTGTACGTCCTCTTCGTCACCTTCGTCGTCGCCGGCAGCTCCAACGCCGTGAACCTCACCGACGGGCTCGACGGGCTCGCAGCGGGCCTTTCGGCCATCGCCGCGATCACCTTCGCGGCCTTCGCCTACCTCTTCGGCCGCGTGGACGCGTCGGAGTACCTCAAGGTCTTCTACCTCCCGGGCGCGGGGGAGCTGGCCATCTTCTGCGCCAGCCTGATGGGGGCGTGCATCGGCTTCCTCTGGTTCAACGCCCACCCGGCGGAAGTCTTCATGGGCGACACCGGGTCGCTCGCCATCGGCGGCGCGCTGGGGACGGTGGCGATCCTCCTCAAGGCGGAGTTCCTGCTGGTGATCATCGGCGGCGTCTTCGTGGCGGAGACCGTCTCGGTGATGATCCAGACGGGGGTCTTCAAGCTCCGGGCGCGGCGCCACGGGAGGGAGTACGCCAAGGAGCACCGCGTCTTCCGGATGGCGCCGCTCCACCACCACTTCGAGCAGAAGGGGTGGCACGAATCCACGGTGGTGACGCGCTTCTACATCCTCGGCATCCTGTGCGCGCTCCTGGCCCTCGCCACGCTGAAGATCCGGTGATCCCCGCGGCCTGGCGGGGGCGGGAGGCGGCGGTGGTCGGCCTGGCGCGGAGCGGGCGGGCCGCGGGGCTGCTGCTGCGGAAGCTCGGCAATCCTGTGTACGCGACGGACGCCGCGACCTCCCCCGCCCTCGAGGAGACGGCGCGCGCGCTGCGGGATGCCGGGTGCGAGGTGCAGCTCGGCGGGCACGACCTGGCGCGCATCGGCCGCGCGGCGGTGATGGTCGTCTCCCCCGGCGTGCCCCCGTCGGCGCCGCCGTACCGCGCGGCGCTGGACGCCGGCGTGCCGGTGATCTCCGAGCTCGACCTCGGCGCCCGCATGCTGCCGGCCACCCGGCTCCTCTGCGTCACCGGGAGCAACGGGAAGACCACCACCACCGCGCTCATCGCGCATCTCCTGCGGACGGCGGGCCTCTCCGACGCCGAGGCGGCGGGGAACATCGGCAACCCGATCTCGGATGTGGCCGCTGGGGGCCGCGCGCCGGCGTGGCTCGCGGTGGAATGCAGCTCGTTCCAGCTCCACGACGCGCCTTCGCTCGCGCCAGCCGCCGGCGTGCTCACCAACCTCTCCCCCAACCACCTCGACCGGTACCACTCCCTCGCGGAGTACTACGGCGACAAGGCGCTGCTCTTCCGGAACGCCACCGCGGAGAGCCGCTGGGTGGTGAACGGCGACGATCGCGCGGCGACGGATCTCGTGGCCGGCGTGGCCGGCCACCTCGAGCCCTTCTCCCTCGAGACACGCCTCGCCGCCGGCTCCTTCGACCGCGCGGCGGGGTGGCTGGTGCTACGCGGTACGCCGCTCCTCCAACGCACGGAGTTCCCGCTCGCCGGCGACCACAACGTGCAGAACGCCCTCGCCGCCGCGCTCGCGCTGCCCCCGGACACGGACCGTGCGGCGCTGGCCGAGGGGCTGCGCACCTTCCGGGCGCTGGAGCACCGGCTGGAGCCGGTCCGTGAGGTGGGCGGCGTGCGCTGGATCAACGACTCCAAGTCCACCAGCGTCGCGGCGACGCTCGTGGCGCTCCGGTCGATGGACCGGCCGTTCGTCCTCCTGCTTGGGGGGCGGCACAAGGGCGCGCCGTACACCGATCTCCGGCCGCTGCTGGCGCAGGCGCGCGCGGTCATCGCCTACGGCGAGGCAGCCCCCGAGGCGCTCAAGGACCTCGCCGGAGCCGCGCCCCTCGAGCGGGGGGGCGACTTCGCGGACGTGCTGGCGCGGGCGCGCCGGATCGCGCGCCCGGGCGACACGGTGCTCCTCTCCCCGGCGTGCTCGAGCTACGACATGTTCCCGAACTACGAGGAGCGGGGCCGCACCTTCAAGCGCCTCGTGGAGGCGCTCTGATGGCGCGGCGCGAGTGGCTCGTCGGCTGGGAGTCGCGGCTCCTCATCCTCATCACCGCGATCCTCGTCGCCTTCGGGCTGGCCTCGATCTACTCGGCGTCGTCCACACTGATCGAGAAGGGCCGCGTCGTCGGCACGACGCTGGTCCTCGACCAGCTCCTCGGCGCCCTCGCCGGCGGCCTGCTCCTCCTGCTGGCGGCGCGCATCGATCTCGAGCGGGTGAAGGCCCTCGCCTGGCCGATCGTCCTCGTCACCGGCGGGATGCTCCTCCTCCTGGTGCTCCCCTTCACGCACGCCATCGCGCCGCGCATCAACGGCTCGCGCCGCTGGCTGCAGCTCGGCGTCTCGGTGCAGGTCTCCGAGATCGCCAAGCTGGCCATCATCATCTGGACGGCGATGCTGTGCGCGAAGAAGGGGACGGAGGTCCGCCGGCTGCGCCGCGGGCTCCTCCCGGTGCTGACGGTCGTGGCGCCCCTCGCGCTGCTGCTGATCATCCAACCCGACCTCTCCTCCGCGCTCGAGATCGGCCTCCTCGCGATGGTGGTCCTCTTCGCCGCCGGCGCGCGCATCGGCCACTTCATCCTCCTCGGCGTCCTGGCCACGCCCGTCGTGTGGCAGCGCATCGAGGACGCGCAGTACCAGCTGCTGCGGATGACGACCTTCCTCGATCCCGGCGCCGATCGTCTCGGGGCCGGCTACCAGGTGGATCAGTCCCTCATCGGGCTCGGGGCGGGGAAGCTCTTCGGCGTGGGCTTCGGGCAGGGACAGCAGAAGCTCGGCTTCCTCCCGTACCCGTACAGCGACTTCATCTTCGGCACCATCGGCGAGGAATGGGGCTTCCTCGGCGTCGTATTCCTCACCGTGCTCTACACGCTCTTCGTCCTCGTCGCCCTGCGCCTGGCGCGAGCGGCGGGCGACCCCTTCCGCCAGTACCTCGCGGCGGGGCTCACGGTGATGATCGGCGTGGACGCCTTCACGCACATGGGCGTGGGGCTCGGCATCCTCCCGACCACCGGCCTCGTGCTCCCCTTCGTCTCCTACGGGCGCTCGAGCCTCGTGGTGGCCCTCATCGCGACCGGCCTCCTCATCAACGTCGGCACGCGCCGTCGGGCGAAGGTCGCGTGACGGCCGTCTGGAACGTCGGCACGCGACGTCGTGCGAAGGTCGCATGAGGAACGTCTTCTTCGCGGGGGGCGGCACCGGCGGGCACCTGATGCCCGCGCTCGCCATCGCCGACGCGATGGTCCGCCTCGATCCGGGGGTGCGCCCCTTCTTCGTCGGGAGCCGGCGCGGCATCGAGGCGAACGTGCTGCCGCAGCGCCCCTGGCCGTACGCGCTCCTCCCCCTCGAGCCGATCCACCGGCGCCAGTGGTGGCTCAACATCTCGCTGCCCCTGTCCCTCCTGCGCTCCGTCCGCGAGGTGGACGCGCTCGTCGCCAAACACCAGCCCGTGCTCGTCGTCGGCACCGGCGGCTACGCGGCGGGCCCCGTCGTCTGGGCGGCGTCCCGGCGCGGCGTGCCGGGGGTGCTGCAGGAGCAGAACGCCTTTCCGGGCATCGCGACCCGCCGCCTGGCGAGGCAAGTGCGGCAGATCCACTTGGGATTCCCGGAGGCGCGCCGGTACCTGCAGCCAGGACCCGGGACCGAGGTGCTCGACTCCGGGAACCCGATCCAACCGCCCCCGGCGGAGCGGGTGGAGCGCGCTCTGGCGAAGGCGAGGTGGGGCTTCGCCGCCGAGCAACCGGTGGTGCTCGTCGTGGGCGGGAGCCAGGGGGCGCTCGCCATCAACGCCGCGGTGGACGCGGCGCTCGCTCAGCGGCTGTGGCCGGCCGGCGTGGGGCTGCTCTGGCAGTCGGGCGCGGCGACGTACGAGCGCTTCGCGCACCGCTCCGAGCGCCACCGGGTGGTCGTTCGGGCGTTCATCGACCCGATCGCCGAGGCCTACGAGGCGGCCGACCTCGTGGTCGGCAGGGCGGGGGCGATGACCATCGCCGAGCTCTGCGCCTGGGGCCTTCCGGCGATCCTCATCCCCTTGCCGACCGCGGCCGCCGGGCACCAGCTCACCAACGCCCGGGCGATGGCTGACGCCGGCTCCGCGGTGCTCCTGGAACAGTCGGAAGCCAGGCCTCCGGCGCTCGCCGAGCGCATCGGGGCCCTGCTCGCCCACCCTGCAGGATTGGCCGACCTGTCCCGGGCCGCGCTGGCCCGCGCCCACCCCGATGCCGCCGACCGCATCGCGGCCAAGGCCCTCGGAATCCTCTCCGATCGCGCACTCTGAGTCTTTCGCAACCATCGGTGGGTTCTTATATTAGCCCCTCGCCGATGCCGTTGTTCACCCCCGACGATCCGCGCCCGTTGCACTTCATGGGCGTTGCCGGGGCCGGGATGAGTGGACTGGCACTCCTGGCACGGAAGCGCGGCGTCGCCGTGACGGGCTGCGACAGGGCCCTCTCGGGGGCGGGAGCGGAGGCGGCGGAGGACCTGAGGGAAGCGGGCGGCGTGATCTTCGACGGGCACAGTCCCGACCACCTGACCGGCGCGCGGGCCCTCGTGATCAGCTCGGCCGTACCGAAAGACCATCCCGAAGTGGAGCGCGCGCGGGCACTTGGACTTCCAGTCGTGCGCCGCGCAGAGGCACTGGCAGAGGCGGTCACGCCGGGACTCCTCGTCGCTGTCGCCGGGACGCATGGAAAGACCACGATCACGGCGATGACGACGGAGGCACTGGCCGCCGCTGGCTTGAACCCCACGGGTCTGGTCGGCGGCCGCATCGCTTCATGGGGCGGGAATGCGCTGTTTGGCGGGACCGGTCTCTATGTGGTCGAGGCCGACGAATATGATAAGTCATTTCTAGCGCTCAGGCCGGAAGTCGCTGTCATCAACAATGTTGAGCCTGACCACCTCGAGTGCTACGAAGGCAGTGTGGATAAACTCGAGGGGGCTTTCGCTCAATTTGCTGGGCCGGCCAGGCGTCTGATCGTTGGGGGGGATGACGAGGGTGCCGTCCGGGTCGCCAGCCGGTCCGGAAGGCCCGTGTGGAAAGTCGGCTTCGGCTCGGGTGCGGAGGTTCGCATCACCCGGCTGGAGCAGTCGGCACGCGGCTCGTCGGCAGAGGTCACCCTCCCGGCTGCCGGGACAATTGACATTCGACTCAAGGTGCCGGGCGTCCACAACGTCCGGAACGCGGCTGCCGCTTTGGCGGTAGGCCTCGAGGTCGGGGCCGACCTGGAGAAGGTGGCGGCGTCGCTCGGGGCGTTCCGGGGAGTGGGGAGGCGGTTCGAACTGGTCGGTTCGACCGACGGCGTGATCGTCGTGGACGACTACGCCCACCATCCCACCGAGATCGCGGCGACGCTCGAGGCGGCGAGGCAGGCGTACCCGGCCAAGCGCCTCGTGGTGGTGTTCCAGCCGCACCTGTACTCCCGAACGCAAGCGTTGGGGGCGGCGATGGGCGGGGCGCTCGCGCGGGCGGACGTCGTGGTCGTGGCGGACGTCTATCCGGCGCGCGAGCCGCCGATCCCCGGTGTCACCGGCCGGATCGTGGCGGATGCCGCGAAGTCGGACGGGGCCGAGGTCCACTGGGTCCCGGCCCGGCAGGAGCTGACGGGGCGGGTGGCGGGACTGCTGCGCCGTGGCGACGTGGTGCTTACCATGGGTGCGGGAGACGTGACGGCGCTGGGCCCCGAGCTGCTCGCCGTCCTGCGGCGGCGGGAGGAGGAGCCGGCGTGAGGTGGGATCGGGTGGGACTCGTGGCCGGCGCGGCCGCGGTGATCCTCTCGCCCCTCTGGGGTCCGCCGGCGCTCCGGCCGTTCCGCTTCTTCGCGGTTCGGCGGGTGGAGCTGGTGGGGGTGCGGTACCTCTCGCCGGAACTCGTGACGGGGGCGCTGGGACTGCGGCGGGACGCGAGCGTGTGGGACCGGCTCGGCCCGCTGGCCGCGCGGATCCGCGCGCTTCCCGGCGTGGAAGAGGCGGACGTGACGCGGCGACTCCCCGCGGCGCTTCGGGTGACGGTGCGGGAAGTCGAGCCGGTCGCCCTCGCCTCCGGCGCGGCGGGCCTGGTGCCGGTGGGGCCCGATGCCCGCCCGCTCCCGTACGATCCGGCGCGCGTCCCCGTGGACGCGCCGGTGGTGGCGAGCGCGGAGCGGGCCCTGGTTCAGGGGCTGGCCGCGGTCCGCACCGCCGACCCGGGGTTCTACGGCGAGGTCGCGTCGGCGCGCGCCGGCCCCGCGGGGAGCCTGGAACTGGAAGTCGTGGGGCGCGGTCGCGTGCGGCTGGCGCTTCCCGTCGATGCGGCGGTGGTCCAGGCGGTGGCAGCGGTGGAGCGGACGCTGGCGTCGCGCTCCGAGACGTGGCGGGAACTGGACGGCCGGTTCGCCGGCTGGGTGGTGGTGCGGCGGGGGCCCAAGGCGGAGGCGAAGTCGTGATGCGCGAGCGCACGGTCTGCGGGTTGGACGTCGGGACGTCGAAGACGTGCGCGGTGATCGCCGAGATCGCGGGCGATCTGCCGCGTGCGCCGGCGGCCCGCATCCTCGGGGTGGGGCGGTCGAAGACCACCGGCGTGCGCCGCGGCGTGGTGCGGGACATCGACGAGACGACTCGCTCGATCGTCCAGGCGGTGCAGGACGCCGAACGGATGGCCGGCACGCAGGTCGAGGCGGTCTGGGTCGGGGTGGCGGGGGAGCACGTGCGTTACATCCCCTCGCCCGGCGTGGTGGCGGTGAACAACGAGATCCGCGCGGCCGACGTGGAGCGGGTGATCGACGTGGCGCGCGCCGTGGTCCTGCCGCCCGACAGCGAGATCCTGCACACGCTCCCCCAGGAGTTCCTGGTGGACCGGCAGCGGGGGATCTCCGATCCGGTGGGGATGACGGGGACGCGGCTCGAGGTGGACGTCTTCATCGTGACGATGTCCTCCTCGGCGGCCACGAACCTCCGCAAGGCGGTGGAGCGGGCCGGGTATCACGTGGCGGGCTTCGTGCTGGAGCCGCTGGCGGCGAGCTTCGCGACGGTGACCGACGACGAGCGCGAGCTCGGGGTGGCGCTGGTCGAGCTGGGCGCCGGCAGCAGCGACGTGGCGATCTTCGAGGACGGCAAGTTCCGCCACCTCGCGACGTTCGGCTTCGCCGGCGCGCACGTGACGAGCGACATCGCGCAGGGGCTGTCGGTGACGCAGGCCGACGCCGAGCGGCTCAAGGAGCGCTACGGGTGCGCGTACCAGCCGCTGGTGGATCCGGCCGAGATGCTGGAGCTGCCGGGGACGCCGGGGCAGGGCACGCGCGAGGCGCCGCGGGAGTTCCTGGCGCACATCATCCACCAGCGCCTCGACGAGATCATGCGGAACGTCGGGCGGGAGATCGAGCGCGCGGGGTTCCTCGGCAAGCTGGCGAGCGGGGTGGTGCTGACAGGGGGGACGGCGCAGCTGGCGGGGATCGTGGAGCTGGCGCGGGAAGTGCTCGCGGTGCCGGTGCGCATCGGCGTGCCGGGGCAGTACCTCACCGGGAGCCTGACCGACGCGGTGGAGCAGCCGCGGTTCAGCACGGCCACGGGGCTGGCGCTGTACGGGATGCGGCAGATGGCGATGGGCGCCGCCCAGTCGGGCGGCCGGCAGGTGAGCCTGGACCGGGTGGTGGGTTCGGTCCGGCGGTGGTTGACCGATTTCTTCTGACCATGAGCGGAGCGGCGCAATGATCTTCGAGCTCGAGGAAACCGTCGCGCAGAACGCGAGGATGAAGGTCGTCGGCGTGGGCGGCGGCGGCGGGAACGCGGTGAACCGGATGATCGACGAGCACCTGACGGGCGTCGAGTTCATCTCGGTCAACACCGACGCCCAGGCGCTCCTCCATTCGAAGTCGGACATCAAGACCCAGATCGGGAAGAAGCTGACCCGCGGGCTCGGGGCGGGCGCGCGCCCGGAGATCGGGCGCCAGGCCATCGAGGAGAACCGCGACGACGTGACTCGCGTGCTGCAGGGTGCGGACCTCGTCTTCGTCACCTGCGGGATGGGGGGCGGAACCGGGACGGGCGCCGCGCCGATCATCGCCGGGATGGCGCGCGACCTCGGAGCGCTTACCATCGGGATCGTGACGAAGCCGTTCCTGTTCGAGGGCAAGAAGCGGATGCGGCAGGCGGAGATGGGCATCGCCGAGATGCGGAAGCACGTCGACACGATGATCGTCGTCCCGAACGAGCGCCTCCTTGCGGTGGCGGGCAAGGGGATGCCGTTTCAGGATGCGTTGAAGAAGGCGGACGAGGTCCTGCTCAACGCGACGCAGGGCATCTCCAACCTCATCAGCGTGACCGGCATCGTGAACGTGGACTTCGCCGACGTCCGGACGGTGATGCAGAACGGCGGCTCGGCGCTCATGGGCACGGGGGTCGGCAAGGGGGAGAACCGGGCGCTGGAGGGGGCCCAACAGGCCATTTCGTCCCCGTTGCTGGACAACATCTCCATCAGCGGCGCCTCCGGGGTGCTGATCAACATCACTGGTGGTAATGACTTGACGCTTGGTGAGGTAACGCAGATCAGCGAGGTGATCCACGATGCAGTCGGCGAGGAGGCGGAGGTTATCTTTGGGGCGGTGACCGACGCCGCGATGCAGGGCGAGATTCGCGTGACGGTGATCGCCACCGGGTTCGACCGGCAGGAGCAGAAGGAGAAGGGCGTCATCCAGTTCCCGCAGCGCACCGCGTCGCGTCCCTCGTTGGGCGCCACGGCGGCCGCGGCGGGCGGGTCGGGCCAGGGCCCGGCGCCGATCGGCACCAGGCGCGCCGTGGGCGGCTCGACCCAGCCCTCCTCCCAGGCGGCGCCGGCGCCGGTGGTGGAGCCGCTGACGGACATGGAGATCCCGACGTTCATCCGGAGACAGATGGATTGAAGAAGCTCGCCGCCGCTCTCCTCGCCCTCGCCGCCGGACTCGGCTTCATCGCCCTCCGGCAGGCGGGGCATTTCGGGGGCGTCCCCACGGCGCCCGCGTTCGTGGTCGCGGGGCCGCCCGTGGTCTCGGTCCGCGACACGCTGCACGCCCGCGAGACGCTCTCGCAGCTGTTCGAGCGGCGGAACGTGCACGGCGTGGATTGGGGCGCGGTCGAGCAGGCGGTGCGGAACTTCGATCCGGCGCGGGTCCGGGCGGGGATGGTCTTCACCTTCCGCCAGCGCCACGGCGAGGACGAGCCACTCGCGGTGATGGCCCGGGTCTCCAACGAGTCGCGGCTGCACCTCGACCGCACCGGCGCGGTCTGGGCCGCCCGCATCGAGAACATCCCCTGGCGCATCGAGCAGGTGCGCGCCACGGGCGTCATCACCAGCAACCTGTACGAGGCGATGGACGCCGCGGTAGGGGACGATGTCCTCCCGGTCGCCGCGCGGCGCGACCTGGTGTGGGGGTTGTCGGACGTCTACCAGTGGGCGGTGGACTTCGCGCGCGAGGTGCAGGAAGGCGACCGCTTCGAGGTGCTGGCGGAGCGACTCGTCTCGTCGGAGGGGGAGGTGCGCTTCGGCCGGGTGCTTGCGGCGCGCCTCGATCTCGGCGGGAGGGCGCAGTACGCGTTCCGCTTCGACGACGGCGACCGGCCGGAGTTCTTCGATCAGACGGCGCACTCGATGAAGCGCGACTACCTCCGCTCGCCGGTGGAGTTCAAGCGCATCAGCAGCCGCTTCAGCCGCCGCCGCTACCAGCCGATCCTGCACGTGTTCCGCGCGCACCAGGGCACCGACTTCGCCGCGGCCATCGGCACGCCGGTGCGGGCGGTCTCGGACGGCACCGTGAAGTTCGCGGGGCGCGACGCCGGCTACGGCAACCTCATCGCCCTGCAGCACAAGAACGGCGTGGAGACGCGCTACGCGCACCTCCTCGGCTTCGCCGACGCCGTGCACTCGGGCGTCAGGGTGCAGCAGGGGCAGACCATCGGCTACGTCGGCTCGAGCGGCCTCTCCACCGGCCCGCACCTGCACTACGAGGTGCGCGTGGCCGGCCAGGCGGTGGATCCGCGCCGCTCCCTGGGCGTCGGCACCGGTGCGCCCATCGCGTCACCGCGCCGCGCCGCCTTCGAAGCGGAGCGGCAGCACCTGATGCAGCTCCTCGAGCCGGGCGCCGTGCCCGCCTCGCCGCACGCCGACTGATCCTCCGCGGCCGCGCGCCGGGGCCGCACTCCCGTGTCCCTCCTGATCGTCGTCAGCGCCCTCCTCGCCCTCGGCGGGGCGCTCGTGCTGTACCTGGTGCTCGAGCGCGCGGGCCCGGGGGGCGTGCCCCTCGCGCTGCTCCGCGCGGTGGCGTGGGCCGGCGTGGCCGCGCTCCTCGTGGACCCCGGGTGCCGCACGGGCGCCGCGCCCCCCACCGTCCTCCTCGACGCGTCGCGCTCGATGGAGGACGTTCGCGGCGACGCGCGCTGGACGGCGGCGCAGGACTCGGCGCGCCGCCTCGCCGCCGGAGGGCCGGTGATCCTCTTCGGCGGCACGCCCGTCGCGTGGCACCCCGGCGCCCGGCCGACGGCGGAGACCAGCCGGCTCCTGCCGGCACTGCGCGAGGCGCTGGCGCGCGGCGGGCCGGTCGTGATCGTCACCGACGGCGAGCTCGACGACGCGTCATCCCTCCCGCCGGACGCGCTGCGCGCCGCCCGCGTGGTGGTGCTGCCGCGGCCGCGCATCCCCGACGCCGCCCTCGCCACGGTCCGCCTGCCGATGACGATCACGGCGGGAGACACGGCGATCGCCGACGTGGAGGTCACGGCCTCCGAGGCCGGACCGCGCGATTCGGCCACGGTGGAGC
>JADGQW010000142.1 GCA_017881505.1 Gemmatimonadales bacterium
GGCGGCGGCGCGGCGGCGAGGCCGAGCAGCTCCTCGCCCGTGCGCGGCGACGCGTGGCTCGCCGGCGTCAGGGGCGACGGCATGAACCCCGTGTTGGCCAGGTGCGGCGCGTACGCGGGCGGGGCCGCCGGCGGCGGTGGCGGCGGCGCCGGCGTGGCAGCCACGGGCGGAGGAGGAGGCGGCGGCGGGGGCGGCGGAGGGGGCGGCGGCGCGGCGGGAGCGAGGTCGGCGTAGAAGCGGAACTCGTCCTCGCCCACCTTGATGACATCCGCGCGCGCCAGCAGCCGCTGGTTCTGCACCCGCTCGCCGTTCACCCAGGTGCCGTTGGTGCTGTAGTCCACGACCATGTAGCCACGCCCGGTGGCGACGATCTCCGCGTGCCGCCGGGACACCTGGCCCCCCGACACCACGACGTCGGCCTTCGCGTCGCGCCCGAAGACGAGCGCCGCGCCGATGACCTGGTACTCGCGGCCGTCGGTGAGGCAGACGATCCGCCCGCCCGTGCCGGTGGTCGCCTTGCCGGGCGTGCCGGGCTTCGCCTTGTCGGGAACGGGGGGGAGCTTCAGGGCGGAGATGTATTGCGTCGAGCCGCTCTTCCGCTCGTCAGCGAAGAGCAGGTCCACCATCCCGATGCCGATCTTGTCGCCGTGCAGGAGGGGCTGCGGCAGCGGACCGAGCCGCACCCCGTTCACGTCCACTTCCACCGTGTCGTCGAACTTGCGGATCGCGACCGAGAGGTCCGGCGCGGTCGTGAGGACGGCGTGCCGCGGCGCGATGCCCGGCCCCTCCAGCCGGAGGTGGCAGTCCGCCCCTTTGCCGATGAGCATGTCCCCGGCGGGCAGGATGTGCCGTTTGCCGCCGAATTCGACGAACGCCATCGCGGATCCTCAGACGGAGGGATGACCGGGGTAACGTAGCCGCGGCCCGGAGCCCGGGCAAGCCGATGCGGCGCAGGGCGAACGGGCTATTCCACCCCCGCCAGATCGGCCCCCAGCTGGAGCTGATAGAGGCGCCGGTAGAGGCCGTTCCGCTCGAGCAGCTCCCGGTGCGTCCCCCGCTCCAGGAGGCGGCCGTGGTGCAGCACGAGGATGGCGTCGGCGTGCTGCACGGTCGAGAGCCGGTGCGCGATGACCAGGCTGGTGCGCCCCCGCATCAGTTCGAGGATGGCGGCCTGGATCTGCTCCTCCGCCTGCGCGTCCACCGACGAGGTGGCCTCGTCGAGCACCAGGATGGCGGGGTCCACCGCGAGCGCCCGCGCGAACGCCAGCAGCTGCCGCTCCCCGACGGAGAGGTTCTGGCCGCGCTCGTCGAGGCGGTGGTCGTACCCCGCCGGCAGCCGCGCGATCAGGCGGTCGGCCCCGACCCGGCGCGCCGCCTCCTCCACCGCCGCGTCGCTCACCGGCGCGTCGAGGCGGATGTTGCCGCGGATGTCGCCGGTGAAGAGGAAGATGTCCTGCTGCACCAGGCCGATGAGGCCGCGCAGCTCCTCCTGGGCCAGCTCGCGGATGTCCACGCCGTCCACGGTGATGCGCCCGCGGTCCACGTCGTAGTAGCGGAGCAGCAGGTTGATGATCGTCGTCTTGCCGGCGCCGGTGTGCCCCACGATGGCCACCGTGCGTCCCGGGTCGGCGGTGAACGACACGCCCCGCAGCACCCAGCCGTCGTCGGGGGCGCCCTCCCCTGCCGGGCCCTCCGCGACGCCCGGCCGCCCCTCGCCGCCGCGCGCGCTCTGCGGATACCGGAACCAGACGTCCTCGAACGCCACCGCGCCCCGCACCGGCCGCGCGAGCCGCCGCGGCGCGGCGGGGTCGCGCACCGTCTCCCGCTCGTCGAGGAGCGCGAAGACCCGCTCCGACGAGGCCATCGCCGACTGCAGGATGTTGAACTTCTCCGACAGGTCCTGGAGGGGCCGGAAGAAGCGCCGCACCAGCTGCAGGAAGGCCGCCAGCACGCCGACGGTGAGGGTGTGGTCGAGCGCCCGGGCGCCGCCGTAGACCAGCAGGCTCGCGATGGCGATGGAGGTGAGGAGCTCCACCACCGGGAAGAAGAGCGCGTAGACGGTGATGGACGCGAGGTTGGCGTCGAGGTGGGCGCGGTTCACCCCGTCGAACGCCGCCGCCGCGCGCGCCTCCCGCCCGAAGAGCTGCACCACCCGCATCCCCGAGAGGTGCTCCTGGAGGAAGGCGTTGATGCGCGCGATGCGGACGCGGATCTCGCGGTACGCGGCCCGGGCTCGCAGGCGGAACACCGTCGCGGCGAGGGCGATGAACGGGATGACCGCGAACGAGGCGAGCGCCAGCCGCCAGTCCGCGACGAGCATCCACGCCGCGATGACGCCGAGGGTGAAGACGTCGCCGAAGAGGGCCACCACTCCCGACGTGAAGAGCTCGTTCAGCGTCTCGACGTCGGTGGTCACCCGGGTCATCAGCCGGCCGACGGGGTTGCGGTCGTAGAAGGCGACGCCCAGCCGCTGCAGCTTGCGGAAGATCTCGAGGCGCAGGTCCACCATCACCCGCTGGCCGATGACCGCGGTGACGACGGTCTGCGCGTAGTCGAGGACGAACTCGCCGGCGTTGGCGGCGAGGAAGGCGAAGGCGAGGACCCGGACGAGGCCGAGGTCGCGCGCGGGGATCGCGCGGTCGATGGCCACCTGCGTGAGGTACGGCGCCGCGAGTTGCAGCCCCGCCACGAGCAGCAGCATCAGGATCGCGACGACGACGAGGGAGAGGTACGGACGGAGGTAGCGCAGCAGGCGCCGCATCAGCGCGGCGTCGTAGGGCTTGCCGAGGGCCTCCTCCTCGTGGAGGGCCGCGGGGGCGCTCACCGGGTCGCGGCAGCCTCGCCGGGCGCCGCCGCCTCGTCGAGGTTCCCGTGCAGGAGGCGGTAGAACACGAACGTGCCGACGATGACCGTCGCGTAGCTCATGATGAAGCGCCACAGGATGGTGTACGCCGTGAGGAAGGCGTCGGGCACGTACACGCTCATCAGCGCCGCGGAGAGCGCCTCGGCGGCACCCGAGGACCCCGGGGTCGGCGCGAAGTACAGCAGGAAGGCGATCGTCGTCTGCAGGATCAGCACGTCCACGAAGTCGGCGTGGAGGCCGAGGGCGCGCAGGGCGATGTAGCCCGCAAGGAACTTGCTGGCGTGCGCCAGAGCGCTCGTCAGGACGCCGAGCCCCATCGCGATCCAGCCCCGGCCCCGGAAGAACGCCACCACGCACTCGTGCGTCCGGTCCACCCCCGTCCGCAGCATGTCCACCCGCGCCGCGGCCCACGACCGCTGGTGGCGGGCCAGCCAGTCCACGATCGCGTGGAGGAGGCGGCGCGCGACCCCGGGGAACGCGGCGACGAAGAAGACCAGGAGGCCGATGGCGAGCCAGATGGCGGCGCTCGCCTTGAAGACGTCGTAGAGCGAGATGTTGAGGAGCGGGATGCCGTGCTTGGCGAGGGAGCTCCCCGCCCCGAGGATGATGGCCGTCGGCCCCGCCACGGCGAAGAAGACGACCGTGGCGATGAAGTCCATGAGCGAGGAAGTCAGCGTCTCGGGGAGGGGGACGCCGTAGCGGCGCATCGTGTAGATCATCATCGGGCCGCCGCCCGTCTGCGCCGGCGTGAGGTACGAGCCCCACGCGCTCAGCCCGCCCGCCACCACCATCCCCCAGAAGGGCGTCTTCGGGTAGACGTGCCGGGCGAGGACCCAGATGCGCACGCCGCCGCCGAACCAGTCGAGGGACGAGACGCCCAGGCCCGCGAGGAGCCACCATGGGTTCACGTGCAGGAACGCATTCACCGTCGCGGCCCACTTCCCGGTGTAGACCAGGAGGGCCACGACGGCGAGGACCGAGAGCAGGGCGAAGATCTCGAGACCGCGCTTCAGCAGGCGGGCGGTGGTACTGGACGCCATCGGGTCCTCAAACTACCCGTCCGGACCGGCCCCGGCCACCCTCGCTTGAGCCCCGCCCCGCGGCGCGCTAGCCTTCGCGCAGAGTGGACCGCTCCCTCGTCATCCGCGGCGCGCGCCAGCACAACCTGCGCGGCTTCACCCTCACCCTGCCGCACCGCCGCCTCGTGGTGCTGACGGGCCCCTCCGGCTCGGGCAAGTCCTCCCTCGCCTTCGACACGATCTACGCCGAGGGGCAGCGGCGCTACATCGAGTCCCTCTCCACCTACGCGAAGCAGTTCCTCGAGCGGATGCCGCGCCCGGCGGTGGACGCCATCGAGGGGATCGCCCCCGCCGTCGCGATCGAGCAGAAGAACCCCACCACCTCGAGCCGCTCGACCGTCGGCACCGCCACGGAAGTCGCCGATTACCTGCGGCTCCTCTGGGCGCGCATCGGCCGCCCGCGGTGCGTGCACTGCGGCGGCGAGGTGCGCGCCGACACGGTGCAGCAGGTGGTGGACCGCCTCGTCGCGCGCGGCGGCGCGGCGATCGTCGCCTTCCCCCTCCCGCCGGCGGTGAAGGCGACGCACGCGGCGATCGTCCAGAACCTGCAGGCGATGGGATTCGTGCGGATCACGGTGCCGGCGGGCGTCGCGGGCGGCGGCCGGCGAGGGCGTCGCGGTCGTGCCGCCGAGGCGAGCATTCACGGGGCGCCGCCCGGCGGCGCGGCCGCCACCCCGAGCGACAGGCCGTCGCCCGCGCCGCCCGCACCCGTCATCCTCAGGCTGGACGAACTCCCCGAGGGGCTCGACCTCGCCGCCGCGCAGGGCGTCCTCGTCGTCGTGGATCGCCTCGGCCTCACCGCGGCGGACGCCGAGCGGCTCGCGGAGGCCGTCGGCACCGCCTTCGCCGAGGGGGACGGCCTCGCGGTCGTGCTTCCCGTGGGCGCGGGTGGCGCGGCGGAGCGGTTCAGCGCCACGCCGCGGTGCCTGACCTGCGGCGAGCCGGCGCCCGCACTCTCCCCCGCGCTCTTCTCGTTCAACCACCCGACGGGCGCCTGCCCCGGCTGCAACGGCTTCGGCGCCGTGCTCGAGTACGACGAGCGCCTGGTCGTCCCCGACCCGCGGAAGACGCTCGCCGAGGGCGCCATCGACCCGTGGACCAAGCCGCGCTACGACGGGCGGCGGCGCATCCTCAA
This sequence comes from Gemmatimonadales bacterium, assembly GCA_017881505.1. GTDB lineage: Bacteria > Gemmatimonadota > Gemmatimonadetes > Gemmatimonadales > JACORV01 > JADGQW01. The sequence continues at coordinate 5,078 of JADGQW010000142.1, forward strand.
GCAGGCGTGCCGCGACAACGGCATCCCCACCGACGTGCCGTGGGCGAAGCTCCCCGCGACAGCGCGGAAGTTCCTGCTGCAGAACCGGAAGGGGCGCTTCGTCGGGATCTTCCCCTTCCTCCGCCACCTCGAGCGGAAGCGCTACAAGCAGTACATCCGCGTCTTCCTGCGGCAGTACCAGATGGCCCTGGAGTGCCCCGCGTGCCACGGCGCGCGACTCCGCCCCGAGGCGCTCGCGGTGCTCGTGGGCGGCGAGACCCTCGGCGCCGTCGCGGCGCGGCCGGTGCAGGAGCTGGCGGGCTGGCTCGCCGGCCTCGAGCTCACCCCCTTCGAGCGCAAGGTGGCGGAGGTGATCCTCGGCGAGCTCGCGCAGCGCCTCGGCGTCCTCTGCGACGTGGGGGTCGGCTACCTCACCCTGAACCGCCAGACGCGCACCCTCTCGGGGGGCGAGGCGCAGCGCATCTCCCTCTCCAACGCCCTCGGCGGGAAGCTCACCGAGACGCTGTACGTCCTCGACGAGCCCACGATCGGCCTGCACCCGCGGGACACCGGGCGCCTCCTCGCGCTGCTCCGGCGCCTCGCCGACGCGGGGAACACCGTGCTCACCGTGGAGCACGATCCCGCCGCGATCCGCGCCGCCGACTGGGTGGTGGAGCTGGGCCCGGGGAGCGGCGAGCACGGCGGCAACGTCGTGTTCGAGGGAACGGTGGCGGACCTCGCGCGCGCCCCGACGCTGACGGGCCGCTACCTCTCGGGGGAGAAGCGCATCGCCGTGCCCTCGGTGCGGCGCGCCGCGGGACCGCGCTGGCTGCGCGTCGAGGGAGCGCAGGCGCACAACCTCGAGGATCTGAGCGTCCGCATCCCCCTGGGCACCCTCACCGTCGTGACGGGCGTGTCGGGCTCGGGCAAGAGCACCCTCGTGGACGACGTCCTCTACCGCCAGCTCGAGCGCCACTTCGAGGGCCGGCACACCGCGAAGCAGCACCTCGGCGAGACGGTGGGCGCGGTGCGGACCCTCAAGGGCCTCGAGCAGCTCGACGGCGTGGTGCTCGTGGACCAGTCGCCGATCGGGCGGACGCCGCGCTCGAACCCCGTCACCTACGTGAAGGGCTTCGACGACATCCGCGAGCTGTTCGCGGCGCAGCCGCTGGCCAAGGCGCGCGGCTACACGGCGGGGACCTTCTCCTTCAACGTGGCGGGGGGCGGGCGGTGCGAGGCGTGCGAGGGGGCGGGCCACGTGCAGGTGGAGATGGTCTTCCTCGCCGACGTCTTCGTGCCGTGCGAGACGTGCGGCGGCCGGCGCTTCCAGCGCGAGGTGCTCGACGTGCGGGTGAAGGGCCACTCGATCGCCGACGTGCTGGAGTTCACCGTGGACGAGGCGATGCAGCGCTTCCGCCACCAGGAGCGGCTGGGCCGGATGCTCTGGCACCTCTCGGAGGTGGGGCTCGGCTACCTGCGGCTCGGGCAGCCGGCGACGACGCTCTCGGGGGGCGAGGCGCAGCGGCTCAAGATCGCGCGGGAGCTGGCGGCGGCGGGGAAGAAGAAGGGGCGGACCCTCTACATCCTCGACGAGCCGACCACGGGGCTCCACCTCGACGACGTGCGGGTGCTCCTCGGCGTGCTCGACCGCCTGGTGGACGCGGGGAACACGGTGCTGGTGATCGAGCACCACCTCGACGTCATCAAGCGGGCCGACTGGGTGATCGACCTCGGGCCGGGGGCGGGGGCGGAGGGGGGGAAGCTCGTCGTGGAGGGCACGCCGGAGGAGGTGGCGGCGTGCGTAAGGAGCGTGACGGGGGAGTTCCTGAAGCCCATGCTGGGCGTGAGGAAGTGAGGGGTGAG
>JADGQW010000028.1 GCA_017881505.1 Gemmatimonadales bacterium
TCCTGCGACGCCAGGCTCACGACCCATGTCACGTTCCCGGCACCCTCCGCTCCGGCGGGCCGCACGAACAGCGCCCGGCCCCACGGGTCCATCCGGATCGCCCCGGCGGCTCCGGGGAGCGAGATCGTCCCGCGCTTCGCCCGCTGGAAGCGGTCCACCACCACGAGCTCGTTCCGGTCCCGCGGGCCCACGTAGATGCGGTGGCCGGAGGGGGAGAAGGCGAGGACGCGGGGGGAACCGGCGAGCTTGACGGCCCAGGGATTCCGCGGATCGCGGTCCTCCACGACGACGAGCCCTTCCTCCGTGGCGAACGCGACCGCGTCGCCGTCCCGGCTCGCGACGGCCTCCGCGCCCTGCGGCGCGGCGGCGGCGAAGTAGGCGCCGCCGTCGCGCGAGATCCCTTCGAGGCTGTCGCCACCGTGGGCGCGGACGACGAGGAGGCGGGCGTTGGGCGCCGCGAAGATGGCGCGCGTGCCCGGTCCGAGGGTGTCGGGCCAGGGGCGGGAGCCCCAGGGCTGGGACTCCGCGATCGCGCCCCGGCGGTCCACCGTGAGGAGCGCCCCGTCGGCGCCGAGGGAGGCGAGCGCGTTCCGCGGCGCGATCGGGCGCTCCCGGAACCCCACCAGGTCGAACGCCACGACGGCGCCGCTCGTGTCCCGGAAGAGGAGCCGGCGGCCGGGCACGTCCATCCCGACGGTGCCGTGCGCGGCGGAGATGCGGCCCGGCAGCGTCCACGGCAGCGCCGTGAGCCCCGGCAGCGCGTACGCGCGCAGTGCGCCGCCGCCGCCGGGAAGTCGGAGCGCGACGACGGGGACGGCACGAGCGCCGTCGGCGGTTACGGTCTGGGTCGAGCCGCTTGCGGGAGTGTCGCGGTCGCGAGGCCGCGCGCACGCCGCGAGCAGCAGCAGGAGGAGCGGCCAGCGTCGTGTCACGAGAAGGACAAAGCTAGTGGGCGGGGGGGGAGAGGCCAAGGGACGGTCGCCAGTGTCCAGACGCCAAGACGCCAAGGGGGAGTTGCCAGAGGCCAGACGCCAAGATACCAAGAGGGCGGACCATTCCCGGCCCGCCCTCCGTCATTCGTTTGCCGCCCCGCCGCCGCCGTTCCGGTGCGTCTTGGCGTCTGGCTCCTGGCTTCTGTCCCTGGGCGTCCGGCTCCTCGCCTCTGACGCTAGAACGGCGGCCCGAGGCTCACGATCCAGTAGCCGCGGTGCGAGACCTGGGCCGGGTTGCTGTAGCGCCGCTGCAGCGGCACCGCGTAATCCACGCGCAGCACCGTGAAGCCGAAGAGGTTCACGCGCATCCCGATGCCGTACGACGTCATCGGCCAGCGGTCCACGGCCAGGTCGGGGTTCGCGGGGCGCGTGAGGTGGACGGCGGAGCCCTGGTTCCACGCGAGGCCCGCGTCGTAGAAGATGGCGGCCTCGAGGGGCGGGAAGCCCACCGGGAGGAAGCCGAGGACGAGGCTGCGCGTCAGCGGGAAGCGGAACTCCGCGTTGAACACCGCCACCCGCGTGCCGATGAGCTGGTCGAGCTCGGGGCAGCCCGTGTAGCTCGACGCGGTCGGGGTGGAGCACTCCTGCGCCGCGTACGACGCGTAGGTGTAGCCGCGGACGAGGTCCGGCGAGCCGAGGTAGACCGGGAAGTTCCCGCCGTCCCGCCCGATCCGCCCCAGCGCCATGCCGCGGAAGGAGAACGAGAAGGGGAAGGCGATCATCTGGTAGTGCCGGTAGTCGGCCAGCAGCTGCGTGAACTGCCAGCCGCCGAACGCCGGGGACACCTCGAGCCGGTACCGCGTGCCGTAGAAGTAGCTCGTGAACCCGAAGAGGGCGTTGTCCTTCACGTACGCGAACGTCGGCTGGAAGTACGTCACGTTCGCGCCGCTCACCGTCTGTTCGTTGTAGGCGAACGGGATCCCGCCGACCAGCTCGGTCTGCATCTCGAGCACGGACTGGCTGATGTTGCTCAGGCGCAACCCGATCTCGAAGCGCTTGAACTGGTTGATCGGGTAGATCCCCTGGGCGAAGACGTCGCGGAACACCAGGCGGACGAGCTGCTCGCTCAGCACGTCGCCGCCGTTGGGCCCGGTGCCGAGGGTGTAGCTGGAGTTGCCGTAGTAGAAGTAGGGCTGCTGCTCGGCCCCGATGGCCCAGTTCAGCCGGTGCGTCTGGTCGAGGTAGACGAAGGTCGCCTGCGCCTCCGACAGCCGGCCGTTCACCATCCCCGAGAAGATGAGGGTGTGGTTGCCGAGCATGTCCGACATCTGGATGGCGGTGCCGCCGAAGATCCCTCGCCCGAAGTTGTCGCGCGTGTAGCCGATGGTGGGCCGGCTCACGTAGTCGGGGGTGTAGCGCACCCGATAGTGCCGGAACAGGAAGTCGTTGGTGTCGGGCAGCGCGAGGGAGGCGCTGTCGAGCAGCGTCTGGATCGAGAGGGGCGGCGCACTCCCCGAGTCGGGCGTCGCGGGGCGCGTGTCGGAGTTGCGCATCGCGCCGGTGCCGGTGCGGTAGATGGACGTGGCCGCGGGCACGCCCGGCGTCTGCGCGGCCGAGGCCGCGTTCACCGCCGCCGCGGCGTTGGCGAGCGCGAGGCGCCGCCCGGCGCTGTCGCCCGGCGCGGTGCCCAGGGCGAAGCGGCCCGAGAGCGGAAGGCCGCTCGCGTTGGCGAGGATCGGGTACGTGGTGGACGGCCCGCGCCACGGCTCCCGCTTCAGGGACCGCGGGTTGTCGATGGCGTAGACGTTGTACTGGCCGTCCTCGTAGTAGTTGAACACCAGGCGATCGGCCTGGCGGGCCCAGGAGAGCGCCGGTGAGAGGTCGGTGATGCCGGTGATGCCGGTGAAGGCGTGGGTGAGCTGGTAGACCTCGCGCGAGCCGAGGTCGTACAGGAACAGGTCGTCGATCCCGGACCGGTCGGAGACGAAGATCAGCGACCGGCCGTCGGGCGCCCAGACCGGGTTGACGTTCTTCCCCGCGTCCATCTCCGGCAGGACCTCGATCGAGTCGGTGTCGAGATGGTACAGCGCGATGCGCATGTTCCCGAAGCGCATCGTGGTGAAGTCGGTCGTGGGACCGCGGTCGGTGGTGAACGCGATGGTGCGGCCGTCGGGGGACCACGAGGGCATCAGGTCGGCGTACTTGTCGTCCGTGAGGCGCCGCAGGTTCTGCCCGTCGCTGTCCACCTCGTAGAGGTCCGAGATGCCGCCGTCGGAGCCCGTGAAGACGATCTTCGAGCCGTCGGGGGACCAGGTGGGGTTCAGGATGGCGTTGAGGCCGAGGCGGAAGCGCCCCACCACCCGGTCGTGCGTCACGTCGAGGATGACGAGGTTGTCCTGGTCGCCGCTCTTCACCGCGATCGCGAAGCGCTGCCCGTCCGCCGACCAGGAGCCGGTGGAGTTCACGAACCGCAGGCTCTCGAAGTTCGGGTCGAGGGAGGAGCGCACCAGCCGGCGCTGGACGTGGCCCGTCTCGGCGTCGGCGAGGTAGAGGTCGATGAAGAAGAAGTTCCGCTCCGACAGGTAGGCGATGCGCCGCCCGTCGGGGGAGATCTGCGGCGACACGTGGTAGGTGCCGCCCGAGTTCTTGTGGTTCAGGACGGCGCGCGCGAACCGCCGCGCCTTCTGGTTGTCGGCGATCTGCGGCAGGTACCACGTCTGCACCGCGTCCCGCCACTCGTCGGAGAGCTGCTCCATCGAGATCCCCAGCACCCGCCGGAACGCCTGCTCGATGCCGCCGGTCATCGAGGCCTGGAGGATGGCGCCGATGACCTCGTCCCCCCACTTCTGACCGATGTACGCCCAGATGGCGTGCCCGTAACGGTAGGGGAAGATCCGCTCGTTGAGCGTCAGCTGCTCGATCGTCGGCAGGTTGCCCTCGACCGCGGCGTCACGCAGCCACATCGCGGTGTGCGGGTCCACCGGGCCGAGGGAGAGGTACTCGGCCATCCCCTCCATGAACCAGAGGGGCGGATTGATCTGCATCAGCGCCTGGAGGCCCGCCCCGGCCCGGCCGCGGCTGAACACGTCGTACTGGAAGGCGTGCACCATCTCGTGCTGCAGCACGTGCTCGAAGTCGGCGTACGAGCCCGTGAAGGGCAGGATCATCCGGTGCTTGAAGACCTCGGTGACGCCGCCCGTGCCCTCGCCCAGGTCCTCCTGCACGGCGTTGGTCTGCTGGAAGTCGGACTGGGAGGCGTAGAGGATCAGCGGGATCCGCTCGCGCCATTGGTGGTTCAGGATGCGGGAGAGCCGCGCATAGCCGCGCTCGGCCATCCGCGCCCCGTCGAGCGCCGCCCGGCGCTCCTGGCCGTAGTAGTAGACGTCGAAGTGGTCGGTCTGGATGATCTCGAAATTGAAGCTCCGGTACTGGACCTTGTTCTGGCCGAAGTACTGGGCACGGGCCGTCGCGGGGACGAGCAGGGCGGCCAGGGCCGCCACGTACCACCACCGGCGCATCAGGCCTCCTCCAACGGGCGTCGCGGCGCATCGCCCCAGAGCCGTTCCAACTGGTAGAAGTCCCGCAGCGCGGGCTGGAAGACGTGGACCACGAAGTCCACGAAGTCCAGCAGCACCCAGCGACCGGCCGACAGCCCTTCGACGTGGTGCGCCCGGACCCCCTCCAGACGGAGGGTCTCGAGCACGTGTTCGGCGATGGCGCGGACGTGCGTGTCGGACGTCCCCGAGACGATCACGAACTCGTCCGTCGCGTCGGTCAGCCCGCGCAGATCGAGGACCACCCCGTCCACGGCCTTGCGGTCGCTGCACGCGCGCAATGCGGCCCGGAGCTCGGCGCCGCCGTCCGGGGGAGCCACCGGCCTCCTGCCCCTCGGCCCCCTCGCACCCTTCATAGCGCCGGAGCGGCCCGTTTGTTCCCCGCCGCTTCGGGGCCCCCGTCCTCGACGGTCCAGAAGACCGCCCAGGCGCCGAGGCCGGCGTGGGTCGCGAGGACGGCCGTGGCGGGCCAGACGAAGAGGTCGATGGGGTGGAAGCGCGCCTGGATCGCCGCGCGCACGGCCTCCGCCACCTTCTCGCAGTCCACGTGCGCCACCCCGACCCGGAGCCGCTTCACGCCACGCGGGATCCGCCGCTCCATGATCCGCAGGACCCGCGGCAGCAGCGCCTCGCGGCCGCGCACCTTGTCCGCGATGGCGATCTTGCCCTCCGGGTCGATGGTCAGGATCGGCTTGAGGTCCAGCCACCCCGCGAGCCGCGCCTTGAACCGGGAGACGCGCCCTGACCGGAGCACATTCTCCAGCGTATCCACGGTGAGCACCATCCCCGACTGGTCGCGGATCCGCACCAGCTCCGTGGCGATGGCCGCTCCCGTCCAGCCGTCCTCGGCCAGCTCCGCGCCGCGGAGCGCGAGCAGCCCCTCGCCGAACGACGCGCTGAGGCTGTCCACCACGTGCACGCCCCCCTTGGCGAACGCGGCGCGCGCGGTGAGGGAGTTCGCGTAGGTGCCCGAGAGCCCGGAGGAGAGCACCACCGCGACCACCTCGTCGGCGGTGGCGCGGGCGTGCTCGAACGCCGAGGCGAAGGCGGCCGGCGTGGGCTGGCTGGTGGTGGGCTGCACCCCGCCCTCGCGGAGCCGCGCGTAGAACTCCATCGGCGTGATGGCGATGCGGTCCTCGAGGACCGCGCCGTCGATCACGAGCTGGAGGGGCACGAGGCCGATGCCGAACCGGTCGAGCATCTCGTCGGGGAGGTCGCACGCGGAGTCGGCGATCACCACCGTGCCCTGCGCGGCCCCGACCGTGAGGAGCCGGTGCTGCTCGCGCATGTCGTCGGCCTTGGTGTTCAGCACCTCGCCCCACGGCGCGGCCAGGTCGAAGAGCTGCTGCGGCTCGTTGGTGTGGATGTGCACGCGGAGCAGGTCCTCGGTGCGCACCACCTGCACCGACCCGCCGAGCCCCACCAGCGCCGCCCGCACCACGGCGGAGCTGGGCAGGGCGGCGCCCCTCACCAGCACCTCGGTGCAGAACTGGAAGTCCTCGGTCTCCTCGACCACGATGCGGGCGGCCGGCGTCCCGCCCACGAGGCGCGGCATCTCGACCTCCGCCAGGGGGTGCCCGTGGATCAGGCGCATCACCCCTTCGAGGACCCGGACGAACCCCTTTCCCCCCGCGTCCACGACGCCCGCGTGCTTCAGGACCGCGAGCAGCTCGGGGGTGCGCTGCAGCGCCTCCTCGGAGCTCCGCAGGGTCCGCTGGACGACGTGGTAGAGGTCCTTCTCCTCCTCCGCCGCGAGCTCCGCGCCCTCCGCCGCGGCGCGGCAGACGGTGAGGATCGTGCCCTCGCGGGGATTGGTGAGCGCCTCCTCGAGCCGCTGGAAGCCGCGCCGCAGCCCGGCGGCGACCTCCCGCGCGCTCATCGTGGCGCGGTCGCCCACCGCCTCGCGGAAGCCGACGACGAAGTGCGAGAGGAGGATGCCGGAGTTGCCGCGCGCGCCCATCACCGACGCCTCGGCGGCCGCGTGGGCCACCTCCGGCAACGGCGCGTCGGGGCGCAGCCGGTGCAGCGCCTCGGCGATGGACTTCATCGTCAGCGTGAAGTTCGTGCCGGTGTCCCCATCCGGTACCGGGAACACATTGATGCGGTTGAGCTCGTCGCGTCCCGCGCCGACCCACTCCGCGGCCGCGAGCAGCGACCGGCGGAGGCGCGGGCCGTCAACGTACCCGATCGAGATGCCCAAGGATCACTCCTTGACGACCCAGACCCGCACTTCCGGCTTCACTTCGTGATGGAGACGGACCGGCACCTTGTAGACCCCGAGCGCCTTGATGGGCTCGTCCAGCTCCACGGCCTTCTTGTCCACGGTGAAGCCCTCGGCGAGGAGCCGGTCGGCCACGTCGCCGGCGGTCACCGAGCCGAAGAGCTTCTCCCCCTCGCCCGCCTTCATCGCGAAGGTGAGCGACACCGCCTCGAGGCGCTCCGCCAGCTCGCGCGCCGAGTCGAGCTGCGCCCCTGCCTTCTTCACCCGGTGCTTCGCCTCCGCCTCGATGCGCTTGCGGTTCGCCTCGGAGGCGAGGTACGCCAGCCCGCGCGGCAGGAGGAAGTTGCGCCCGAAGCCGTCCTTGACGGTCACCAGCTCGCCGGCGCGGCCGACGTTCTCCACGTCCTGCCGGAGGATCACGTCCATCTGCCCTCTCCTCTCAACGGGGACCCGCGGCCCGCTCGAGGCGCCGCCGCCAGTCCACCCAGGTGTCGGTCAAGCCCAAGGCCAGCGCGGCGATCGCCGCCACCGGCGCGAGGAACAGCAGCATCAGCGCGGCCCCCGCCGCGGCGAGCAGGCCGTCGATCCCGGCCGTGGCGGCCATCGCCGCCGCGACCGCGAAGCCGCGGAGCGCGTACAGCCCGCCGAAGAACACCGCGAGGTTGCCGCCGAGCATGCCCACGCCGGCGAGGCGCGGGACGAGGAGCGCGACCAAAGCCAGCACCACGCCCCAGATGAGGTTGTCGTCGAAACGGAACGTCCGCAACCGCCCGAGGGGCGCGCCCACGGGGGCCAGCGCGAGGCGTTGGTAGAGCGCCCAGCCGAGGGCCAGCGCCGCGAACGACTGCAGGAGCAGCAGGGCGGGGAAGACGGCGCTCGCGAGACGGATCCCCGCCTCGACCGACCGTTCCAGCGTCATGACGAAGGGGGAAGCGCCGCCCCCCGCCGCGTCGGCCGCCGCCGCCATCTGGCCCACGATGAGCCGCGCCTGATAGCCGAAATGCCGGCTCACGCGCCACGCCACCTCGCCCCACGAGAGGGGCGTGAGCCAGACGAGGAGCGACGCCGCTCCCGCCGCCAGACCGAGCGCGAGCAGCGCGGAGGGCACGAAGGAGCGGCCCGGGCGCTGCACCACCACCACCGTCAGCGCGCCCGCCAGCAGCGCCGCCCACGCGCGCTCCAAGGCCCCGAAGGGATCCACCGGGCCCACGAGCAGGGCGCACGCCACGGTCCCGAGCACCGCGCCCACCACCAGATCCCGCCGCGTCGGCCGCTGCGCGAGGAGGTACACCGCGAGCGGCACGGCGACCAGCACCACGGGGCTGGCGAACGCGATGCCGAGATAGCCGATCGCCCCGAGGACGACCGGCCGCCACCTCAGCTTACTGTCCGTACCCCTTGATGTAGGGCAGCAGCGCCAGCTGCCGCGCCCGCTTGATGCAGGTGGAAAGCTGACGCTGGTGCCGTGCACACATCCCCGACAGCCGGCTGGGGAGGATCTTCCCGCGGTCCGTCAGGAAGCGGCTCAGCGTGCGCTCGTCCTTGTAGTCGAGCACCCGCACCCCGGTCTCGCACACGGGGCACGTCTTGCTCCGGCTCTTCATCATCATGCTCACTCGTCGTCCTCCTCCGCGGGGGCCACGGCCCCCTCCAGCGGCACGCGCGCCGTCACCGTGTATTCCTCCGCCAGCACGACGAGGAACCGCAGGACGGACCCGTCCAGCTTGATGGCCCGCTCGAACTCCGGGAGCAGCTCGGTCGCCGCCTCGAACTTCGCGACGACGTAGTAGCCGACGTCCCGGCGCTTGATCGGGTACGCCAGGGTGCGCTTGCCCCAGTGGTTCGTCGCGATCTCGGTGCCTTCACCGAGGAGCGCGTTGAACCGGGCCAGCCGCTCGTTCACGGCGGGCTCCTCCAAGGCACTGTCGAAGATGTAGACCACTTCGTACCGACGGGTCACGGACACCTCCCTTTGGTCGTGACGGCCCCCGTCCGGTGCCGGCGGGAGCAGGTGGTATGGACTGCGCCGGGAAAGCTAGTCGGTAGGGCCGGTTACGGGAAGCGCGGGGCCGCCTCCGACCGTCCCCATCCGCCGCAGCTTCCCCCACCCGGTGCGGCGGCCCTTGAGGGCGCTCACCATCGACTTCCACAGCACGTAGTAGAGCGTCTGCCGGTAGACGAACCGCTGCCAGAAGAGCCACCAGAGGTATCGGAGCCGCTCGCCGTCGAGGCGGAAGGCCACGATGGCGGCGCAGAGGTCCACGACGAAGAAGAGCCCGTAGAAGAACAGGGTCGTCAGCAGGGCGTGCGTCACCTGCGGGATCGGCTGCCAGTCCTGGTGCAGCGCCGCGCGCACCACCACCGAATAGACGTAGTTGACCACCGAGTAGAGCACCTGCAGGTCCACCAGCGGCCCGAGGGTCTGGAAGAGGATCTGGAAGAGCCACACGCTGGGCACCGCCACCCAGCCGAACCAGCCGTAGTGGCCCAGCACCCCGCGGTGCTTCCACAACACCTGCAGGGAGCCGAAGGCCCAGCGGTGCCGCTGGCGCAGGAACTGGCCGAGGGTCGCCGGCGCCTCGGTGAGCCCGACCGGCGCCATGTCGGCGGTGATGCGCCACCCCGCGCGCCGGAGCCGCCAGGTGAGCTCCATGTCCTCGGCGAGGGTGTCGGTGAGGTAGCCGCCCGCCGCTTCCACCGTGCTCTTCCGCCAGGCGCCGATCGCCCCCGGCACGACCGTCACCCCGTTCAGCATCGCGTTGGCGCGGCGGTCGAGGTTCTGGCTCGAGATGTACTCGATGGACTGCCAGATCGTGAAGGCGTTGATGCGGTTGCCGACCTTCACGTTCCCCGCCACGGCCGCCACCTGCGGGTCCTGGAAGTGCCGCACGAGGAGGCGCACGGCGTCGGGCGCCACCATCGTGTCGGCGTCGAACGCCACCAGCACCTCGCCCCGCGCCACCGCCAGCGCGCGGTTCAGCGCCGCGGCCTTCCCGGCGTTGGCCTGGCGGAGGAGCCGGACCCGCGGGTCATGCCCGAACGCCGCCTCGACCGCGGCGGCGGTGCCGTCGGTCGAGCCGTCGTCCACCACGATCACCTCGAGGTCGGGGTAGTCGCTGGCGAGCGCGCTCGCGACCGTCCGCGCGATCACCGTCTCCTCGTTGAAGGCGGCGATCAGCACCGACACCGTCGGCCGGTACGCGGGATCGAAGGTGGCGCGCCGCGCCCGCCGGTCGGAGACGATGGCCAGGGGGATGATGACCGCCACCCGGGCGAAGGCGAGCCCGATCGCTACGGCGAAGCCCAGCGCCAGGAGCGACTCGAACACGTAGATCACGTCGAAGCTCACGCGGTCGAGTCCCACCACCAGCAGGTCCCGCCGCGCCACCGGCGGCATCACCGCGTCGCGCGTCGTCCCCAGCAGCTCCGAGACGGTGACGAACCGGTACCCCTCGCGCCGCAGCAGCGGGATCACCTGCGCCAGCGCCGTGACCGTGTGCGAGCGGTCGCCGCCGGCGCTGTGCAGGAGGATGACGTTCCCGTGCACCGTGCGGGCCTGGTAGATCGTCGTCGTCACCAGGTCCACCGTGCTGCGCTCCATGCGCTGCCCGGCGCCGCCCGTCTTCCAGAGGTTCCAGTCCTGCGGGTCGATCTGTTCCCCCACCGTCACGTACCCGAGCGAGGAGGCCAGCACCAGCGCCCGCGCTTCCTGCACGTTCCCCGGCTCCGCGTCGAAGTTGAACGGGACGCGGAACAGCGTCGTCGAGTGCCCGATCGTCGCCTGGATCGCGCGGAGCGTGGCGTTCAGCTCCAGCGCGCCGCGGCGGTTGCTCACCGCCCCCATGTTGGGGTGGCTGAAGGTGTGGTTCCCGACCTCGTGCCCTTCCTCGTACATCCGCCGCACCACGTCGGGGAACCGCTCGACGTTCTGGCCCACGACGAAGAAGGTCGCCTTCACGCCGAGGCGCTCCAGCTCGTCGAGGATCTCCGGCGTGTACTCGTCGTCGGGGCCGTCGTCGAAGGTCAGGGCGAGGAGCCCGGGGTGGTATCCGGCGCGGCGGATCACGAACGGGGAGGGGAACTCCCGGTAAGTCTCGTCGGTGAGGAGGCCGAGGGCGGAATCGAGCTCCACCGCGCGCGCGCCGCGCCGCGGCAGGCCCCCCACCGAGAGGATCTCCCCCTCGCCGGCGTAGGCGGGGATGTAGGACGTCGGGATGCTGTCGAGCACCGAGGGCGGTGGGAGCCGGCGGAACGCGTCCTTCCCGTACGCCGGCCAGAGCGACGGGTCCTCCGAGCCGAGCACCCAGAGCGCGGCGCCGCGCGCCCGGGCCCGCTGCGCCAGCACGAGGTCGTTGTACGCCGTCACCCCGTCCAGCATCCACACCTCGTGCGGCACCCCCGCGCCGTCGGTGTAGTCGAAGGTGGGGTTGAGCTCCGTCGGGTCGAAGTCCACGAGGCTCGCCGGCGGGTCGTCGGGGCGCGCGTCGCGCGCCGCCACGAGCGCCCCCTGGACCGTGAGCGCCCTTCCCCCGGCCTTCCCCCGCAGCGGCCAATCCACGGCGTAATTCCCGACGCCCACCACGAGCTTCTCCGCGGGGACGACCGCGGCCGCCTGGGTCAGGAGGGTGTCGAACCAGCCGATCCCCGCCAGCGGTCCCCGTCCCGCGGCCGGGGCGTGCTGCGCGTAGCTCATCAGCACCACGAAGTCGGAGGCGGCCGACAGGGCGGGGCCGAGCTGCGTGACGTGCGACGCCTCGAGGTCCACGCTCACCGCGAGGCTGTCCTGCCGCAGGGTGTCCCGCAGCTCCCCGACGAAGAGGGGCAGCTTGGCGTAGTCCTCGGGCCGCAGGTTCTCCAGGTCGACGTTGACCCCCTGGAAATCGTGGTCCACGAGGAAGTCGCGGATCGCGCCGATGACGGACCCGCGCATCCCCGGCGTGGCCAGCGCCACGTGCGCACGCTCCGGGTCGAAGACGCCCCCCTCCGCGTTGTTCAGGACCGGCATGATCGCGAGGTGGTGGTCCTTCGCCACCGCCACCACGTCGCGGTTCGACACCGTGACCTCGGGGTCCCAGTCGCGGAAGTCGAGACCCGTCCCGTTGCGGTTCAGGTGGAGCCACTCGGGCATCACGTGCGTGAGGCGGTCGGCGTTGTCGTGCAGCGCCTGCACGCCCCCCGGCTGCCAGATCACGTAGAACGCGGCGACGATGGGATCGCTCGGCGCGGGGAGCGCCTTGGGTGGCGGCCCGGCGGGGTGGCGTGCCGTCGCCATCTCGCGGAACAGCGCGAACCTGCTGCGGTGGGCGAGGTGCCGGGTCAGGCGGGCGTCCCGCCGCGAGACTCCGGGAGCGGCACGACCTGGACCCGGCCGCGCCGTCGTCTCGGGCGTCTTCGGAAGGAGGGGCACCGCGAGGAGGCTGATCACAAAGATGGTCGAGGTGACGCCCAGCGCGAGGCCCACCGCCGTGCCGAGACGGTTCACCGTCTTGCGGCGGCGTCCCGTCGGGTCGAAGAAGACGTGGTCGGGCTTGCGGCGGTCCACGCCGAATTCTCGCGGCAAGAGGGTGCGGAGGGAAGCCGCCACGTCCGCGTGACCCCGCCGGACACGGCGCCGGGCCGCCTTCGGACCTCGCTGGCGGCCCGCCAGCCGGTGGTTGGGCAATTCTGACACGTTTTGTCGTCGTTCTGGACCCGGCAGAGGGCTCCGCCGCGGCACAGGGAGTGCAGAGGATGAAAACCGGTCTCAACTATGCGCCTCCTGCGATGAGCCACACGGCCGGGCTCCTGCCCGCCGCCGCCGCCCCGGTCCCGACCGATGTGGCGGCGGCCCGCTGGCTGCTCGTCGGGGCGCCGAACGTGGGGAAGAGCGCCCTCTTCGGGCGGCTCACCGGGGCCTACACCACCGTGTCCAACTATCCGGGCACGTCGGTGGAGGTCACGGTCGGCGTGCACGACCTCGGTGACGAGACGGTGGACGTGGTGGACACGCCGGGGATGTACGGCTTCCTCGCGGTCAGCGAAGAGGAGCGGGTGGCGCGCCGCGCCATCCTGGAGGGGTCGGGCCAGACGCTGATCCAGGTGGCGGACGCCTCGCACCTCGACCGCGCCCTCCCCCTCACCCTGCAGCTCCTCGCCCTCGGCCGGCCCCTGGTGCTCGCCTGCAACCTGCTGGACGAGGCGCGGCGGCGGGGAGTCGCCCCGGACCTCGCCCTCCTGTCCGAGCGCCTCGGCGTGCCGGTCGTGGGCACCGTGGCGACGACCGGGGAGGGGGTGGCGGCGCTCGCCGAGGCGGCGCACGGCGCGCCGGTCCCGGTGGACGGCTGGGCGCTGCCGCAGCCCTTCGCCGACGTGGTGGCGCTGCTGTCGGAGCGCCAGGAAGGCGTGCGGCTCCTGGACGCGGAGCTGGCGCTGTGCGGCGACCCGGAGATGGCGCCCGCGCGCTCCGCCGCGTCACCCCGGCTCTGGCTGGCGGCGACGTCCATGCGGGACGCGCGGTGGGGCGCGGCCGACGGGTTCGCTGTCGCGCTGGCGACGGCGCGGCGGCGGATGGCCCTGGCGCTCCTCGACGGCGTCGTCCCCGACGCCCCGCCGGAGCGGCGCGCGCGCCGGGCGGCCCTGGATCGCGTGCTCCTCTCGCCGTGGACGGGGATCCCGCTCGTGCTGGCGGTCCTCTACCTCGGGTTCTACCGCTTCGTCGGGCACTTCGGCGCCGGGACGCTGGTGGACCTCATCGAACGCGTGGCCTTCGACCGGTGGCTCACGCCCCCGGTGACGGCGGGCGTGAACGCCCTCGTGCCGTGGGCGGTGCTCCGCGATCTGCTCGTCGGGCCGTACGGGCTCTTCACCCTCGGCGTGCGGTACGCGGTCGCCATCGTCCTGCCGATCGTGGGGACCTTCTTCCTCGTCTTCGCGCTGCTGGAGGATTGCGGCTACCTGCCGCGGCTCGCCCTCCTCCTCGACCGGGGGCTCAAGCGGCTCGGGCTCTCGGGGCGCGCCGTCATCCCCCTCGTCCTCGGCTTCGGCTGCAACACGATGGCGACGCTGGTGACGCGCACCCTCGAGACGCGGCGCGAACGCGTCATCGTGACGCTCCTCCTCGCGCTCGCGATCCCCTGCTCGGCGCAGCTCGGCGTGGTCCTCGGGATCCTCAGCGTGTATCCCGCCGCGGTGGCGGTCTGGGCCGGGGTGCTGCTCGCGGTGTTCGTCGTGGTGGGCGCGCTCGCGGCGCGGCTCCTCCCCGGCGACCCGCCGAGCTTCTACCTGGAGCTGCCGCCGCTGCGCGTGCCGCTGGTGCGCAACGTCCTCCTCAAGACGCTCACGCGGGTGCGGTGGTACTTCGCCGAGATCCTCCCGCTCTTCCTCCTGGCGAGCGTGATCCTCTGGGCGGGCGAGCTGACGGGCGCCCTGCGCGCCGCGACCCACGCCATCGAGCCGGCCGTGCGCCTCATCGGCCTCCCCGACGCGGCGGCGCCGGCGTTCCTGTACGGCTTCTTCCGGCGGGACTTCGGGGCGGCGGGGCTGTACGAGATGGCGCGGAGCGGGGTGCTGGGACCCGCGGCGCTCACCACCGCGGCGGTGACGATCACCCTCTTCGTGCCGTGCGTGGCGCAGTTCCTGGTGATGCGGCGGGAGCGGGGGACGGCGCTGGCGGTGACGGTGCTCGTGGTGGCGACGGGGGTGGCGTTCGCGACGGGAGGCCTGGTGGGCTGGCTGCTGCGGTCGGTGGGAGGCTGGGCGTGAAGTGCACGATGTGCGGGACGGCCTCGGGCTGCGACGGCTGCCCGATCGCGGGGGACTTCTATCTCCCCGCGACGCTGGCGTCGCTCGCGGCGGGGGAGAAGGCGACGGTGCGGCGCCTCGCCGCGGCGAAGGGGGGCGATCTCCGGAAGCTCCTCGCGCTGGGGCTCCTGCCGGGGGTCGAGCTGGAAGTGGAGCGCCGCTGGCCCGCGATGGTCGTGCGGATGGGGTTCGCGACGGTGGCGCTGGATGCGCAGCTGGCGGAGGGAGTGATCGTCAGCAGGGCGGCGTGAGCACTGGACACCGTGAGAGGGTGAGAGGTCAGGGGTGAGAGGAGACGGGAGCCACGGCAGCGCGCCTCCGGGCGCTGCGCCCGTGGCCCGTCACGCACGAGGGGGCGCCGATGCCGGCGCCCCCGTCTCGTGTCTCCCCTGACCTCTGACCTCTCACCCTCTCACGCCGTGCTAAAGCAGGATCCCCGCGATCGTCGCCGACATGAAGTTCGCGAGCGTCCCCGCCAGCATGGCCCGGAAACCGAGTCTGGCGAGATCGTGCTTCCGCTCCGGCGCCAGCGCCCCGATGCCGCCGATCTGGATCCCCACCGAGGAGATGTTGGCGAAACCGCACAGCGCGAACGACGCGATGGTGAACGACCGCGGGTCGAGGAGCGCGCGCATCCGGCCGAGGTCGGCGAAGGCGATGAACTCGTTGAGCACCGCGCGCTCGCCGAGGAGCCCGCCGATGGCGCCGCTGTCGTGCCACGGCACGCCCATCGCCCACGCGACCGGCCGGCCGATCCAGCCGAGCACCACCTGCAGGCTCGCCGGGAACCACGCCACCAGCCCGTGCACCCAGCCGAAGAGCCCGTTGATGAGCGCCACGATCGCGATGAAGGAGATCAGCATCGCGATGACGTTGAGCATCAGGTGGAGGCCCTCGCCGGTGCCGCGCGACGCGGCGTCCACGACGTTCACGTCGGTCTTCGGGATGTCGAGGGTGACGCGCCCCATCGTCTCCGGCTGCTCCGTCTCGGGCTCGAGGAGCTTGGCCATGAGGATGGTGCCGGGCGCCGTCATGATCACGGCGGTCAGGAGGTGCTGCGCCTCGATGCCGAAGGCGATGTACGCCGCCATGATGGAGCCGGAGACGTGCGCCATTCCCGCCGTCATCACCGTCATCAGCTCCGACCGCGTCATCTTGTTCAGGAACGGCCGGATGGTGAGGGGCGCCTCCGTCTGGCCCATGAAGATGGACGCCGCGACGTTGAGGCTCTCGGCGCCGCTGGCGTGGAGCAACTTGTGCATCGCCACCGCCATCGCCTTCACCACCACCTGCATCACGCCCAGGTAGTAGAGGATCGCGAAAAGGGCGGAGACGAAGATGATGGCCGGCAGGATCTGGAAGGCGAAGATCACGCCGAGGCTCGAGTGCTGCTTGCCGATCTCGCCGAAGACGAACTCCGAGCCCACGTACGAAAAGCCCAGGATCCGCGTCACCACGGCGCCGAGCCACTGGAAGAGCCGCTGGCCGAAGGGGACGCGCAGCACGAAGATCGCGAAGACGATCTGGAGGCTGAGGCCCCACCCGATGGTGGACCAGCGGATCGCGCGGCGGTTGCGGGAGAGGCCGTAGCCGACCGCGAGGATGAGCGCCATCCCGAGGAGGCCGATGAGGCGCGACGCGAAGGGCACCGACGCTGGGGGTGTCGCGGGAACCGCGGTGTCGGCCGCCGCGGCGGGCGGGGCTTTTGCGGTGTCGTCCGCGGGGGTCGCGGCCGCCGGGGCCTGCGCGGCGGCGACGGTCGCGGCGTTCCCCTGAGCGTCTTGGCGTCTTGGCGTCTGGTCACTGGCCGCTGTGGTCTCCGCCCGCGCCAGCGCCACGGTGTTCCAGACGAACCGCGGCAGCGTGAAGACGGCGAGCGCGGCGAGGAAGGTTACGGCGAACGCCAGCAGGGTGCGGCGCGGGCCGGGGGAACGCAGCCAGGAGATCAGCGGCATGGGTTGGGGGTCCTTTCGGGGAGGCGGGCCGTCACGCGTCGGCGGCGGGCCTCCGGTTGAACTGCGCCATCGCGCGTTCCGCGCCCTCGGTCATCCAGCATTCGACGGCGTCGCCCATCGGCCCGAAGAGCGCGGCGACGGCCTCGCGCTCCTCCGGCGGCAGGGGGGAGAGGACGAAGTCCGGCAGGTCGTCCTCGTCGTAGAGCAGGGGAGCCGGGCCGACACCGATGCGGAGCCGGGCGAACCACCGCGTGCCGACCACCGCCTCGACGCTCTTCAGGCCGTTGTGCCCGCCCGCGGACCCCTTGGCGCGCAGGCGGAACGTCCCCGACGGGATCGCGACGTCGTCCACCAGTACCAGGAGGTCGTCGAGGGGCCCCTCGGGAGGGTCGGCCCGGAGGCCGCTCAAGGCGGCCCCCGAGTCGTTCATCATCGTCTGTGGCTTGAGGAGATACACGTCGCCGGCGGGAGTCGGCCCCGTGGTGGCCAGGGCCGGGCCGCGACGCACGAACTTCGGGAGCCGCCAGCGGGTCTGCAGCGCGTCGGCGAGCCAGAACCCGGCGTTGTGCCGGGTATCGGCGTACCCGGCGCCGGGGTTCCCGAGCCCGACGATCAGCTTCAGGGAACCGCCTGCTACTTCTTCTCGTCCTCTTCGTCCGCCGGCTTGCGCTTGCGGATGAGCTCGGGCTCGGACGGCGCGGCTGCCACGGCGCCCTCGGCACCCTCGACCACCGCACCCTCGACCGGCGCACCCTCGACCGCCGCGGCGGCCGTCGGAGCGACGACTTCCTCGACCCGCGGCGCCACCACGGTGCAGATCGTCAGAGCGGCGTCGGTCAGGATCTTCGCGTTCGGGATGACGAGCGCGGAGACCGGGAGCGACTTGCCGATCGTGAGCACGGTGACGTCGAGCTCGACCCGCTCGGGGATCTCCGTCGGCAGCACCTCGATCTCGACCATGCGCAGCACCTGGTCGAGCGTGCCGCCCTGGTTGCGCACGCCGTCGGGGATGCCGACCAGGTGGACCGGCACCTCGAGGGTGATCTTCTCCCCCGCCTTGACCTCGTAGAAGTCCACGTGCGTGACGCCGGGACGGAGGGGATGCCGCTGCACCTCGCGGATCAGCGTCTTGTACGTCGCCTCGCCCACCGTGAGGTCCACGATCGTGCTCGCCGGCGCGATGGCCTCGAGCAGGCGGCCGAGGTCGAAGCTGTTCACCGACAGCGCGGCGGGCTCGCGGCCGTGGCCGTAGATGACGGCGGGCGTGCGGCCGGCCTTGCGCATCCGGCGCATCTCGCCGGTGCCGTGGACGGTGCGGGGTTCGGCGGTGAGTTGGGCGGTGGTGGCCATCTTCTACTCCAAACAGGTGTCAGATTATTCGAACAACGACGAGACCGACTTGTCCCGGTGCGTGTTGGCGATGGCCTGCGCGAGCAGGGTCCCCACCGACAGCACCACCAGCTTCTCGAACCGGCGCGCTTCCGGCACCGCGATCGTGTTCGCGACGGCGATCTCCTCGATCGGGGCGTCGCGGAGGCGCTCCACCGCCGGGCCGGAGAGGAGCGCGTGCGTGGCGCAGCAGTACACCCGCCGCGCGCCGAGCCGCTTCAGGGCCCGGGCCGCCTCGCTCACCGTCCCCGCGGTGTCGATGAGGTCGTCGGGGATGAGACAGTCCTTCCCCTCCACCTCGCCGACCACGTTCACCACCTCGGCGATGTTCGCCGACGGGCGCCGCTTGTCGATGATGGCGAGCGACGCGTTGAGCCGCTTCGCGAAGCCGCGCGCCATTTTTGCCGAGCCGACGTCGGGGGCCACGATCACCGGGTCGTGCAGGTGCTTCAGGCGGTAGTGCGCCGTGAGCACCGGCGACGCGTATAGGTGGTCCACCGGGATGTCGAAGAACCCCTGGAGCTGGTGCGAGTGGAAGTCCATCGCCAGCACCCGGTCCGCCCCCGCCGAGCTGATGAGGTTGGCCATCAGCTTGGCGCTGATCGCGACCCGCGGCTGGTCCTTGCGGTCCTGCCGCGCGTAGCCGAAGTACGGGATCACCGCGGTGATCCGGGCCGCGCTCGCCCGCCGCGCCGCGTCCATCAGGAGCAGCAGCTCCAGGACGTTCTCGGCCGGCGGATTGGTGGGCTGGATGATGTAGACGTCCCGCCCCCGCACGTTCTCGTCGATCTTCACGAACAGCTCGCCGTCCGCGAACCGCCGGATCGTCACCTGGCAGAGCGGCTGCTTCAGGTGCGTGGCGATCTCCTCCGCGAGGGCCCGGTTGGCCGTGCCCGCGAGGAGCATCATCTGGCTCTTGGACAGCGAGACTTCAGCCATAAGAGCCTTGTACGATAACCGCTTGAGCCGTCGGATGGTAGGGCGCGATCCGGCGCTCTCCGACGCCCCGATCGACGCGCGCGCGGAGGGGCGCCGGCGTCTCGCGGCGCATGCGCGCTACCGGCCGCGCCACGCCGCCACCGCGAAGCAGCCCCAGCCGGCCAGGAAGGCCAGGCCGCCGAAGGGCGTCACGGCCCCGAGGCCGCGCACGCCGGTGAGGGCGAGGGCGTAGAGACTCCCCGAGAAGAGGACCGTGCCGGCCACGAAGAGCCAGCCGGCCGCGCGCAGCAGCGGGCCCGGCCAGCGCGTCCACGCCCCCGCGGCCGCGAGGAGGGCGAGGGCGTGGACCATCTGGTACCGCGCCCCCGTCTCGAAGACGGCGAGGAGGTCGGCGTCGAGTCGCGCGCGGAGCGCATGGGCCGCGAACGCTCCCGCCGCCACGGCGAGCGCCGCCGAGACGGCGCCGAGGGCCGCGAAGGTCCGCTCCACGCGCGCCTAGTCCTGCCGCGGCGCGGGCGGGACGATGCGCCCCGCGAGCCACGACGTGAGGGACACCACGAGCGCACCGAGGACCGCGGCGCCGAGCCCGCTCACGGTGAACGAGGGCATCAGCCACGCGACGAGCGCCAGCGTGAGCCCGTTCACCACGAACAGGAAGAGCCCCAGCGTGAGGAAGGTGATCGGCAGGGTCACGAGCACCAGGAACGGCCGCACCACGGCGTTCGCGATGCCGAGGAGGAGGGCGGCGAGGAGGAAGCTGGCCCAGCCCTCGATGTGGAGGCCGGGGACGATCCGCGTCGCGACCCAGAGGCCGAGCGCGGTGCCGAGGATGCGCAGGAGAGCGGCGGGCATCGGTCTCACCTTCGTTTGGGGCCGGCGCGCCGCGCCGGCCGGTACCCGCGAACGATAGCGGCTCCGCGGGCCCGCAGGAATCGCGGCCGGACTTGACACCCGGCCCGGGGCGGTCAGGAGTTCATCTGGCATCTGGGCGTCTGGCTCCCGGCTTCTGCGTCAAGGCATGCTCGTTGCAGTCGGACCGCGCGGATGGCCGGGAGTCGGACTCGGGGGTAACGGGAGGATCCAGCGCGTGATTTCCATCGGTACGGGCAGGCGTCTGACGATCGAGGATGTGGAGCGGGTGGCCCGCCACGGCGAGCCGGTCGAGCTGGCCGCCGCGGCACTCGAGCGGATCAAGGCCTGCCGGGCGATGCTCGACCGGAAGGTCCTCGCTCACGAGACGATGTACGGCGTGAACACCGGCATCGGCGAGCTGGCCGAGGTGGCGCTCACCGACGACCAGGTGAAGCAGTTCCAGAAGTACCTCATCTACAATCACGCGGCGGGGATCGGGGAGCCGGCGCCCGTCGAGCACGTGCGCGCGGCGATGCTCTCGCGGGTGGCGGTGCACACCCGCGGGTACTCGGGGTGCCGGCCGGAGATCCCCCTCACCTACGTCGCGATGCTGAACAAGGGGCTCACGCCCATCGCCTGCGAGAAGGGGAGCGTCGGGGCGTGCGGCGACCTCGCGCCGATGAGCCAGGTGGCGCTCTCGCTGATGGGCGAGGGGGAGTGCTTCTACCGGGGTGAGCGGATGGCCACCCGCGCCGCGATGGAGCAGGCGGGGATCCCGGTGCCCGGGCTCCACGCGCGGGACGGCCTCGCGGCGATCAACGGGTCGAACCTGATCACCGGCATCGGCTGCCTCCTCCTGTATGACGCCGAGCGGTGGGTGAAGCAGGCGGAGATCGCCACGGCGATGACGCTGGAGGCGCTGCTGGCGAACATGCGCCCCTATCAGCCCAAGCTGCACGAGCTGCGCGGCTTCAAGGGTGCACAGACCTGTGCCGCGAACCTGCGGCAGGTGCTGGAGGGCTCCGACCTCAGCACCGGGAAGCTGAAGGTGAAGGTCCAGGACGCCTACTCGATGCGCTCGACGCCGCAGGTGATCGGCGCGCTGCGGGACCTCTTGGCGTGGGCGCGGGCGCAGCTCGAGACCGAGCTCAACGGCGTGGCGGACAACCCGATCTTCGTGGCGGAGGAGAACCTCGTCCTCACCGGCGCGAACTTCCAGGGCACGCCCATCTCGCTGCCCCTCGACATGGTGGGCGCGGGCATCACGATGATCAGCGTCCTCTCGGAGCGGCGCCTCAACCGGCTTCTCAATCCGGCGCTCTCGGTCGGGCTCCCCGCCTTCCTCACCAGGGGCGCGGGGATGTACTCGGGGCACATGCTCTCGCAGTACACGGCCGACATGCTCATCGTGGAGCAGCGGATCCTCTCCACGCCCTCGTGCATCCAGTCCATCCCGGCGGCCGCGGACCAGGAGGACTTCGTCTCGATGGGGATGAACGGCGCGCTGAAGGCGAAGCAGATCCTCCAGAACGCCTACGGCGTGCTCGGCATCGAGCTCATCGCGGCGGCGCAGGCGCTCGACTTCCGCGACCACCACTTCGGCAAGGGGGTGGAGGCGGGGCGGCGGGCGGTGCGGAAGGTCGTGCAGCACCTCGAGGAGGACCGGCCTCTCTTCACCGACCACAACGCGATGATGGCGGCGGTGGGGGCGTGCGCGGTGCTCGAGGAGGTGGAGCAGGAGGTCGGGGCGCTGGCGAGCAGCTGGTAGCGCCGCGCGCGGAGGCCTCACGTGAAACGGCGGCCGGGTTCCTCTCCGGCCGCCGTTCGCGTTCCCGCCTGCTATTGCCCCCGGTGGATTCGAACCACCATACCCGGATCCAAAGTCCGGGGTCCTGCCATTGAACGAGGGGGCAAAGATACTGTCCAGTCCTAACTTACCTACTTGGCCTCCTGCTCAACAGGCGCCCCGTTTGCCGCTTGTTTGTCATTGAACGCCAACTCCACCGACCGGGCCAGGTCGTCCTCGTCGATGGTGTTGTA
>JADGQW010000143.1 GCA_017881505.1 Gemmatimonadales bacterium
GTGGGCAGCGCGTGGGATTCAGCGCGAAGGGTAAGATCGATCGAAGAGATTGGGGTCTGACCTGGAACCAGGCGCTGGAGACAGGCGGTGTAGTGGTAGGGAATGACATCAAGATCGAGCTCGAGGTTCAGGCTGTCAGGGTGGACTAAAGAGTTTGCTGCGTTACATAAGGACCTAACACAAAGCGGGTGCGCGGGTGCCGTGCACTCAGAGCGCGGCCGGGTTGACCCTCACCCTGCCGCCGAGGGCTGCAGGCGAGGTGGATCAGATCGTGGAACTGGAGCTGGGGCCGTGAGCATGGTGGCGGCGGTCGATCCGCACAGGCCGCGCCGGGTGACTCAGTCCCGCAGCTTCGCGCCTTCGCCCTTCTTGTAGAAGATGGTAGCGTCGCGATTCAGGTTCCGCTTCTGCTGGATCGCCGGCGAGCTTCCGGGGACCGGAACGCCCAACGCCATACGGAGGCCACGCCACTTGGTCTTGAGATCGGCCCAAAGATGGGATGGTGGCCGGTACCCGTACGCGCGATACTCGCCCGGCCGCACTTTGCCCTTCGTGGCGACGTGGCCGGTGAAGGCGTCCGCCCATTCGTCGAAGGCGCGCAGGAGAGCCGGCTCGCCCGCCAGGTGCTCCGCCTGGTTGTCACTGTACTTCCGGCCCCGCCCCGACTCGACGTATCGCCACAGCGAGTCGGGCACCTCGATGCCGCTGTAACGGCATTGCCAGACCAGCGGCGCATACGCGTCCCGCATATCCCGGAACGGCTCCTGCAGCGGATCGAAGTAGGCGCTGTGCCCCAGGATTCCGGGCCGGCCTGATTCGTCCAGTTCGTCGCCGCCCCCGTCCCCGTAGCAGAAGAAGGCGGCGGAGCGGCCCTCCAGGTGATTCCGGCTCAGCGTGGCCCACTCCGGCGAGTGCTCCAGCCCGATGGCCAGTGCCGGATCCTTGTGGGCGATGAGATCCTCCCGCGGATTGCCGCCGTTCATGCACACCAGCCGGTCGAACATCGCCTTGAGGTTCCCGCTCGGGCCGTACCAGTTCACCGGTCCGACGATGGCCCACGCGTCCGCCAGATCGAGCCGCGCGTACAAGTCGAGGTTCCACATCAGGTCGGGCTGGCCCCAGCTCCCCTTCGTGTAGCAGTTGCACGGCCAGACGCACAGCGCCGCCGACGTCGAGACGCAGGCGTTGCAGGTGCGGATCTGTTCCCGGTTCCAGACGTTCCCCAGGTCCTCGATATCGATCTCCCATTCCCGCGGCAGCCGGTCGGCCAGGCGGAACATCAGCGTGCGGGCCTTGGAGTCGATGCCCGGGCAATCGTACTGGCGCCGGTTCGAGCCAGCGATGAGGAGCACCCGGAAGGGCCGGTCGCCGGGCGCCCGCCTGCCGTTCGCGTCGTGGGGCTTCATGTCGGAAGGTCCTCCGGCCTGTGTTCGGGGGTCGATCGGTCCACGGCGGAATGATCGGGGAGCGCCCTGGCGGTCCGCCAGGGCACAGCCCGGCTCGCCCGGGCGGCACGCGAGCATCAGGCCGCGCCGCCGGAAGCGTCGCCCGCCGCTCGCGCGGGTCGCGCTCCGCGTCTATAATGTCGCGTATGGACGAGAACGCGACCCCCACCCCCACCGACTTCGTGCGCCAGATCGTGGCGGACGACACCAAGAGCGGCAAGTGGGACGGCCGCGTGGTGACCCGCTTCCCTCCCGAGCCCAACGGCTACCTGCACATCGGCCACGCCAAGTCCATCTGCCTGAACTTCGGCATCGCCCGCGAGTTCGGCGGCACGTGCCACCTGCGCTTCGACGACACGAACCCGACCAAGGAAGAGGACGAGTACGTGCTGGCCATCCAGCGGGACGTGCGCTGGCTCGGCTTCGACTGGGGGGAACACCTCTACTACGCCTCCGACTACTTCGACCAGCTGCACGCCTGGGCCATCCAGCTCATCCAGGCAGGCAAGGCGTACGTGGACGAGCAGACCTCCGCGGAGATCAGGGCGAGCCGCGGCAAGCTCGCCTCCCGCGGCGTCGAGAGCCCCCATCGCGACCGCCCCATCGCGGAGAACCTCGACCTGTTCGCCCGGATGACCGCCGGCGAGTTCGAGGAAGGGACCGCGGTGCTGCGCGCCCGGATCGACATGGAGGCGCCCAACCAGCACCTGCGGGACCCGGTGATGTACCGCATCCTCAAGGCGTCCCACCATCGCACCGGCGCGAAGTGGTGCGTCTATCCGATGTACGACTGGGCCCACGGCCAGTCCGATTCCATCGAGAAGATCACCCACTCGATCTGCACGCTCGAGTTCCGCGAGCACCGGCCGCTCTACGACTGGTACCTGGACACGCTGGGGGTCTACCACCCGCAGCAGATCGAGTTCGCCCGCCTCAACGTCTCCTTCACGGTGATGAGCAAGCGGCGGCTGCTGAACCTCGTCGAGGAGGACCTGGTGCGGGGGTGGAACGATCCGCGCATGCCCACCATCTCGGGGATGCGGCGCCGCGGCTACACCGCCGAGGCCATCCGCCACTTCGCCGCGATCATCGGCGTGGACACCACGGAGAGCACGGTGGACGTCGCGCTCCTCGAGCACTGCGTCCGCGAGGACCTCAACAAGCGCTCGCCGCGCTTCATGGGCGTGCTGCGGCCCCTGCGCGTCGTGATCGAGAACTACCCGGAGGGCCGGACCGAGGAGGTGGACGCGGTCAACAACCCCGAGGACCCCGCCGCCGGCTCGCGCAAGGTCCCCTTCGGGCGCGTCCTGTACATCGAGCGCGACGACTTCATGGAGGACCCGCCCAAGCAGTTCTTCCGCCTCGCGCCCGGGCGCGAGGTGCGCCTGCGGTACGCCTACTTCGTCACGTGCACGAACGTGGTGAAGGACCCCGCCACGGGCGAGATCGTCGAGCTGCGCTGCACCTACGATCCCGCCACCAAGGGCGGTGACTCCCCAGACGGGCGCAAGCCGAAGGCGACGCTCCACTGGGTCTCCGCGGAGCACGCCGTCCCCGCCGAGGTGCGTCTCTACGACCACCTGTTCACCAGGGAAGACCCGGACGAGGTCGCCGAGGGCCAGGGGTGGCGCGCGAACCTCAACCCACGCTCCCTCGAGACCCTGACCGGCTGCCGGCTCGAGCCGGCCCTGGGGGATCTCCCCGTCGAGTCGCGGGTGCAGTTCGAGCGGCTCGGCTACTTCTGCGTGGACCCCGACTCGAAGCCCGGCGCGCCCGTCTTCAACCGCACGTTGACGCTCAAGGACGAGTGGGCGCGGCTCCAGAAGAAGGGCAAGACGGCCTAGCATCCCCGCGGTCCCGCGCGCTCCGCTTGACGCCGCGCCCGCGGCGCTGTCTTTTCGCCTGCCGTGAGCGGCAATCCCGCAGCCCCCGTCTACACAGTCCGAGGCCCTACGATGCGACGCTTCCTCACCCTCCTGGGGCTCGCGGCTCTCCTGCCTGCGCCCCTCCTGGCCCAGCGGATGCGGGCCGACTCCGCCTTCCTCGCCCAGATGCGCTGGCGCTCCATCGGCCCCGCCAACATGAGCGGCCGGGTGAGCGGCGTGACCGCCAATCCGCTGAACCCCAAGGTCATCTACGTCGGCTTCGCGACCGGCGGCCTCTGGAAGAGCGTGAACGCCGGCACGACGTGGGAGCCGGTCTTCGACCGCACCGGCGTCCACGCCGTGAGCGAGGTGGCCATCGCGCCGAGCGACACGAACGTAGTGTGGGTGGGCACCGGCGAAGAGGACTCGCGCAACTCCATCTCCCCGGGCAACGGCGTCTTCAAGAGCACCGACGGCGGCCGCACCTGGACGAACATGGGCCTCCGCGAGACGCAGCACATCGGCCGCGTCGTCATCCACCCCACCAATCCCAACGTCGTGTGGGTCGCGGCCCTCGGGCACGCCTGGGCGCCGAACCGCGACCGGGGCCTCTACAAGACCACCGACGGCGGCACGACCTGGCGACTGGTCAAGTTCATCAGTGACCGGGCCGGCTTCGTGGACCTCGCCCTCGACCCCTCGAACCCCGACGTCCTCTATGCCACGGCGTGGCAGCGCTACCGCACCGCCTACTCCCTGCAGAGCGGCGGCCCCGGGAGCGGCCTCTGGAAGAGCACCGACGGCGGAGAGACGTGGGCCGCCGTGACCGGGAACGGCCTCCCGACCACCATCTGGGGCCGCGCCGGCGTAGCCGTTGCGCCGAGCGCGCCGAACACGGTGTACGTCCTCGTCGAGGCCGACTCGAACCCGAACCCCGAGTCGGTGCGGGCCGCGCGCCAGCGGGGCTTCGTCCCCGACACCACGAAGCGCGCCCAGCTCCAGTCGGGCCTCTTCCGCTCCACCGACGCTGGTGCGACGTGGACGCGGATGAACAACGAGAACAACCGCCCCTTCTACTACTCGCAGGTCCGCGTGGACCCGCGGAACCCCGACCGCGTCTACTGGCTCTCCACCAACGCGCGCTACTCCAACGACGGCGGCCGCACCCTCCGCACCATCGGCTCGGCGATCCACGTGGACTACCACGCGATGTGGATCGACCCCAACGACCCCGACCACTACCTCGTCGGGCAGGACGGCGGCCTCGCGCAGACCTTCGACCGCGGCCGCACGTACGACGCCATCCTTCAGATGGCCGTCGGGCAGTTCTACGCCGTCGCGTACGACATGCAGCGCCCCTTCTGGGTGTGCGGCGGCCTGCAGGACAACGGCACCTGGTGCGGGCCCACCGAGTCGCCGATGGGGCGCATCTACAACGAGCACTGGACGAGCGTGAACGGCGGCGACGGCTTCTACGCCCAGATGGACCCCACCGACGCCGACGTGATCTACGTGGAGTCGCAGGGGAGCTCCATCAACCGCCTCAACCTCCGCACCTGGGAGCGGCGCTCCATCCGCCCCGGCGTGCGCCCCGGCGGCATCGGCGCCGCCTTCGGCTTCGGCGGTCAGACGCTGGCACGGGTCCTCGAGGACTCGCTCATCCTCGCGCGCGGGGACACCACGCAGCCCGTCACCCCCGACCGCCAGCACACCCTGGATTCCCTCCGCGCCCGCATCGCCGCCGACACGGCGTACCTCTCGCGGAACCGCTTCAACTGGTCCACCCCCTTCCTCCTCTCGCCGCACAACGCCCGCACCCTCTACCTCGGCGGCCACCGGGTGTGGAAGTCGGTGGACCGCGGCGACGACTGGGCCCCGATCTCCGAGGACCTCTCCACCCGCGACACCATGAAACTGCGAGTGAGCCTCACCGCCACCGGCGGCGTCACCTCCGACATCACCAGCGCCGAGACACACGGCACCGTGGTCACCCTCGCGGAGTCGCCCCTGCGGCCCGGGATCCTCTTCGCGGGCACCGACGACGGCAACGTCTGGATGACGCGGAACGACGGCGTCGCGTGGGAGAACCTCACCGCCCGATTCCCCGGCGTGCCGCGGAACACCTGGGTGACGCGGGTCGAGCCCTCGGCGTTCGACAGCGCCACGGTGTACGTGAGCTTCGACGGGCACCGGAACGACGACTTCAAGCCGTACGTCTTCGTCTCGACCGATTTCGGCAGGACCTTCCGCTCGATCAGCGCCAACCTCCCCGCCGCGGAGTACGTGCACGTGGTGCGGGAGCACCCGCGCCGCCGCGACATCCTCTTCGTGGGGACGGAGCTCACGGCGTACGTCTCGACCGACGCCGGGGCGTCGTGGCGTTCCTTCAACGCTGGCCTCCCGCCGGTGCCGGTGCACGACCTCAAGATCCACCCGCGGGACCACACCCTCGTCGCCGCGACTCACGGGCGCTCCATCTACACCGTGGACATCGGTCCCCTCGAGCAGGCGAACGACTCCCTCCTCGACGCGCCGGTGGCGGTCTTCGCTCCCGAGCCGGCGCTCCTGTTCACCAGCCGCGCGGCGGGCGGCGGCGTGGGCTCCCGCGGCAGCAGGCCGTGGAGCGCGGCCAACTCTCCCACCGGCGTGCGCATCCCCATCCGCATCCGCGGGGAGGAGCCGCAAGCGGCCCGCGGCCCGCGCGCCGGCGCCGACACCACCCAGGCCAATCCGATGGCGGCGCTCTTCGGGGAGCAGGCGGCGGAGTTCATGGGGCAGGCCGGGTTCGGCGGGGGCGGCGGCATCATGGCGGTCCTGATGGGCGGGCCCGCGCGCCCCGCGGGGGACACGGTGCGGGTGACCGTCACCGACGTCCGCGGCGACACCGTGCGGACCTTCTGGACGAACGCCCGCCCCTCGGCGCTCAAGTGGGTCACCTGGGACATGCGGCGCGATCGCGCGCTCCTCGGTCCCGCCGGCGTGCGCGACAGCGTCCGCGGCGCACAGCGGATGGCGTTCCTGCGCGACAGCATCCGCACGGCGATGCAGGACACCAGCGGCGGCCGTCAGCCGGCGCCCGGCGGTCTGCAGGCGCTCTTCCGCGACCCGCAGCCCCGCGAGCCGGGCCAGTTCAACAACCCCCTCCAGCGCCTCCTCGGCGGCGGCGGGGGTGGCGGCGGCTTCGGCGGCATCGGCGGGCTGCTCGGGGGCATGGGCCCGATGGTGGAGCCCGGGACCTACCTCGTCACCGTTCGCATCAACGGGCGCGACTACAAGCAGGTGGCGCGCATCGAGCGGCCGGTGCAGACCTCGTCACTTTCGGGGGAATGGCAGTAGGGGACGCACGAACGGCGGCGCACCGACGCACCGTTGACCGCTAACCGCCAACCGAAGGGGCCGCCAGTCGCGCGGCCCCTTTCGCTTCCCTCCACTGCTGACGGCTGACGGCTCCCCGCTTCCGGCCCCACCCAGCCCCACAGTATCTTCATCGCGCCGATTCCCGCGAGGCCCCGATGTCCGCCTTCCACAACACCTACGACGACCTGGCGTACGCCGGGGCGTACGCGAAAC
>JADGQW010000144.1 GCA_017881505.1 Gemmatimonadales bacterium
TGGCGACGCAGTTCGGCCTCTCGCACGGCGACATCGCCGAGCGCGTCGGCCGCGACCGCTCGACGGTGGCGAACGCGATCCGGCTCCTCAAGCTGCCGAAGCCCGTGCAGGCCCTCCTCGATGGGGGCGCCCTGTCGGCGGGGCACGCGCGCGCGCTGCTCAGCCTGACCGGCGAGCGGGACGTGGTGCGCCTGGCGCGCGAGGCCGTGGCGAAGGACTGGTCGGTGCGCGAACTGGAACGTCAGACGCGCACGCCGCAGCGACCGTCGGCGTCGGGGGCGGGGAAGGGGCGCGGAGGGAAGCGCGCGGCCCCGCCGGAGTCGCGCCGCATCGAAGACGCGCTGCGGAAGCGCCTGGGCACCGACGCCAAGGTCGTGCTGACGGGGAAGGGCAAGGGCCACGTCTCGCTGCGCTTCTATTCCTCCGACGATCTCGCGCGGCTCCTCGAGCTGATCCTCGGGCGACGCTGGGACGGCTAGTGCGCGGCCCCGGCTACACGGTCATGGTGCACCGCGACGGCTCGCTGCAGTCGCGGGAGCTGCACGTCCCGCGGTGGCTGATGCGTGCGGCCGCGGTCGCGGTGGCGGTGATCCTCGTGATGGTGATCGTCATCGTGGCGGCGTACGGTCCCATCGTGGCGGCGGCCGCGCGCGAGCCGCTCCTCGCCACGCAGGTGAGCCGGCTGACGCGGGAGAATCGCCGTGTCGCGGAGCTCGCCGCCGCGCTCGACGACGCCGAGGCGCGCTACGCGCAGTTGCGGGGGATGCTCGGCGCGCAGATCGGCGCGCCGCCGGCGGCGGCAAGCGCCGCGACCTCCGGCGGGGAGGAGCGCCTCTACGTCGCGCCGCCCCTCCTCGCCCGCGCGCCACAGGATCGGGGTGACAGCGTGGCGACGGCCGAGGCGGGGCCCTCAGCGCCGCACCTCTGGCCGCTCGCGGTTCCCAGTTACCGGACGCGCGGGATGGTCGGGGCGAATTCGCCGCAGGAGACGCACCCCGGCGTGGACCTCGCGGTCCCGATAGGTTCCGATGTGCTGGCGGCGGGGGGCGGGCTGGTGCGCGAGGCCGGACAGGACTCGGCCTACGGGAAGTACGTGCTCATCCAGCACCCTGACGGGTATCAATCGATGTACGGCCACCTGTCGCGACTGCTGGTGGCGAGGAACGACGCTGTTCGGGCCGGGCAGGTGATCGCGCTCTCGGGCAACACCGGTCACTCGACGGCGCCGCATCTGCATTTCGAGATTCGCCGCGGAGGGAAGTCGATCGACCCCCTCACGCTGGTGCGGGAAGGACGGTAGACATGGCGCTCTTCAGTGGAAGCGGCAAGAAGACACCGGCCCAGGCACCGGGCAGGGCAGGGCAGGCCACGGTGGCGGGACTCTCGATCATCGGCCCAGGGATGACGGTTCACGGGGACGTCGAGACGGCTGGCGTGGTGAAGATCGAGGGGGTCGTCAACGGACACGTGACCGCCGGCTTGCAGGTGCTGGTCGCGAAGGGCGGCCAGATCGACGGCGACGTGGACACCGGTGAAGCCGTGATCGGCGGCCTGGTGCACGGTGCCGTCCGTGCCCACCAGCGGGTTGAGGTCCAGTCGGGCGCGATGGTGCAGGGGGACGTGACCACCCAGCGCATCGCCGTGGCGGAGGGCGCGATGCTCAACGGCACGGTGAAGATGGGGGACGCCGAGGAGTCCGCGCGGACGATGCCGCAACGACCGGTCGTCCAGCCGACGCTCCCTCGGCCGAGCTCCTCCCTGGCGCGCGTGGCCGTACCGCCGAGGGCAGCCGCGGCGCAGTAGCTTCGCACATGTCATCAAGATCGGGTTCACGGCCATCCCACACGCACGTGGATTCCGTCTGATAAGCCGCTGTCGCATCGGTGCTTGGAAGACAGCAATCACGAGCGAACATATCAACATAGCGTCGCGGTCCTGTCTTATCTCTGTCGCGTCACTGGCGCCAACAATATGCGCCGAGTGGGCGGCGTCGGCCTTGGCGTTCGGCGTGTTCCAGGCGGCGCGGGAGTCCAGCGTCGCCGGCTCGCTCCTGGTGCCGAGCGTGGAGCTCGTCCCCGACAGCGTCGTCGTGGCGCGGCGGTAGCGGTGCGCCTCGACGAACTGGTGCGCTACCTCGACGACTATCTCCGGGTTCGGGAGGTGGCCGACGATCGGAACGCGCTGAATGGTCTGCAGGTGGAGAACGCGGGCGAGGTGCGCCGCATCGCGGCCGCGGTGGACGCCTGCCAGGCGACGATCGAGGCGGCCGCCGCGCAGGGGGCCGACCTTCTGCTGGTTCACCACGGACTCTTCTGGTCGGGCCTCGAGCCGCTCACGGGCCGCACCTATCGCCGCGTATCGGCCCTGCTGCGGCACGGCGTTGCGCTCTACTCGGCGCACCTCCCCCTCGACCGTCACCCCGAGGTGGGGAACAACGCGCTGCTGGCGCGGAAGCTGGGGATGGACGTGCGCGGGTGGTTCGGGGACCATCTCGGCGCGCCCCTCGGCGCGTGGGGGGAGCTCGATCTCCCGCGCGACGCGCTGCGCGAGCGGATCGAGGGTGCCCTCGGCGTGAGCGCGAAGGTCCTCCCCGGCGGCCCGGAGCGATGCCGGCGGATCGGGATCATCACCGGTGCGGCGGGGGGCTTCGTCCGGCAGGCGCGGGACGCGGGACTCGACACGTTCATCACCGGCGAAGCGCACCACTGGACCTACTTCGACGCCGAGGAATACGGCGTGAACGTGGTGCTCGCGGGCCACTATGCCACCGAGACGCTCGGGGTCCAGGCGCTCGCGGCGCATCTCGCCGAGCGCTTCCGACTCCCGTGGGCGTTCCTCGACCATCCGACCGGCCTCTGAGAGGGGCCGAGAGATGAGTGATGGGTAATGAGTGATGAGTAAGGAGTGATGGGTGATGAGAGATGAGGGGCCCCGCCGCCGCCGGCTGGTCCCCTTTTTCGTGCCTCCTCTTGACAGGCCGTTGCCGCGTGTACTACTGTATGGGTACAGTAATACACTCATCCCGGCACCGGCGGCAGGATGTTCCGACAGATCGATCCACGCAGTCCCGTCCCCCTCTACGCGCAGATCGCGGGTCGTCTGCGGGTGGCGGTGGCCACGGGCGAATTGGCTCCCGGCGCCTCGCTGCCCTCGGTCCGGCAGCTGGCGGCGGAGGTCCGGGTGAACCCCGCGACCGTCGTGCAGGCCTACCGCGAACTGGAGAGGGACGGGATCGTGGAGAGCCGACAGGGAGCTGGCACGTTCGTGCGCGAGCTGGCGGAGCCGAAGCGGGCCAGCGAGCGGCAGCGGGAGGCGCGCCGGCTGGTGCGCCGGCTCCTGGTCGAGGGGTCGGGGCTGGGCCTCACGCCCGAGGACCTCGAGCAGGCGTGGACCCGCGAGACCAAGGGCGGCTCCCGATGAGCAACGCGATCGAGACGCAAGGCCTGCGGTATCGCGCCGGCAAGGACTTCGAGCTGCGCGATCTCGCCGTCACTGTGCGCGAGGGCGCGATCTACGGCTTCCTCGGCCCGAACGGCGCGGGGAAGACGACGACGGTCCAGCTGATCCTCGGCCAATTGCGGCCGCAGAGCGGGACGATCTCGGTGCTCGGGCGCCGGGTGCCGCAGGACCTCCCGGCGATCCTCGCCGAGACGGGGTACGTGCCCGAGCGGCCACACCTCTATCCGTATCTCTCCGTTGTCGAGGCGATCCGCTACCACGCCGCGTTCTATCCGGACTTCGACCGCGCATACGCGGACCAGATGCTTGGCACGTTCGAGGTGCCGCGCGAGCGGAGGCTGGCGCGTCTCTCGAAGGGGGAGATGGGGAAGCTGCACATGCTGCTGGTGCTGGCGCAGCGGCCCCGGCTCCTCGTACTCGACGAGCCGACGGACGGGCTCGACCCGGTCGTGCGCCGCGACGTCCTCTCCGCGCTGCTCGACTTCTGCTCCCGCGGCGCCGCGACGGTCTTCATCTCGAGCCACCTGGTGCACGAACTGGAGCGGATCTGCGATTGGGTGGGGCTCCTCGACCGCGGACGCCTCGTGGCCGAGCTGCCGATGGAAGCGTTCAAGAACGGCATCAAGCGGATCCGGCTGACGCGCGTCCCCGCAGCGGCGGGCGCGACGCCGTTCGAGGTGGTCTCGCGCGGCGCCGAGGCGGGGGGAGAGGCGTGGGTGGTGCGCGGCTGGGAGCCGGCGATGGCGCAGTGGTTCCAGGGGGCGGGGGCGGAGGTGCGGGCGATCGAGGACCTGGACCTCGAGGACGGGTTCGTCGAGCTGCTGCGCGCGGCGCGCGGCCCGGCGGCGTGAGGGGGAGGACGATGACGATGTTCAGACAGATCCTGTCGGCCCAGTGGCTCGCGTCGCGGCTCGCCGTGGTCCTCCTCGGCGTCCTGGCGTTCGCGGCGCCGCTCCTGTCGGTCTTCTGGGGCGGCGACCTCCCGAGCGCGGGATCGGACCATGTCGCCTACTGGCTTCAGGGGTCGGAGCGGATCGCCGCCCTGCTGCCCTATCTGGCCCTGCTGATCGGCGTGGCAGCGGGGTTCCTGGCGTGGTCGCCGGATCACGCAGGTCGGCACGTCTACGCGCTCTCGCTGCCCGTCTCCCGACCGCGGTTCGTCGCGCTCCGCTTCGCGGCGGGCGCGGCGATCGTGACGGCGCCGGCGCTCGCCTTGTTCGCGGGCGCCATCGTCGCCAGCCTCTCGGTCTCGTTGCCGGAAGGGCTGCACGCCTACCCGGTACAGCTCACGATCCGATTCCTGCTCGCGTCGCTCACCATCTACGCGATCATCTTCGCGCTCTCGATCGCCACCAAGCGCGCCCAACTCCTCACCGCCGGCGTGCTCGGCGGGGTCGTCTTCGCGGACGTCCTCCTCGCCGCATGGGGCGTACAGTTCTCGGTGACCGCGGAGACTCTGGTGCTGCTGACGACCTGGCCCGGGCCGCTCAGCATCCTCGCGGGCGTCTGGACGCTGTTCGATGTCTAGGGCCAGCGCGCTCCTCCTCTGCGGCGTGTGTGCGCTGGCCCCCGTGCTGCGGGCGCAGGGCGGCGAGGGTGTCGATGCACGGAACCGGCGGCTCCTGGCGCGGGCGGAGTCGCTGGACGCGCGGCAACGCGAGGCGCGTCTCGCGGGCGAGGCCCGTGAACGGGCGGCGCGCCGGGCGCGCGCCGTGGAGTGGCGAGGCCTCGCGTTCGTGGTGCCCGCCGCCGCGCCGGACCCGGCGGTCCGGGAGTTGGCGGATTCCGCCTTCGCGCTGCTCGACGAGCTCGGCGCCGTGCCGCGGAGCTTCCTCACGAAGATCGTGATCGTCTGGTCGAGCGTCGAGGACACCGCGAGCGCGCTGGCAGAGGGCCGGTTCGCGGGGCTTCGGCGCGCTCCCGTCGGTGCGTCGATCGTCTGGTATCGCGACGATCGGAGCCGGGCGCTCCGCCTGCCCGCCGGGCTCGAGATGGCAGGGAGTGCGGCGAACCTGGGGTGGATGGCGGCGGCGGCGGTGTTGCACGCCTACACCGAGACCCTCGATGCCGAATGGCGGTCCTGGCTGCCGGGAGACTACGGATTGCGCCGCCTGGTGACGTCGGGTGAGGGCAGGGCGTGGCAGACCTTCGCGCCCGGCACTTCGAGTGAAGGGCGAGGCTGCCTGAGCGGAAAGGCGGCGTCGTGTCGGCTGTGGTTCGGGCTCGACCGCGACGCGGACCCTTACGCCGCCCGGTACAGCCCCGCCGACCTGCGGGCGACCTACCAGAACTCAGGGTTCGTGAAGAACAACCTGGACGGACGTGCGTGTATCGCCGGCTCGGACTCGGCGTGCATGGTGTTTGCGCGCGAGGTCAACCTGCCATCCCCGGTGCCGGCCGACGGCGGTGCGCGCCGCAGCCTCCTCCGGGCGGTGCGTGACCTCCACGGGGCGCCGGCGCTCGCCGTAGCGCTCGCCGATACGAGCGGTTCGATCGGGCAGCGTCTCGCGCGGGCGACCGGCGCGAGCGAGGACTCGCTGGTGGTGGAGTGGCGCCGGCTGGTGCTCAGCCAGGGCGGCGCTCTCCAGTCGCGTGCCGGCGGCAAGGAGGCGGTGCCGGCGCTCTTGTTCGCCGGCGTGTTGCTCCTCGCCGCGGCCGGGAGCGGACGGTGGCACTGAAGCGGGTGCTGTGGGCTGCAGCCCCGATCGGCGTCGCGGTCGCTCTCGTGATCGCGCTCCTGCCGCCACGGCCCCTACCGGAAAAGGAAACCGCGCTCACGTGGGCGCTCGGCTACCAGATCTGGTCGGGGTACTTCGAGCGCGGGTCGCATGCGGCGCGGTGGGACGTGCGGGAGGCCGTGCGACACCTGAAGCACGAGGTCTTCCTCGCTCGCAATGCCGATTCGCTCGAGGCCCTCGCGCGGCATGGCGGCTCGCTCGTGCGATCGGTCGACGGCCGCATCACCGTGCTGTACGAGCGGCCCCTCACCGCCGATTCGGCGCGGCGGATCCTGCGGGATGCGGAGCGCGAGCTGGCGCTGTACCCCGCGGCAGAGGGCCCGGGGATGCCGGTGATCGTGGCCGTCCACTCCGACACGGCCAAGATGCACTATGTCCGCTCGCAGGGGTGGACACGGCGCCAGTACGTGCACCAGGGCGCCGGCGGCACCGTCTGTCTGTCGGAGATCCTCAGACAACCGCGGCGGCAGAACTTCAGTGGCCAGCGCATGGAGTGGCCGCTCGATCGCTGTGCGGTCTACGCCCGGTTCGGCGCACGTCGTGGAGGCATCGCCCGGCCGCTCGACCTGCTCGGTGAGGGGTCCGATCGCTACTGGTCGGGGAACTCGATCACGGAACGGCTCGCCCGGGCACGGCATCAGGGACCGCC
>JADGQW010000029.1 GCA_017881505.1 Gemmatimonadales bacterium
CTCCCTGGTGGACGCCTTCCTCGTCCGGCATCCCGACGTCGTCTTCGCGATCAGCGCCGGCAACGACGGCCCCGGCACCTCGACGATGGGCCTTCCCGCGTCGGCGGACCTCGCCCTGACGGTCGGCGCCGTCTATCCGTCGGCGTTCGGGCGCGTCCAGTTCGGTGAGGGACCCGACGTCCTCGGCTGGTGGAGCTCGCGCGGCGGGGAGCTGGCCAAGCCGGACATCGTCACGCCGGGCATCGCCTATTCCAGCGTCCCCGCCTGGAACATCGGGGGCGAGATCAAGCTCGGCACCTCCATGGCGACGCCCTACGCCACCGGCCTTCTCGCGCTGCTCCAATCGGCGAGCGTCCAGGAACGGGGTGCGGCGGTCGCCGCGCAGCTCATCCAGGCGCTGCGGGCGTCCGCGCGCCCCTTCGCGGGCGAGACGTTCGTGGACCAGGGCTACGGCGAGCCGCGGATCGAGGCCGCGTACCGCTGGCTCGCGGCCGGGCACGCGGCGCGGCGCTTCGAGGTCCGCGCCTTCCGCGCCGCACCGCCACCGCCTGCCGGCGTGATGCGCGGACCGGTCGCTGCCGCGGGTGGCCCGCCGGTCGAGACCGCCGCGTACCGGCGGAACGGCCTCGAGTCCACCGCCGACACGGTGCAGCGCTTCCGCGTCGCCGCACTCCCCGACGGCGCCTCGCCGGCGGGTGCGACCTACCGCCTCGTCGCGTCCGACGCGTGGCTCCGTCCCGCGGCCCCGACGGCGACCCTCGACGCCACCGGCTCCGCCCTCATCGAGGTGCACTACGGCGCTTCGGCCCTGACGCGGCCCGGCCGGTACGTGGGCGCCGTCTACGGGTACCTCGCGTCGGACAGCGCGGCCGGAGCGGGTTTCGCCCTGGTCAGCACCGTCGTCGTGCCCGCAACCGCCACGGTGCTCGCCGCCGCCTCCCGCGTCGCGGCTCCCGCGGCGGCGGATCGCTACTACGTGCGCGTCCCCGAAGGCGCGTCGGGTCTCGCCGTCCGCGTGGCGGTCCGCGACACGACGCTGCCGACGTCGCTGTACCTCTTCGAGCCGAGCGGCCGCCCCTCCCGGGGCACTGACCGCCTCGGGCTCGGTCCCGAGAGCCCGGCCAGCGCGTCCGCCGCCCTCAGCGCCAACGACGTCGTCGCCGGGGTCTGGGAGGTCGTCGTGCAGGCGCCCCCCGCCAAGGCGATGGGCTACGACCTCGACGTCGCGGTGCCGGACCTCCGCATCGTGGCGATCGACTCGTCACCAGCTGCGCCGCGGGTCACCTTCGCCACGGCGTCGGGCCGCGACACGTCGGTGACCGTGGTGGCCGAGCAGCTGGGCGCCACGCGCATCCGCGACGTGACGATCGCCGAGGGCGCGCTGGTGCGGGACACGATCGTGGCGCCCCCGTGGGCGCAGCAGGCGATGGTGGAGGTCTGGATCCCGCGCGACGAGTGGGACGCCCTCACCGACTTCAGCATCACCCTCTATGACGGCGACGGGGCGCAGCTGGGGCAGGGCGCGATGAACTACGACTTCCACCGCGTGAAGGCCACGCTCCCGGAGCACCGGACGGCGCCCTTCCCGGTGCAGGTCGAGCTCTTCCCCGCCTTCGCGCACGACACCGCGCCGGCGCGGTTCCCGGTGCGGATGCGGGTCACGTTCACCGGTGAGCCGCGGCGCCTGCAGTCAGCGTCCGCGGGGGCGCCCGCCGAGACGCTGGCGGTCCACATCCCGGCCCGCGGGACGGCGGCGGTGACGGTCAGCGGCGCCGCGCCGATGGATGGCCTCCCCGGGTGGGACGCGTGGGTCCGCATCTGGGCGGCCGCGCGCCCGTCGGACTGGGTGGAGGTGGAGCGCTTCTTCCCCGTACGCCTCGCGCCGTGATCCGCATCGCGTCGGGCCAGGGGTTCTGGGGCGACGACCTCGACGCGCCGGTGCGCCAGGTCGAGGGCGGTCCCATCGACGTGCTGATGATGGACTATCTCGCCGAAGTCACGATGTCCATCCTGCAGAAGCAGAAGGCGCGCGACCCGAAGCTCGGCTACGCCCGCGACGTCGTCCCGCTGATGGAGCGCATCCTCCCCGCCGTGGTGGAGCGGGGGATCCGCGTCACCACGAATGCCGGCGGCGTGAACCCGGAGTCGTGCGCCGAGGCCATCGCCGAGGTGGGGCGCCGGCTCGGCCTCGGCGGGAAGCTCCGCATCGGCATCGTCGGCGGGGACGACATCCTCGGTCGACTGGACGATCTTCTGGCGCGGGGCGTCGAGCTCGCGGACATGGACACGGGCCGGCCGCTGCGCGAGGTGCGGGACCGCGTCGTGTCCGCCAACGCGTACCTCGGCGCCGCGCCGGTGGTCGAGGCACTTGCCCAGGGGGCGCACGTCGTCATCACCGGGCGGGTGACCGACACGGGCCTCACGCTCGGCCCCCTGATCCACCGCTACGGCTGGAAGCGGGATGCGTGGGACCTGATGGCGGCGGGGACGGTGGCGGGGCACATCATCGAGTGCGGGGCGCAGTCCTCGGGCGGGAACTTCCTCGGCGGATGGCCGGACGTGCCGGACCTTGAGGACATCGGCTATCCCATCGTCGAAGCGGAGGAGGACGGCTCCTTCGTGGTGACGAAGCACGACGGGACGGGTGGGGTCGTCAGCGTCCCCAGCGTCACCGAGCAGCTGGTGTACGAGATGGGGGACCCGCACGCCTACATCACCCCCGACGGCGTGGCGGACTTCACGACCATCCAGCTGGCGCAGGCGGGACGCGATCGGGTGCGGGTGAGTGGGATCCGCGGGGGTCCCTCCACGCCCTTCCTCAAGGTGTCCGTGGCGTACCGCAGCGGCTACAAGGCGGTGGGGACGCTGGTGTACGCCTGGCCGGATGCCGTGGCCAAGGCGCGCGAGGCGGACCGGGTGCTGCGCGCGCGGCTCGACCGCCTCGGCCTCCGCTTCGACGAAGTGCTCACCGAGTTGGTGGGCGTGAACGCGGCGCACGGCCCCCTTGCCGGGGCGCCGTCCCCAGAAGCGCCGGAAGTGCAGCTCCGGGTGGGCGTGCGTGGCGACGACCGCGCGGCCGTCGAGCGCTTCACGCGCGAGCTCGCTCCCCTCATCCTCAACGGCCCGCCGGGCGTGACCGGCTTCGCGGGCGGCCGGCCCAAGGTGGAGGAGATCGTGGCCTACTGGCCCGCGCTCGTCCCCAAGACCGAGATCACGCCGGTGGTGCGGGTGCTGACCGCATGACCTTCCCCAAACTCTCCCTCGTGGGCGATCCCGACCAGGACGCCCAGGTCATCAAGCGGGCCCGCCGCCAGGTGACCGGCTGGCGGATCCGCTCGCTCCTCCTCGCCCTGATCGCCGGGCTCTTCTTCTTCCGCCTGCGGATGGTGGTGCCGGGGGTCGTCTTCGTCCTCCTCGCCCTCGCCGCGGCGCAGACGTCGCGCCTCATCCTGAAGCGGACCGTCGAGATGCAGCAGAAGCTCGCGCTGCTGGAGAAGGGGCGATGAAGGTCCGCCTCCTCGCGCTGGCCCACGCTCGCAGCGGCGACAAGGGCGACACCGCGAACGTCGGACTGATCGCGCGGCGGCCGGAGCTGTATCCGCTGCTCGAGCGCGAGGTGACGGCTGCGCGGGTCGCGCGGCACTTCACCGGGATGCTCACCGGAGGCGTGGAGCGCTTCGAGCTCCCGAATCTCGGCGCGCTCAACTTCCTCCTGCACGGCGCCCTCGGCGGGGGCGGGACCGTGTCCCTCAAGACCGACGCGCAGGGGAAGACGCTCAGCTCGGCGCTGCTCCGGATGGAGATCGAGGTGCCCGATGGCACGCTCTAGCCGCAAGGGGCCAGACGCCAAGACGCCCAGGGGAAGAGGCAAGGGGCCAGACGCCAAGGGACCAGGCGCTCCACGCGTGCTGGTGAGCAGAAAGGGCGGCGTCGCCACACTGGTCCTGAACCGGCCCGAGAAGCGGAACGCGCTCGACCGGGTGATGATCGCCGAGCTGCGGGCCGCGCTCACGGCGTGCGACCTCGCCGCGGACGTCCGGGTGATCGTCATCCGCGGGGCGGGGAAGGACTTCTGCGCCGGCGCGGACCTCGCCGAGCTCCTCGCCTCCGTGGACCTGCCGCCGGAGGAGAACGAACGCCGCGCGATGGAG
The DNA here is from genome assembly GCA_017881505.1 of Gemmatimonadales bacterium. GTDB lineage: Bacteria > Gemmatimonadota > Gemmatimonadetes > Gemmatimonadales > JACORV01 > JADGQW01. Next base: position 4,152 of record JADGQW010000029.1, read on the forward strand.
CTGGGCGACGTCTTCCTGGCGCTCCGGGAGATCCCCAAGCCCACGGTGGCGGTCGTGCGCGGGCGTGCGCTGGCGGGGGGATGCGGCCTCGCGACCGCGTGCGACCTCGTCGTGGCCCATCCTGACGCCGTGTTCGGCTACCCGGAGATCGACCGCGGCTTCGTCCCCGCGATGGTGCTCGCCCTCCTCCGCCGCGCCGTCGGGGAGAAGGTGGCGTTCGACCTCGTGGCGACGGGCCGCTCCCTGAATGCCGCCGCCGCCGAACGGGCGGGGCTGATCTCGCGCGTGCTCTCCGCCAGGGGATTCGAGGGGGATGTCACAAAGCTGCTGGCGCGGCTCGCCGCGGCCTCGCCCTCGGCGCTGGCACTCCTCAAGCGGCAATTCACCCGGCTCGACGGGATGGGCTTCGCGGAGGGGATCCGCCTCGGCGCCCAGGTCAACGCCCTGGCGCGCCGGACCCCCGATTTCCGGAAGGCCGTCGCCGCCTTCCTCGCGAAGTGACCGCCTTGAACGGCTGGACGGTGGCCAAGTACCTGCTCGCGGTTGCGGGGCTCGCTCTCGTCCTCGGCGCCGACCGGCTCGGGATGCGCTGGCTCGGCTACGCGGGGCTCGGCCTCATCGTCGGGGCGTTCCTCCTCCGCTACCCGCAGCGGCGGGCGATGCGGAAGAACGCTTCCCCTGGAGACCCCGCGGCCGACTGACGGTAGTCGGCGCCCTCGCACGATTCCGCGCCCCACCGCAACACCCTGACGCCGCGATCCTGACGCCGCCCGTTACCGTGGGCGGCCGTGACCCTTGTCGCTTCCCGCGTGACGCGCGCCCGCGAGGTGCTGCGCGAGCGCTTCGGCTTCCACGACTTCCGGCCCGGCCAGCGGCGCGCGGTGCAGGCGGCCCTCTCGGGGCGGAGCGCCCTCGTGGTGCTCCCGACGGGCGGCGGGAAGTCGGTCTGCTACCAGGTCCCCTCGCTCGTCCTCGAGGGGCTGACGGTCGTGGTGTCCCCGCTCATCTCCCTGATGGTGGACCAGGTGATGGCGGCGCGGGCCAGGGGGATCGCCGCCGCCTCCCTGACCAGCGCCCAGCCGTACGCCGAGCGCGAGACGATCCTGGCGGAGGCGCAGGCAGGCGCGCTCCGGCTCCTCTACGTCGCTCCCGAGCGCCTCGCGACCGGGGGAATGATCGGCGCGCTGCGCAGGGCGGGGGTGGCGCTCCTCGCGGTGGACGAGGCCCACTGCGTCTCCGAGTGGGGCCACGACTTCCGGCCGGCGTACCGGCAGATCGGGCTGGTCCGGCGCGCCCTGGGCTCGCCGCCCACGCTCGCCCTCACCGCCACCGCGACGCCCGCGGTGCGCGAGGACATCCTCGCGAGCCTGCGCCTCGAGGGGGCGGAGCGCATCATCGGCTCATTCGACCGGCCGAACCTCCGCCTCATCGTGACACGGGTCCGGGACGACGAGGACCGCCGGCACCGGCTCCTCGCCCTCCTTCGGCCGGCCCGCGGCGCAGCGCTCGTCTATGTGCCGACCCGCCGCTCCACGGAGCGGTGGACGCGGAGCCTGTGGCGCGCCGGCGTGGCCGCGGCACCCTATCACGCGGGGCTCGAGCACTCGGTGCGCCGTGGCGTGCAGGACGACTTCCTCAAGGACCGCGTCGAGTGCGTCGTGGCCACGTGCGCCTTCGGGATGGGGATCGACAAGCCCGACGTGCGGAACGTCGTCCACCTCGGCCTCTCGACCAGCCTGGAGGCGTATTACCAGGAAGCGGGCAGGGCGGGGAGGGACGGGCGGCCGGCGCGCTGCGAGGTCCTCTGGACGATGGGCGATCTCCGCCTCCAGCGCCTCATCATCCCCGAAGCGCGGAAGCTCGACCCGCTGGTGCGCTACCTGACGTCGTTCGGCTGCCGGCGGGAGATGCTGCTGCGCCACTTCGGGGAGCACCGCGGCCGCTGCGGCCACTGCGACCGGTGCGAACGATGGGACAGGCTGTGGCGGCAGCTTGGGGGCCGGACACCGGCTCGGCGGCCGGTTGCCGCCACAGGGTGAGGCGGTGGCACCGGCCTCATCGCCCATCACTCATCACCTGTTAGATTAGTCCCCATGGACGACTCCCTCTTCTTTCGCGAAGAGCACCTCGAAGTCCGCGAGATGGTGCGCGACCTCGCGCGCAACGAGATCGCCCCCATCGCCCGCGCGGCCGACGCCTCGGGCGAGTTCCCCTGGCCCACGGTCGCCAAGATGGCGGAGCTGGGTCTGCTCGGGATCCCGTGGCCGGAGGAGCTGGGCGGCACGGGGATGGACTACATCTCCTACATCATCGCGGTCCACGAGCTGGCGAAGGTGGACGCGTCGCACGGCATCACCGTCTCCGCGCACACGACCCTGGGCACCTCGCCGATCGTGGACTTCGGCACCCCGGCGCAGCGCGCGAAGTACCTGCCCCTCCTCGCCGGCGGGAAGGTCCTCGGGGGCTTCGGCCTCACCGAGCCCGGCGCCGGCTCCGATGCGGGCGGCACCGCCACGATGGCCGAGGACAAGGGCGACCACTACCTCCTCAACGGCTCGAAGATCTTCATCACGCACGCCGGGGTGGGGGAGATCTTCGTCTGCACGGCGCGCACGACGCCGGGCACAACGGGCCGCGGCATCACCTCCTTCATCGTCAAGAAGGAGAACGTCGAGAAGGCCAAGGCCGTCGCGGTGGGCTTCGGCCACGACGACTCCATCACGTGGACGAAGGGCGTCCGCGCCGGGAAGAAGGAGGACAAGATGGGCTGGCGGGCATCCGACACCCGCGAGCTCTTCTTCCAGGACGCCGTCGTCCCCAAGGAGGACGTCCTCGGCCCGGTGGGCGAGGGCTTCGTCCAGTTCCTCAAGACGCTCGACTCGGGGCGCATCGGCGTCGCCGCCCTCTCCCTCGGCATCGCCGAAGGGGCGTACGACGAGGCCGTGAAGTACGCCGGGCAGCGGAAGCAGTTCGGCCGCTACATCGGCGCCTTCCAGGGGATCAGCTTCGCCCTCGCCGACCTCGCGACGGAGATCGAGGCGGGGAAGCTCCTCACCTACCAGGCCGCCTGGCTCAAGCAGAACGGGAAACCCCACAAGATCGAGGCCGCCAAGGCCAAGCTCTACTGCTCGGAGCTGGCGATGCGGGCCACCATCAACGCCGTCCAGGTCCACGGCGGATACGGCTATACCACCGACTATCCCGTCGAGCGGATGATGCGCGACGCCAAGGTCTGCGAGATCGGCGAGGGCACCAGTGAGATCCAGCGCCTCGTCATTGCGCGCTCGATCCTGGGGGATGTCGTCGGGGGTGGTTGACTAAGTTGAAGTCTGGCAGTACCTTACATTTCTAGATGCAGGTCTCTGGTCCGCAGCTGCTGGCGCGCCTCGAGCGCGATGTCCTTCCCCTCGTCTCTAAGCCGAATCGTTACGTCGGGAATGAGCGCGGCATCGTCCGCAAGGATTGGGACGCCGCCCGCGCGCGTCTCCTCTTCTGTTTCCCCGACGTCTACGAAGTCGGGATGAGCCACACCGGCACGCAGATCCTCTATCACATCGTGAACCGCAGGCCGGAGTGGCTCCTCGAGCGCGCATACGCGCCGTGGCCGGACATGGAGCGCCTGATGCGGGAGCGGGGCATCCCGCTCTACGCGCTGGAGTCGGGGCGGGCGGCGCGCGAGTTCGACGTCGTGGGCTTTACGCTCCAATCGGAGCTGACGTACACCAACCTCCTCACGATGCTCGACCTGGCCGGCATCCCGCTGCGGCAGGGGGACCGGAAGGACGGGGATCCGGTCGTGATGACCGGCGGGCCCTGCGCCTCGAACCCCGAGCCGCTGGCCCCGTTCGTGGACGCGGTGCTTCTGGGCGACGCCGAGGACGCGATCCACGAGATCCTGGGCGTGGTCGCGGACCACAAGGAAACGGGTGGGGCGAAGGGGGAGGGCGCCACGGCGCGCTCGCGCCTCCTATGGCGCCTCGCGACGGAGGTGCCGGGCGTCTACGTGCCGAGTCTCTACGCCACGCCCGCGACGCAGCGCCCCGCGACGACCCGCATCGGCACCGGCACGCCGCAGCCCACCGACCCGCGCCTCCCCTTCCCGGTGATGGCGCGCACGGTGCCGGTGCTGCGGACGGAGGACCATCCGCGCGAGATGCTGGTGCCCATCGGCGAGGTGGTGCACGAGCGGCTGCCGATCGAGGTGCAGCGCGGCTGCATGCGCGGCTGCCGCTTCTGCCAGGCGGGGTATCTCTACCGCCCGGCGCGCGAGCGGAGCGTGGACGAGTGCGTGGCGATCGCGCAGGAGGGGATCGCCTTCTCGGGGCACGAGGAGGTGTCCCTCCTCTCCCTTTCGACGGCGGACTACTCGCAGGCCGAGGCGCTGGTGGACCGGATGAGCCGCGAGCTGGTGGATCAGGGCGTGTCGGTGTCGTTGCCGAGCCTGCGCGCCGACGCCTTCTCGGTGGGCCTGGCCGAAGCGGTGTCGCGGGTGCGGAAGTCGGGGTTCACCTTCGCCCCGGAGGCGGGCTCGGAGCGGCTCCGCCGCGTGATCAACAAGGGGATCAGCGAGGCGGACATCCTCTCCGCGGTGGACCGCGCGATGGCGTCGGGGTGGACCGGGGTCAAGCTCTACCTGATGATCGGCCACCCGACGGAGGGGCTCGCCGACTTCGAGGAGCTGGCCCAGCTGGTAGGGAAGATCCGCGGGATCCTGAGGAGGCACGGCGGGAAGCGGAAGGTGTCCCTGGCCTTCTCGCCCTTCGTGCCGAAGGCGCACACGCCGTTCCAGTGGGAGCAGCAGGACGCCGCCGACGAGTCCCGGCGCAAGCTCGGCTGGGTCAAGGCGCGGCTGCGTGGCCAGGGGGTGGACATCAAGCACCACGACCCCGAGGAGACGGCGATCGAGGGGTTGATCTCCCGGGGGGGCCGCGAGATCGCGGACCTCATCGAGGGGGCGTGGCGCCGCGGGGCACGCTTCGAGGGGTGGTCGGAGACGCTCGACTTCGCCGCGTGGCAGGGCGCCCTCGCCGATCTCGGGTGGTCGCTGGAGGACGGCTTCCGCGCGCGCGCGGAGGACGAGGCGCTGCCGTGGGAGGTCGTCTCGTACGGGATCGAGCGCGACTACTTCCTGAAGGAGCGCCGCAAGGCGTACGAGGCCGCGGAGACGCCGGAATGCAAGACCGTCCGCTGCTCGGCGTGCGGCGTGTGCGACTTCCAGGCGCTGCACAACCTCCTCGCCCCGCCGCCCGCCGCGGACCGTTCACCGCTCACCGCTCACCCGTCTGCGGCCGCATCGGACAGTGGTGCGCAGGTCGGGGTCGGCCGTGTGCGGTTCGCGGTCGACGGTGCGCGGTCCACGGTCCGCGTCCGCTACGCGAAACGCGCCCCGCTCCGGTTCGTCGGCCACCTCGAGATGCTGGGCGAACTGGACCGCGTGCTACGCCGCGCGCGGGTCCCGGTGCTATACTCCGAGGGTTTTTCCGCGCGGCCCAGGGTGAGCGCGGGAGCCCCGCTCGCGACGGGATGGACCTCCGCGTGCGAGTGGCTGGACCTCGAGGTGTCGGGCGCGTGGGACGCGCCGCGCCTCGCGGGATTGCTCGATGATCTCAACCGGCACGCCGCGGCCGGTCTGGTGTTCCGCGCGGCGGGCATCCTGCCCGGGAAGGGCATGTCCCTGATGGCCTCGGTCGAGCGCAGTACCTATCGCGCCACGTTCCCGCAGCCCCCGTTCGAGTGGTCCTTCGCGGACCTCGACGTGGGTTGCCGGACGTTCCTCGCGCGTGCGGAAGCGCCTTACGCCCGGGAGCGCCACGGCAGGACCAGCCAGATGGACCTCCGGCCCCTCGTCTACGATCTCGCGGCGCAGCCGGCCGCGACCGTCGTGGCGGAGGTCCGGACGGCGAGCGACGGGTCGGTGAAGCCGACCGAAGTCCTTGAGGCGGCGCTGGGCATCCCTCGGGAGCTCGTGCCCCTCATCCTCATTCACAAGACGGACACTCGCTTCGCGGGCGGCGCATCGCCGCTCGCGGGCTGCGCGGTATCCGTCGGAGACACAGACGTTGAAACGGGAAATCTTGATCAATGGCAGCCCGCGGGAGACCCGCGTGGCGATCGTGGAGGACGACCAGCTTGTTGAGCTGCTGGTCGACCGCCCCGAGTCCCGCCGATCGGTGGGAGACATCTATCTCGGCAAGGTCGAAGCCGTCCTGCCGGGCATCCAGGCCGCCTTCGTCGACATCGGGGCGGAGAAGAGCGCCTTCCTCCACGCCTCCGACCTGGTCGAGGCGGACGAGGACGAGCTCGACGACGAGCAGAACGGGGACGAAGCGGCGGAGGCGCCAGACGGCGGCAAGGAGCGGGAGACGGGCCGCCGCGGCGGGAAGCTCCCCGCGATCCAGGAGCTGCTGAAGCGCGGGCAGACCATCCTCGTGCAGGTCTCCAAGGAGCCCATCGGCACCAAGGGACCGCGCGTCACCGCGCAGGTCTCCATCCCCGGGCGGTTCCTCGTCTACATGCCGACGGCCTCGCCGAAGGTGGGTGTGAGCCGGAAGATCGAATCGCGCGAGGAACGCGCGCGCCTCCGGCAGATGGTGCAGAAGATCCTCCCCAAGGACGAGGGCGGCGTGATCGTCCGGACCGTCGGGGAGGAGGTCACCGAGGACCACTTCAAGCGCGAGCTCGACGCCCTCCTCAAGCTCTGGAAGAAGATCAACAAGAAGAAGGCGTTCGTGCGGCCCCCCTCGCTCATCCAGCGGGAGACGAGCCTCACGCGCGGCATCATCCGCGACCTCTTCTCGGCGAAGGTCGACCATCTCTGGGTGGACGCGAAGGAGCTCTATAACGAGATCCACGCGTACCTCGACCAGGTGGGGCCGGAGCTGAAGGAACGGGTGACGCTCTACAAGGACGAGACGCCGCTGTTCGACAAGTTCGAGGTCGAGGGCGAGATCCGGGACCTCTTCAAGCGGCGCGTGGAGCTGCCGACCGGCGGCTACCTCATCGTCGAGCCGACGGAGGCGCTCGTCTCCATCGACGTGAACACGGGGCGCTACACCGGCAAGAAGGACCCCGAGAAGACGATCCTCAAGACGAACGTTGAAGCGGCACGGGAGATCGGGCGGCAGCTGCGCCTCCGGGACGTCGGCGGCATCATCGTGTGCGACTTCATCGACATGGAGGCTTCGGAGAACCGCAACAAGGTGCTCCAGGAGCTGCGCCAGACCCTCTCGCGCGACCGGGCCCGCACCAAGGCCTTCGCCGTGTCGGACCTCGGCCTGATCGAGATGACGCGGCAGCGGGTGCGCCCCTCGCTCCTCCAGTCCATGACGCAGGCGTGCCCGAGCTGCACCGGCACCGGGCGCGTCTTCCTCCCGGAGACCGTCGTGCGGCGGCTGGAGCGGTCGCTGAAGCGCGCAGCCGTGGAGGGGAAGGACCCGCGGATGACGGTGCGGCTCCATCCCGAGGTGGCGATCTACATGCTGGAGGAGGAACCGGGGCTGCTGCGGAACCTCGCCAAGCAGACGGGGATCGATCTCGAGATCCGGGACGACCCGATGATGAAGCTCGACGAGTTCAAGCTGATGAGCCAGCCGGCGGGCCGCGACGTCACGGCGACGTATCTCGTCGCGTAGCCGCTCCCGTCTCCCGGCTCCAGGCCTTCCGGTCGCTCGCTGCGCGCCGACAGCAGGCCGTTGACCTTGAGGTCACGTCAGGCTATAGTTAAAGGCTGTTGCATCACGCAGTTAACGAAACGGCGAACGGGTCAGACGATGTACGCGATCTTCAGAACGGCCGGAAAACAGTTCAAAGCGGAGCCGGGGCGGCTCGTGAAGCTCCCCACGGTGGACGCGGAGCCCGGGGCGAAGCTGACCTTCGATGAGGTCCTGCTCGGCTCCGACGGCACGGCGATCCAGGCCGGCACGCCGCTGGTGAAGGGCGCCAAGGTCACCGCCGAAGTCGTCCGGCACGGCAAAGAGAAGAAGATCATCGTCTTCAAGATGAAGCGGCGGAAGGGCTACGCGCGGAAGCAGGGGCACCGGCAGAAGTACACGGAGGTCCGCATCGACTCCGTCGTGCTCGGCTGACGCCGGACCCACGGACGCATTGACGGATGGTGGTGACGTATGGCGCATAAGAAAGGCGTAGGCAGCACCCGCAACGGGCGCGACTCCGGGCCGAAGTTCCTCGGGGTGAAGCGCTACGGCGGCGAGGCGGTGATCGCGGGCAACATCATCGTGCGCCAGCGCGGCACGCACATCCAGGCCGGCCGGAACGTCGGACTCGGCGTGGACCACACGCTCTTCGCGAAGGTGGACGGCGTGGTGAAGTTCGAGTGGAAGGCGAAGGACAAGAAGATGGTGAGCGTGTATCCGGTCGCCGAGGCGGCCAGCGCCTGACGAGACATAGGCCGCGCGCGGGCGCAGGTCCGCGACGCGGTGCAGGACATAGGGGCCGCCTTCGGGCGGTACCCACCGCAGCATAGGGGCCGGCTTCGGCCGGTACCCGCTACAGCATAAGGGGGCCGCCGCGACGGCCACCCGAGCCACATAGGGGCCGGCTTCGGCCGGTACCCGCAACGACATAAGGGGGGCCGCGGCGACGGCCACCCGCAACACCGTCGGCGACGGCCCTCGAGCGATCGGGGGCCGTCGTGCGTCCGGCCCCCCCGCGATGGCCCCGTGAACCCTCCCGGCGCTCCCGGCCGTAGGGGATTCCCAAGGAGGCCACGATGAAGCTCATGGACCGTGTCGCCGCGGGACTCGACCAGCTCGGCAAGAAGGCCGCCCAGGCCATAGACGAGAGCAAGCTGCGGATGGAGATCGCCGGCGTGCGCCGCCGGAAGGACCACGCCGCACGCGACCTCGGCTACCTCGCGTACCGGCAGTCGAAGGGGGAGGCGCTCGCGGAGGGGGATACCGAACTGCAGATCCGGCGGATCGCGGCCGCCGAGGAGGAGATCGCGAAGCTCGAGGCCGAGCTCGCGAAGGTCCGCGCGGGGACGGCGGCCGCGGCCCCCGATGCGCCGCCGACCGCCCCGGACGCGGGGGCGCCGACCGCCTAGCACCTCCGCCGCACAACGACCCCCCGAACGACAGTGGGCTAGTACCCGGCACAGCACCGGGCACTAGCCCACCTGGCATCTTGGCGTCTGGCTACTGTCGAGCGGTCAGTTCAAATCCCACCGGCATCCCCACCATCGCGTACTTCACGATGACGTACGGGGCGTCCTTCGTCACGAAGAACGTCATCCCCTGCTCGCCGCCGGTCATCTCGATGTGCCAGCAGGCGAAGGTGCCCGCCGGCACGGTGACCGACTCCTCGCCGCTCACCGCCAGCGTCAGGATCCGCACGTGGCCTTCGCTTCCCGCGAAGACGGGGATGGTGAAATGCGCGCCCGCCGCGATGGGGAGCGCCCCGAGAAGGAGCTCGGTCTCGTTATCGTCGAACGTCCCCGCCGCGAGCGTCGTGTCCACGGTGAGGTCGTGCGGGCCCTGGGGACCCGGGACGCGGGCCTGGCCGCGCACGTGCAGGGCGTCGTAATCGAGGCGCACGAACGCCTGCTGGCCCTGGACGGTCATCGCCTGCCGCACGCTGACCGGCGCCAGCGTCTGCGCGTCGATCACGGTGGTGTCCGTCTGGCGCAGGAAGGGGCCGATGTTCGTGGTGCCGGTCACCTGGAGGACGGCGCGGCCGCCCACAGTGGTTCGGGCGATGGTGCGCGACGCGTCACCCATCGGGTTCCCCTGCACGAGGACCCGGTACGTCAGGCTCATCGGCGCGAGGCGGTCGATGGCCCAGTTCACGGCGGTGGCGCGCGGCGTGAGGTCGGCCTCGGTGAGCGGATTCCCCTCCACGTCCACGATGCGGATCGGGTAGCCGAGGGGCTTGAGCTTGGGGAGGATGATCGGGCCATCGCCGACCACCAGGATCACCATGCGATCGGTCGCGAAATGCGCGCGGGCGGCCGCCGTGAGCTCCGGCGTCGTGACCGCCGCGAGGCGCTCCCGGTACCGGATGACGTAGTCGTCGGGCAGGCCGAGGAGTCGCGCGTTCGCCACGGCGCCGGCGATCTGCTGCGCCGTCTGGATCGTGAGCGGGAAGGAGCCGGCGAGGTAGTTCTTCGCCGCCGCGATGTCGCTGTCGGGCGGCACCTCGTTGCGGATCCGGTCGAGCTGGTGGAGCAGCTCGGCGAGGGCGCTGTCGGTGACCGCGGTGCGGACCTCGGCGTTGGCCTCGAAGACACCCGTGCCGCGCGGGCGGCTGAAGTACGAGTACGACCCGTACGTCCAGCCGTGCTGCTCGCGCAGGATGAGGAAGAGGCGCGCGTCGGTGCCGCCGCCGACGATCTTGTTGGCGATCGTCAGCGGATACACCGCCGGGTCGCGCGGGGTGATGAAGGGGAACCCCGCGAGGATGTTCGACTGCACGGCGCCGGGCTTGTTGACGAGGATCAGCTCGGTGTGGGCCCGTGCCGGGATCTCTGGCGAGGGTGCCGGGGGGCCGGAGGCGCCGCGCCACGCCGCGAAAGCGCGGGTGGCGAGCGTGCGGACCTGCGCGGCGTTCACGTCGCCGGCGACGACCAGGAGGGCGCCGCCGGGCCGGACCCGCTGGCCGTAGAAGGCGACGATGTCGTCCCGGGTGATCGCCCGGACGGAGGCGGGCGTCGTGCTCCGCCCATAGGGATGCGTCCCGTACACCTCGCGCCGGAAGACCCGGTCGGCGATGGATGCCGGCTGCGACAGCTCGATCTGGAGCGCGGAGAGGGCCCGCGTCCGCTGGAGCTCGACCTCCGTGGCCGGGAACGTGGAGTGTGTGACGATGTCCGCGAGGACCTCGAACGCGAGCGGGAGCTTCTCCGAGAGGGAGGAGACCCCGATCCGCAGGAAGTCCGGGTCGGCGCTGGCGTACACGGAGCCGCCGGCCCCCTCGACTTGCGCCGCCATCTGATCGGCGGTGCGGGTCGTGGTGCCCTTGGTGAGGAGCTCGGCCACCGCGTCGGCGAGGCCGGTCTTCTCCACCGGCTCGTAGATGTTGCCGCCGGGGACGGCGAGCGACACCGTCGCGACCGGCTGCTTGTGCCGTTCGACGACGATGAGGTCCATCCCGTTGGGGAGCCGCGCCGTGACGAACGCGGGGAAGCGCACCGGCCGCAGCGCGGTCGGCGCCGGCGGCGAGGCGGGGAACTGCGCCTGGGCCACGCCGGGAAGCGTGAGCAGTCCGGCCACCAGGGAACCCGCGAGGGCCAGGGAGCAGACCGACCCCTTGGCGAAGGACACCGCGTGGTTCCTTGGCGTCTTGGCGTCTGGATGCTGATTCATCGTCAGTTCCCCCCGCCATTCGGCGCCGGCGGATTCACGATCAGCGTCAGCCGGTTCTCGGGCGTGAGATAGCGTTGCGCGACGCGCCGCAGGTCGGCGGTCGTGACGGCGAGGTGCCGCTGGATGTCGGTGTTGGCGGCGTCGAGCGAGCCGTCGAACCAGAGCGCCGACTGGAGCGCTTCGGCCACGCCCATCGAGGTCTGCCGCTGGCGGACCACGCCGGCCCGGTACTGGTTCTGGGCCTTCGAGAGCTCGGCCTGGGCGATGGTGTCGTTGCGGACCTTGTCCACCTCGTCGTTCAGGAGCTGCTCGACCCGTGCGGTCGGGATCCCCTGGTTGTCGATGGCCGCGAGCATGACGAGGCCGGCGCTGCGCCGGAGGTCGCCGAAGCCGAAGCTCTGCACCGCGGCGCGCTCCTGCCGCACCAGCCGCAGGTTGAGGCGGCTCGATTCACCCTGCCCCAGGATGGTGGTGAGGAGCTCGAGCGCCGGCGCGTCGGCGTCGTTCACCGCCGCCGCCTTGTAGATCAGGGCGACGAGGGGGAGGTTCGCCTTGTCGTCGGTCATCTCGAGCCGCCGGCTGCCGGTGCCGAACTGCATCCGGCACTCGAGCGGCGCCGCCGCCTCCGCCCGCGGGATGTCGCCATAGTACTGCTGCACGAGGGCGCGCGCCTCCGCGGCGTCGAAGTCCCCCACGATCGCGAGGACGGCGTTGTTCGGCGCGTAGAACTGGTGGAAGAACGCCTGCACGTCCTCTACCTTCGCCGAATCGAGGTCGGCCATCGAGCCGATGACGGAGTGCGAGTAGGGGAAGCACGACGTCGAGTCGAAGGGGAGTGTCGGACCCACCTCGAACGCGCGGCCGTAGGGCTGGTTGTCCACGCCGAGACGACGCTCCTCCTTCACCGTCTGCCGCTGGTTCTCGAGGTTCGCCGGCGTGATGGCCAGGGAGCGCATCCGGTCCGCCTCGAGCCAGAGGCCGAGGTTGAGGCGGTTCGAGGGGAGGGTCTCGAAGTAGTTGGTGCGGTCCTCCGTCGTCGAGCCGTTCATCGAGCCGCCGGCCCGCTCGACGAGCTGCAGGTGCTCCGACTTCTTCACGTGCGCCGACCCCTGGAACATCATGTGCTCGAAGAGGTGGGCGAAGCCGGAGCGGCCGAGCCGCTCGTTGGAGCTTCCCACGTGGTACCACACGTTCACCGTGACGACCGGGACGGCGTGGTCCTCCGAGAGCACCACCGTCAGCCCGTTGGGCAGGGTGTACCTGTCGAAGGTGATGCGTCCGGCCTGCTGCTGCTGGGCCGCGGCGGGCCCGGCCGTGCCCGCGGCGAGCAGTGCGGTGCACAGGAGGACCACTGCGGTCCACCCGGCGCCGCGCGTCGCTGGGCGTCTTGGCGTCTTATCACTGGTCACTGGGTGCACCTCTCTGTTGAGGGAACAGTCGCAGGGCATTCTCACACGTGATCTTCGTCTTGACGTCCTCGGGCAGCGGCAGGTTTCGCAGCTGCGCCAGGTTCTGCCCCAGGTCCCGCACGCCGGGACTCGGCCAGTCGGTCCCCCAGAGCACGCGGTCGGCGACTTCGGCCAGCCGGGGGAACCACTCCAGGAGCCGTTGCGGCGGGATGCCCGAGATCTCGAGGTGCACGTTCGGGTGCCGCCGCAGGATGAAGAACGCCTCGGCCATCCACAGGGGCCGGCCCCCGTGCGCCATCACGATCCGGAGGTCCGGGAAGTCCACCGCGACGTCGTCCAGCTCCATCGGGTTCCCGTACTTGCAGCGCGCGCCGGGGAAGACGCTCGTGCCGGTGTGGATCATAACCGGCAGGCCCCGCTCCTCGCAGCGCCGGTACAGAGTGCCGAGGGTCCGCAGCCCCTGGGTGTGCGCGTTCGCGGGGAAGAGCTGGTGCGGGGGGTGGAGCTTGAGGCACCGGATCCCCATCGCGAGCAGCTCGTCCACCTGGCCCTTCACGTCGCCGGCGTACCGCGGGTGCACACCGCCGAACGGCAGCAGCCGCTCCGGCGACGCCTCGGCGTAGCGGGCCGAGAACCGGTTGGCCTCGTCGGTGAAGCCGAGCACGTCGGGGCTCGGGTAGTTGATCAGCCCGGCGCGCCATACCCCCGCGCGGTCCATCGCGTCGAGGAGGAGCCGCGGCTCGTCCATCATCGCGAGGAGCTGGTCCCAGTGGTCCTCGTGCCCCCGGCGCAGCGTCTCCAGGACGGCGGGGGCCGCCTCGCGCCAGGGGTGCACGTGGACGTGGAGGTCGGTCACCCCCGGCGCCGGGGCGCTCAAGCGGGCAGCGCGTCGATCACCCGCCGCGCCACGTCGGGATGATCGGTGCACAACCCGTCCACGCCGAGGCGCAGCAGCTGTCCCATCCGCTCGGCGTCGTTCACCGTCCAAGCGTAGAGTGCCATCCCCGCGCCACGCACGGCCGCGACGAGCGCGTCGTCGATGAAGGGCCACTCCTCCCACAGGATCTGCGCGTCGGCGTCCGCCATGCACCGCACCGGATTGACCGGGTACGAGGCGGAGATGACGCCGCGCCGCAGATGGGGCCGCGCCTCCCCGAGGCGGTGGATGATGCGGTGGTCGAAGGCGTGGATCGCGACCCGCTGGGGCGCGGGCGACCGGTCGAGCACGGCGAGGAAGTGCCGGTCGTTCTCCGGCGAGAGCTTCTTCACCTCCACGTACGCCATCATCCCGGGAAGGATCGCGGCGAGCGCCTCGTCGAGGACGGGGGCGGGCTCGCCATTGGGAAGGAGCTGCTCCCGGATCTCGCGCAGACTGCAGTGGCTGATGTGCCGGGTGCCCACCATGTTGCCGTGGTGGACGAGAAACGCGCCGTCGGCGGTCTCGTGGATGTCGAGCTCCACCGCATCGGCGCCGAGGGGGCCGGCGGCGCGGAAGGCCGCGAGGGTGTTCTCCACCTCGTGCCCGGAGGCGCCGCGATGGGCGATGACGAGGGGTCGGCTCACGAGTCGAAGCTACGCCCGGTGCGGGACGCCGCAAGCTGCCGCAGCGGCCGCGGCCCCGCGCCCCGCGTGCGGGTCAGCGCCCCACGAACCGGGGCAGGCGCCGCGTGAAGAAGGCGTCCAGTCCCTCCCGCGCGTCGGCGCTCCGGAGGCACTCGCGCTGGGCGGCCAGTTCCAGGTCGATCATCTCGTCGAGCGACACATAGTCGCTGAGGTACACGAGGTGCTTCAGCGCGTGCACCGCCAGCGGCGCCGCGGCCGCGATGTGCCGCGCCCAGGAGCGGGCCACGTCGGCGAGATGGTGGCTCTCCACGACCTGGTTCACCAGCCCGATCCGCAGCGCCTCCGCCGCGTCGATCAGGTCGCCGCTGATGAACAGCTCCATGGCCTTCGCGGGTCCCACCAGGCGGGTGAGGTAGAACGTGCTCCCCCAGTCGGAGGAGAGGCCGAGCTTCGTGAGGACCTGCCCGATCTTCGTGTTGTTCCCGGCGATCCGCAGGTCGCAGGCGAGGGCGAGGCTCGCGCCCCATCCGGCCGCGACGCCGTTCAGCGCCGCGAGCACCGGCTGCGGGGCCGCGCGGATCTCGTTCCCCAGCGCGCGCGCGCCGTCCACGAGGCGGCGCTGCAGGGCCTCGTCCCCCTCCTCGAGGCGCTTCAGCTCGTCGAGGTCCGCCCCGGCGCAGAAGGAATGGCCCGCACCGGTGATGAGGATCGCGCGCACCTCCTCCCGCGCGATGAGCCAGCGCAAGGCGGCGATGGCTTCTTCCACCATGTCCGCCGTGAGGGCGTTCTGCGTCTCGGGTCGGCTCAGGGTGAGCGTGCCGACGCCCACTTCGGAGTCTACCGTCACGTAGCGATACTGATCCCCGGCCATTGCGGTCTCCCTTTCCGGCGGCGGGCGACTCGGCACCATCATCGCACCGCGCCCGTGCCCCAGCGCGACGCCTCCACCGTAGGCGTCGGCGGGCGTCGCGTCCAGTCCCTAACGCGGGTGGTAGATTGTGGCGGCGCGCGCCGGCGCTCCGGCGCGGAATGAGGAGTAAAGGGATCGTCATTCGGCGACGCTTCGGCACGGGCGTCGGGCCGGTCGGCCGGGACGTAGGCGGTTAACGCGGGGAGGCGGGTGACGTCTAAGTCGGTGTCGCATGGGAGCTCCGGTGACCACCGTCGCGGATGACGGCGACCTGATCGCCCGGTACCAGTCGGGCGATGAGCACGCGGCGGCCGAGCTCGTGCGCCGGCATACCGCGCCGCTGGCGCGGTTCCTCGCGATCCAGGGGGCGCCGGAGGACGAGCTGGAGGACCTGGTCCAGGACGCGTTCTTTCGCGCATTCCGCGGGCTGCGGGGCTTTCGGGGCGGGGCCAGCTTCCGGACGTGGCTGCTGGCGATCGGCTCGAACCTGCTGAAGGACCGGCGGCGGCGGTGGAAGAAGCAGATGCTGGTGGAGCTGACGCCGGACGTCCCCGACCGCTCGGGGGACCCGGCGGGGGAGGCGGAGGCGGGGTGGACGGCGGAGCGGCTCGGGGCGGAGATCGCGCGGTTGCCGCGGCTGCAGCGGGAGGTCTTTCTCCTGCGGGCGCAGCAGGGCCAGGACTACGGTGCGATCGCGCAGGGGCTGGGCATCAGCGAGGGGTCGGCGCGGGTGCACTTCCACCACGCGGTCAAGCGGCTGAAGGAGGCGGTGCGATGAACGAACTCCCGGACGATCTGGCGCGCGCGCTCCGCCGGCTGGACGCGCAGGCGGCGCGGCGGGCGGAGCGGGTGGACGCCGAGCGGGTCGTGGCGCGGGTGGCCGCCCGGCTGCGCGAGGAGCCGGAGCCCGCGTCGCGGGTGGTCGCGCTGCGGTGGGCGTTCCCGGTCGCTCCGCGCTGGATGGGTGTGGCGGCCGCGGCGCTGGTCGTCGTGCTGGGGGGGACGATGGCGCGGAGCATCCTCTGGCCGCGTGGGGCGGCCGACGTCGCCGTGCCGACCCTCGCGCAAGGGATGGATTCGCTCGACGTGCAGGGGCTGGAGCGGCTGTTGCGGGTGGCCGGCGAGGTGAAGCCGTCCGTCGCGGAGCCGGTGCGGGTGTCGTCGAACGGGACGTGGGACGATCTGTCGGAAGAGCAGCTGCGAGCCGTGCTGCAGGCCGTGCAGCAGTCTGAGGAGACCAAACTATGAGGACGTACGTGCGACTGGGCATCGTGGGAGGGCTCGTGGCCGGCTTCGCGGTCGGCGCGGTGGCTCAGGTGCCCCCGAATGCGCCGCCGGCCGATCAGCCGGGCATGCAGGGTCCGATGAACCGCCGGATGATGCGCGAGGGGATGCAGAATCCCGACCGCGCAGCGATGATGCGCGCCCAGATCGAGGAGCGTTTCGGGCAGGCCATCCGGAACCAGTTGGGCCTCAACGACCAGCAGATGGAGCGCCTGCGGACCGTATCGCGTGCCAACGAGGACCGGCACCGCGACTTCAATCAGCGCGAGGCGGACATGTTCCGCGCCGCGATGGATCAGATGAAGCCGGGCGTGGCGGCCAACCAGGACAGCCTGGCGCATCTGCTGGACGGCATCGCCGCGTTGCGGGTGCAGCGGGCGCAGTCGGAGCAGCAGGAATTGCGGGAGCTGGCCCAGTTCCTGAACCCGTTGCAGCGGGTGAAGCTCCTGGTGATGCGTCAGCAGCTGATGAACCGGGTCCAGGCGATCCGCCGCGGCGGCGGGATGGGGAGGGGTGAAGGGATGGGCCCCGGCATGCAGCCCGGGATGCGGATGCGACCGGGTGCCCGGCCAGATTCCCAGCCGGAGTTCGATCAGTAGGTCAGGGAGATTACGACACCGGTTGGCGAGCGGGCGCCGAGGAGGCGCCCGCTGGCGTTTGGGGGGCTGCGCGGCCGCCGCGATCGCGCGCTAGATTATCCGTCGGCCCGAGTGGCGGAATGGCAGACGCGGCGGACTCAAAATCCGCTCCCGGCAACGGGGTGAGGGTTCGACTCCCTCCTTGGGCACTCCTCTCTGGGGCGTACTTCCTTGACGACGGCTTGACGGCCCTCCTCCACCGTTGGCGCGGGTACCACGGAGGCCGCGCCGCCCAGCAGCCCA
>JADGQW010000145.1 GCA_017881505.1 Gemmatimonadales bacterium
GCGCTTACCGCGGCGGCGGCGTACGGGCCCGCCACCACCGGCAGGGTGCGGTAGCCGGTGGCACGATCGGCGGAGACGTCCTTGAAGTAGCCGAGGAGGACGAAGACGGCGTAGCTGAAGAAGACGCTGAGGGCGGCGGGAACGACGTCCCCCGAGCGGAGGAGCGCCTCGGGGCGCGCGCCGCCGCACAGGAAGCCGATCGCCGGGAGGAGCGCGACCACCCAGCTGTTCCACGCGGGGCCGGCCCACCAGCGCCGCTTGAAGTACGAGTAGCTCGCCAGCCCCGCGACGCCGAGGGCGCTGAGGGGGAGCGTCCACGCGTTGAGCGCGCCGAGCACGGCGCCGCAGAGGCCGAGGCCCAGGAGCGAGACCAGGGCCACGTCCTGCTTGCGGATCGCGCCCTGTGTCAGCGGCCGGTAGGGAGAGGAGAGGGCGTCGGTGTCGGTCTGGAAGACGTCGGTCAGCGCCTGCCCGAGGCCATAGGTGAGGAAGAGGGCGGCGAAGGCAGCGCCGAGCGCGTCCGGGGTGATGGCGGGCGCGAGGGCGAGGCCCACCAGCCCCGCAGCGCCGGAAACGAAGCAGAGGTACGGCCGCATCGTGACGAGGTAGGCCCGGCGGAAGGCGGCGCTCGCGAGACCCGCGGGCGTCGTGCGCCCGGCGGGCGAGAGGTCGAAGTGCGGACGGTCGGCGAGCGCGCTCATGGCAAGTCCCTCCAGGGTTCCGGGGGGCAACCTGCCGGAGGGGCGTCAAGGGGGCGTCAAGGCCAGGGACGGTGCACCGCTTACCGTGTACCGTTCACCGTGTACCGCGAAAGGCGACCGCCCACCGACGCAGGAGCCGGTGAGCGGTCAACGGTGAGCGGTGAGCGGTCGGCGCCGCGGGCCCTTGACGCTGAGATGACGCGGTCGCACGAGGTTGGGGTCGGCACTCACTGGAGGCCGGCGTGGTCGGGGAACCGTTGACCGTGGACCGTGGACCGATGCACAGGCGGGTCCCTGTAGTCGTCTTCGCTGCGCTCGTCGGCGCCGCTCTCGCGACGCCCTCCCCCGCCACGGCGCAGACCTGCTGGCGCGGCAGGCCGCTCCCCGACTGCACCTCCTTCGCGATCACCGAGGTCGGATTCAGCTTCGGCTCACGACGCGATTCCGCCAACGCGGGCGGCGCGGCGACCGGGCACCTGATGACGTGGGAGCTCGGCTACATGCGGAACCTCGGCGAGCGCTACGCCGTGGGCGGTACGGCGTTCGTCGAAGGCGACGGCCTGGGGATGGCGCGATTGCGCGCCGGGCTGAAGGGGCGATACCGCGTGTGGCTGGAAGGGAACCGCAGCGTGGACGTCGCACCCGGTGTGATCCTCCTCGCGGAGGAGCCCTCCACGCCCGGCAACCCCGACGGGTCGCTCACCGCCGGCTACGACCTCGGAGGGCTGCTCGCCGTCAGCTACAATCTCGGCGATCTGGTCTCACTCACCGCGCAGGTCGAGGCGCTCCAGCGCCCCGCGAAGGAACTCCAGATGTCGGGGTACGGGGGCGTGCGCTTCGGCAGCTACCCCGGAGCCGTCGCCGCGCTCGTGGCCCTCGTCGCTGTCGTCCTGTCCATCCCGTCCCACTCCACCGCCTTCTGAGGCCGGCGGGCCACGCTCCGCTCACCGCGCACCGTGTACCGTTCGCCGTGTACCGTTCACCGTGTACCGCGAAAGACGACCGCCCACCGACGCAGGAGCCGGTGAGCGGTCAACGGTTAGCGGTGAGCGGTGAGCGGTGAGCGGTAAACGGCGCTACACCGTCTTCTGGAATATCCTGTACCGCTTGTACACCACGCCCCCCTGCCGCTCCATCTCCGCCCGCACCAGCGTGTTCGTCTCCAGCTCGTGGTGGCTGTCGATGACATCCACCCCCGCCGCCATCATCGAAAGCGTCATCTCGCGGGCCATCAGCATCTCGAGCCCCTTGCCGCGGTAGCCCTCCTTCACGCCGGCGAGGAGCATGTCGAGCTGCTGGAACCGCCGCCGCTTCAGCACCCGGAGCAGGTGGAACCAGCCGATGGGGAAGAGCCGCCCGCGCGACGCCGTGAACGCCTCGTTGAGGTCGGGCATCGCCACCATGAAGGCGACCACCTGGCCGTCCTTCACCACGATCTTGAGGAAGCGGATGTCGAGGAAGAGGAGGTACTTCTTGGCGAGGTCCTCCATCTCCTGCTCGTCGAGCGCGGAGTACCCGTAGATGCCGACGTACGCCTCGTTCATCAGCTGGAGGACGGGGACGATGAACTGCTTGACCTGCTTCTTGTTCTTGAGGCCGACCTCGCGGAAGCCGCGCTTCTCCACCCGCTCGGCCAGCTTCGACATCAGCTCGGTGACCGCCTTCGGCGCCGGCACCTTGTAGACGACGTAGTCGGTCTCCTTCCCGTACCCCTCCTTCTCCAGCATCGGGATGAGCCACGGGAAGTTGTAGTAGGTGACCATCGTGGGGTGGTGCTCGAACCCCTCGACCTGGAACCCCTCGGGGTCCTGGTCGTTGAAGCCGAAGGGACCGACCACCTTCGTCATCCCCTTCGCCTTTGCCCATCCCTCGACGTGCGCGAGGAGGGCGTGGAGCACCTCCTGATCGTGCGTGCTCTCGAGGAGCGCGAAGCGCGCCGTCCGCTCCTTCACCGCCGCGTTGTGGCGGTTGTTGATGATCCCCATCACCCGCCCGGCGAGCACGCCGTCCTTCTCGGCCAACATCAGCGTCGTGTCGCAGTACGAGAGGGCGCGGTTCTTCTTCGGGTCGAAGTAGTCCCAGTCGTCCATGTACAGGTTCATCGGCATCCACTGCGCGTGGCCCGCGTGCAGGGCCTCGGGGAGGTAGATGAACCGCTTCAGCTCGCGTCTGCTGGTCACCGGGATCAGGCGGACGGACATGCAGGGGGATCCGTGTGGGGGAAGGCGCGTAACCTAAGTCGACAGGAGCCAGACGCCAAGTTCAGAACAGGCAGGAGCCAGACGCCAAGACGCCAAGAGAGCCGTGAGCCGTCAGCGGTGAGCGGTGAGCGGTGATCCGCGCCTCAGTCCATCCCCTCGGGGAAGGCGCACTCCACGCGGCACGCGGCGCGCAACAGCTCCTTCGCCGCTCCCAGCCACGGCGCGAGGCTGACGAGGTTGCCGCGGGAGAGGTCCATCAGCCCCGTCATCACCGCGCCGACCGGTTCGAGGTCCCCGCCCAGGACGTGGCGCCAGACGGCGGGGCTGGCGCGGAGGATGTACGGCGCGCTGGCCAGGTCCACCTCCGTCGCGGAGCGGCCGGCGCGGCACTCGCCCCCCGAGAGCTGCACGAACACCGCGCGCGGCTCCGCGAGGCCGATAGCGGGGTCGCCGTCCATCACCAGCACGAAGCCGCTCTCCCACTTGAGGGCCGCCACGCGGAACGCGTCGCTGCCGTTGATCTCCTTCGCCCAGCCCGCGGCCCACGCGTCCGAGAACAGCTCGGTGCCCATCGCGCCCCTTTCATCCCCACCCGTTCGGCGGCCGCACCCACCGTCTGACAGCGGCCCCGGAATGTGCTATCCTAACCCCATGTCCAGCGACCACAAGACCGCCGAGACGTGGCGGGAACATTGGCAGGACGAAGCCGACGCCGCGTTCCTCTATCGCGTCCTCGCCGTCGTCGAGCCCGACCCCGCGCGGCAGACCATCTACCTGAAGCTCGCCGAGGTGGAGGACCGCCACACGGCGAAGTGGCAGGAGCTGCTCGAGAAGGACGGGCACGCGGTCGCGGCGCCGCGCCCCACCCTCCGTGCCCGCGTCCTCGCCTGGATGGCGCGCCGCTTCGGCCCGGGCCTCCTCACCCAGCTCCTCCTCCACGAGGAAGGGCGCGAGGTGAAGGGGTACCTCGACCTCTACCGCGACAGCGGCGCGGGGGCGACGAAGGACACGGCGCTCCTCCTGGCCCAGGAGTCGGCGAAGCACGCCGAGACGCTGGGAGGGCTGACGGGGCAGCCCGGGGAGCCGTGGCACCAGGCATCGTCGGGGGGCTTCCTCCGCAACGTGGTCTACGGCTTCAACGACGGCCTCACCGCGAATTTCGGCCTCGTCGCCGGCGTCATCGGCGCGAGCGTGTCGCCGCAGACGGTGGTGCTGAGCGGCGTGGCGGGGCTCCTCGCCGACGCGCTCTCGATGGGCTCCTCCGGCTACCTCGCGGCGAAGAGCGAGCAGGAGGTCTACGCCCACGAGATCGCGATGGAGGCCGACGAGATCCTGATGATGCCGGAGGTGGAGGCGGAGGAGCTGGCGCTCCTCTACCAGGCGAAGGGGATCCCCGCGGCGCAGGCCCACCAGATGGCGCAGGAGGTCATCAAGGACCCCACCCGCGCGCTGGCGGAGAAGGTCCGCGAGGAGCTCAAGATCGGCGAGGCGCACTCCACGCCCATCAAGGAAGCGTGGGTCACCGGCTCGGCCACGGCGGTGGGGGCGTTCCTCCCTGTGGCGCCGTTCCTGGTGCTGAGCGGGCCCGCCGCCATCTGGACCGCGTTCGCCGTCGCGATGCTCTCGCACTTCGGGGTGGGCGCGGCGCGCAGCGTCTTCACCGGCCGCGGCATCTTCCGGAGCGGCGTGGACATGTTCGTGGTGGGGCTCGGCGTCGCCGCCGTGGGGTATCTGGTTGGTGGACTTGTCGCGAAGCTGCTCTGAGCGCGCCCCGGAGGGCCGTAGCAACGCTGGCGCCCCCCTCGGGCGTCCAAGTACAATAGGCCGCGATGCCGTACTGCCCTGAGTGTTCCGCCACCGTGCCGAGCGGAGCCGCCGTCTGTCCGACGTGCGGCGCCTCGCTCGTGTCCACGCCGGCGGATGCCGCGGAGCCGGCCGAAGCACCCCCCTCCGACCTCGAGCTGGTCACCGCCGACCTCCGCAACTCGGTGCAGCCGCAGTACGAGCTGCTCCGCGTGCTCGGCACCGGCGGGATGGGGGCCGTCTTCCTGATGCGGGAGCCGGCCCTCAAGCGTCTCGTGGCGGTGAAGGTGCTGGCGCCGTGGCTCGCGGCGGACCCCAGGGCCCGCGCGCGGTTCGAGCGCGAGGCGCGCGCCGCCGCCGCCCTCTCGCACCCCAACGTCGTACGGGTGTACGCGGAGGGGGAGACGCTGGCGCTCAAGCTCCCCTACATCGTGATGCAGTACGTCGAGGGGCCCACCCTCTCCGAGTGGATGGAGCAGCACAAGCGGGCGAGCGAGCGGGAGGCGCGCCGCATCCTCGGCGAGGTGGCGGCCGCCCTCTCCGCCGCGCACGCGCGCCAGGTGGTGCACCGCGACGTGAAGCCGAGCAACGTCCTCATCGAGCACGAGACGGGGCGCGCCTACGTGGTGGACTTCGGGGTGAGCGCCGCCCTCGCCACCACGGAGGACGAGACCACGCGCCTCACCGCCACCGGCACCGTCGCCGGCACGCCGGCCTACATGTCGCCGGAGCAGGCCTCGGGCGAACAGGTCACGACGAAGAGCGACATCTACAGCCTCGGCGTGCTTGCGTACGAGCTGCTGGTGGGAGAGCTGCCGTACCAGGCGCGCACCGCGATGGGGTGGGCGGCGGCGCACCTGCACGACACGCCGACGCCGGTGCGGGTGCATCGCGCCGACATCGCCCCCGAGGTCGCGGCGCTGGTGGACCGCTGCCTCGCCAAGTCGGCCGACGAGCGGCCCAC
Source organism: Gemmatimonadales bacterium (assembly GCA_017881505.1). Lineage (GTDB taxonomy): Bacteria > Gemmatimonadota > Gemmatimonadetes > Gemmatimonadales > JACORV01 > JADGQW01. Next base: position 5,670 of record JADGQW010000145.1, read on the forward strand.
CGCCGGCGAGGTGGCGCGCGGCCTCCTCCCCAGCATCGAGAGCGAGATCGAGTGGCCGCCCCCGGGACTCCACTGGATGCGCGGCCGCGGCACGGTGCTGGGCCGGGTCGGCGCGCTGGCGACGGGGGGCGCGCTCCTCACCCTGACGGCGATCCTCTTCACCCCCCCGATCCTCCGGGCGCACAGCAACTGGCTGTGGCGCTTCCAGCTCGAGCGCGCCACCTCCACGACCGATCCCTCGTCGGTGCCCCTCTTCGTCTGGCAGACGACCCTCGCCCTGGGGCTCGCGGTCTTCGCGCTGGGGACGGTGGCGTTCCTCGCCGTGGGGACGCGGCTGATCGCGCGGGCGGTGCGGCTCCGCCACGCGGGATGGCGCTGGAGCACGCTGGTGGACCTCGCCGCCGACCGCGACGGCCGGAGCGGCTCCATCCTCGCGGGGGCGCGGGAGTTCGCGTCCCTGGGCGAGGGCGCCCGCGCGGGGATCCTGCGCGCGCGGCGGTGGTGCGCGGGGTGGCGAACGGCCGCGGGGGCGTGGACCGCCGCGGGCCTGGGCGCTTGGGCGCTGGCCCTCGCGACGGCCGCTCCCTCCAACGACCGCGCGGCGCCGGTGGTCACGCTCGCGGCGTGGCTCATCCTGGCGTTGCCACCCCTCGTCGCCCTCGCGCTCAGCACCGCGTACCGGGCGCGGGAGCGTGCGCTGAGCGGCCCCCTGCTCCGCTGGCGCAGCCGCGGCGCCGAGTCCGACGCCGACGCCGCCCGCTGGTACCGCGGCCTCCCCGGCGGCGCGGAACCGGCCGCCGCGCCCCGTCGCGCCGCCCCGCGCCTCGCCCGCGCGGCGGAGATCACCGCCGTGGCCCTCGGAGCCCTGGCCGTCATCGCTGTCGCCGAATCGGCGGTCGCGGGCGTCGCCGCGGTCATCTTCACGCAGCGCCTGGGTCCCAAGACGGTGGCGTTCGTCGCCGACCAGGCGCGGCTCTCGACCGACGACCCGATGCGGGTGGCGCAGCGCGCGGTGCGCCCCTACCTCCCGCCGGACGAACCCGACCCGCCGGCGGGCGCCGCCCACGGCTGGATGCGCGGGCTGCGGGGCCGAGTCGGCTCCACCGGCGGCCTCCCGGCGTACCC
>JADGQW010000146.1 GCA_017881505.1 Gemmatimonadales bacterium
GACGGCGGGGCGACGTGGACCGAGATCGTGTCCGGCATCCCCGAGAACGAGGTGGTGGACGTGGTGCGGGAGGACCCGGTCCGGAAGGGCCTCCTCTTCGCGGGGACGGAGCGGTCAGTCTATGTGTCGTTCGACGACGGCGACCACTGGCAGCCGCTGCGCCTCAACCTCCCCGGCTCGTCGGTGCGGGACCTGTGGATCCACGAGCAGGACCTCGTCGCCGGCACGCACGGCCGCTCGGCATGGGTCCTCGACGACATCACGCCGCTGCGGCAGGTGGTAGAGGCGGCGGCCGCGCGCGGGGCGTACCTCTACCGGCCCGCGCGGGCCACGCGGGTCCGCTGGAACGGGTGGACCGACACGCCCCTCCCGATCGACGAGCCGGCGGCCCCGAACCCCCCCGACGGCGCCATCCTCGACTACACCCTCCCCGCGGCGGCGACGAGGCCGGTGGTGCTGGAAGTCCTCGACCGCGCCGGCGCGCTGGTGCGGCGCTTCAGCAGCGACGATTCGGCGGAGCCGGTGGACTCCGGGGCGAACATCCCGCTCTGGTGGGTGCGGCCCTCGCAGCGCCTCGGGACGGGTGCGGGGATGCACCGGTTCGTGTGGGACCTCCGCTATCCCGTGCCGCCCGCTCCGCGTTACGGCTACCCCATTTCGGCGGTCATCCACAATACACCGCGCGAGCCGCGCGGCCCGTGGGCCCTCCCCGGAGAGTACCGTGTGCGGATGACGGTCAACGGTGAACGGTTCGAGCAGCCGCTCACGGTGCGGATGGATCCGCGGGTGCCGGCGACTCCGCTGGAGCTCCGGCAGCAGTCCGCGCTCTCGCACCGGATGGCTGCGGCGATGGTCCGCGATTCCGCGGCCCTCGCCGGGGCGCGTGCGCTCCGCGCGGCGGCGACGCCGGGTCCGCACGCCGACTCGATCGTGGCGCTCACCCGCGACCTGACGCGCCTCAACGGGCAGCTCGCCGGGGTCCTCGGCCTCGCCGACGGGGCCGACGCGGCGCCGACGGCGCAGGCGCTGCAGGCGGCGGCCACGCACGAACGCACCCTCACCCAGCTCGAAGCGCGGCTCGCCGCGCTCCGGCGTTGATGGCCCCCCGCGGGGTGCCGGGAGCGCAACGATGACCGAGCCGCCCGCGCGGCCGCCGATGGCGGATTTCTGGCGCGAGGAGGTGCTGCGCCGGGCGGGTCAGGCGCTCCAGGGGCGCGTGGTCGGCCTCTGGGAGGCCACCGCCGATTCGGTGGTGCCCATCGCCATCAGCGGTGGACGCCCCCTCCCCGACACCGCGCCGAAGGAGATCAACGAGGCGATGCGCCGCTGGCGGATCCCGATCCCGACCGGGAGCCGGTGGCTGGCCTGCCGCCTCGACATGGGGCGCTGGTGCATCGCCCCGGTGCGCAGCGACGTGCCGGCGCCGCCCCCCGGCGGGATGGAGCGCCGCAAGAAGGAGCGCATGGCGCTCGAGCTCGCCGGACTCTGCCTCGGGCTGATCGAGGAGCGCTTCCAGGCGGGCGGCGCCGCCGCGGAGCCCGCCAGCAGTTGACCGCATCCTCCTCCCGCGGACTTCCGCCCGCCGTTCCGGTATCAGCCGCGTGACCACGACCCGGATCTGCTCCCTGTCGGGCTACCACCCCGTGGCGACCGACGCGTTGCTCGAGGTGGACGAGCTGCGCGCCGGACGGCGCGTGGCGAGGGCCCTGAAGGGGTTCGGCGCGTGGTTCCTCGCCGCGGTGGTCTGCGTCTTCATCCCCGTCGCCCACTTCCTGCTGGTCCCCGCGTGCCTCGTCGGCGCCGTCAGCGTCCTCGTGCTGCGGCTCCGCGCACGGTCGCTGGTGGTGCGGGCACACGGGGTCTGCCCCGATTGCGGAGTGGAACAGGATCTCGACGTGCTGGGGCCGTGGAGGGGACAGCCCCGCGCGGTGTCGTGCCGCGCGTGCCATCGGGGCCTGGAGCTGCGAGTCCGGTAGGGGTGGGGGCCGCCGCGAGGGCGCGGGGTTGCAGCGGCCCGCGGTTTGCGGGACCTTACGGGACTGACGCTTCTGACCCCCTCGCACCCGGGATCCCGCATGCGCTCGACCCTCCGTTCCGCCGTGCTGCTCGGCGTCCTGTCCGCCGCGTTCGGCGCGACCGCCGCCGCCCAGGCCGTCAACCCCGACACCGTGCGCGCCGGCCGCTTCGACGCCGGCCGGATGTGGACCTTCGAGTACGCCCCGGCCCGCTACTTCAGCGAGACCTACGGCTTCACCGCGGATTCGGCGTGGTTCGCCCGCGCCCGCCTCGCGGCACTGCGCATCCCCGGCTGCTCGGCGTCGTTCGTGTCTCCCAACGGCCTCATCGCCACCAACCACCACTGCGCCCGTGGCGGCGTCGCCGCCGTGAGCCGGCCCGGCGAGAACCTGCTCGACAACGGCTTCTACGCGGCGACCCTCGACGAGGAGCGCCGCGTCCCGGGCTTCTACGCCGACCAGCTCGTCGCCATCGAGGACGTCTCCGACTCCGTGCTCGCGGCCCTCGACCGCGCGCGCACCGACGACGAGCGCGCCCAGGCCCGGCGCGCCGCGTTCGCCGCGGCGGCGGATCGCGTCCTGGCGCGGCACCGGAGCCCCGGCGACTCCCTCTTCGTCCAGATGGTCTCCCTCTACAACGGCGGCCGCTACTCCGCGTACGTCTTCCGGCGCTACACCGACGTCCGGGTCGTGGTGGCCCCCGAGCTCCAGCTCGGCTTCTTCGGCGGCGATCCCGACAACTTCACGTATCCGCGCTACGACCTCGACTTCACCATTCTGCGCATCTACGGCGCCGACGGGCGCCCGCTCCACACCGACAACTACTTCCGCTTCGGGCAGGGCGTCCGCCCCGGGGATCCCGTCTTCGTCATCGGCAACCCCGGCCCCACCAGCCGCATGCTGACGATGAGCCAGCTCGAGTTCCTCCGCGACGTCTCGGAGCCGGCGTCCGTGGCCTTCCTGCGCACCCGCCTCGACGCGATGCGCGGCTGGTACGACGCCAACCACGAGGAGGGGGAGCGGCTCGGGATGCGGAACCGGATGTTCGGCGTCTCGAACTCCTTCAAGGCGTCCGCGGGGGGCCTCGACGCGCTCAACGACCCGGTGGTGATGGCCCGCAAGCGCGACGCCGAGCGGCAGCTCCGCGACAGCATCCAGACGCGGCCCGCCCTGCGGGAGCGGTACGGCCGCCTCTTCGACCAGATCGCCGCCCTCCAGCGGGACAAGCGGCGCATCGCGCCCGGCTACGTGGCGTTCGCCAACGTCGCCAGCAGCGCGGGCTCCGTGCTCCTCCGGCGGGCGTACCTCGCGGGCCGGCTCCGGCTCGCTCCCGCCGACTCGCTGCCGCTCTTCCGCAGCCGCCTCCTCGCGCTGCGCGACCAGCCGCGCGACCTCGAGCGGCGCCTCCTGGCGCTGCAGCTGGGCGACTTCGCCCGCGCCCTCGGCCCCGCCGACGAGGTCACCCGCCTCGCCCTCGGCGGCCGCAGCGCCGAGGAGGCCGCTCAGGCCCTCCTCGAGGGCTCGGTGCTCGGCGACGAGGCGCGCACCACGCTGGCGCTCCAGGGGGGCGCGCTCCCGCCGGACGATCCGGGGGTCCGGCTCGGCGTCGCGTTCACGCCCCGCACACTGGCGTTCTTCCGCGAGCGCGATCGGCTCACCACGGCGGAGGGGGAACTCGTCTCCCAGCTCGGCCGCGCGCGCTTCGAGATCTACGGCACCGGCGTGCCCCCCGATGCCACCTTCTCGCCGCGCATCACCGACGGCGTGGTTCAGGGGTACGCCTACAACGGCACCCTGGCGCCGCCGTTCACGACCTTCGCCGGGATGTACGACCGCTGGTTCTCCTTCGGCCTGGGGAGCGAGTGGGAGCTGCCCGCGCGCTGGCGCACGCCCCCCCCGGGGCTCGACCTCTCCACGCCGCTCGACTTCTGCTCCACCGCCGACACCTACGGGGGCAATTCCGGCTCTCCCGCGGTCACCAAGGACCTCGCGCTCGTCGGCCTCAACTTCGACCGCAACATCGACGCGCTAGGCCGTGACTTCATCTACCTCCCGGAACAGGGCCGCAACGTGATGGTGGATGTCCGCGCCATCCAAGCCGCGCTCGACAAGGTCTATGGCGCGCACCGGGTGCTGCAGGAATTGCGCACCGGCCAGCTGGTCCGCTCGGAGCAGGAGGCCGACGCGGGGCACTGAGGGTGGTCCGCCATCAGCCGTCAGTCATCGGCGTACGCGACGCCCCGCCAGCTCGACCGGCGGGGCGTGTCGTTTCGGGCGCGGCCCGGCGCGCGGCACCGCGCCGTGTCCCGTGAGCCGTTACTTCCTCCTCGCAACACAAGTCCCTCAGTGGGGTATGGACGAGGGCTCACCCAGCGGGTCGCGGCAGGGTCGTCGGCCCGGCGCGGGAGGCGCACCGCCACACGCACTCGCATCTCCGACGAGAAGGAGCTCGACCGATGAACGGATTGGGAAGGAACGTGGTGAGTCTCGTGGCCCCGGTGCTGCTGGCGGCCGCGTGCAGTCATCCGCAGCCGGCGGCGCTGGCGCCGCAGCCGGCGCCCGACCTCGCGGCGGCCGCCCGGAAGGACTCCCTCGATGCGGCGCACCGCCGCGACTCGATCGTGCTGGCGGCGCGGAACGACACGCTGATGCGCCTCGCCGCGGAACGCGCCCACGCCGACTCGGTGCGCGCCGAGGTCGAGAACGGCGGCGGGATGGACGCGGCCAACGCCTCGGGGCTGCTGCCACCGGCGGACGACAGCATCCTGGTGGCGCGGGTCCACTTCGGGCTCGACCGCTCGGACCTGACGCCGGAGGACCGCGCGAAGCTCGACCAGAAGGTCTCGCTCCTCCAGCGCTACCAGCACTTGCGTGTGGAGATCGAGGGGAACGCCGACGAGCGCGGATCGGATGAGTACAACCTGGCTCTTGGGATGCGGCGCGCGGCGGCGGCGAAGCAGTACCTCGTCGCCTACGGCATCCCCGCCGACCGCATCGCGGTGGTGTCGTACGGCGAGGAGCGTCCCCTCGATCCGGCGCACACCGAGGGGGCGTGGGCGGCGAACCGGCGCGACGAGTTCGTCGGGAAGGCGAACCGGTAGCCGCACTCCCGCCGGTTGGAAGAGACGAAGCCCCGCCGCGGGATCCGCGACGGGGCTTCGTGCGTCACGCCGCTTCGACCGGTCCTAGAGCCCGAGCCAGTAGCTCATCTTCACCAGGAAGATGTTCTCCGGCGGCGCGCCGACGAGGCCGCGCAGGTCGCGGCCGAGCTGGAAGTCGCCCACGCCCGTCTCGGCGTTGGCGGAGCGCGACTGCGTCCACACGAGGAAGAGCGTGGAGCCGGGATGGAACTCCCACCGGACCACGGCGTTGCCGCGGAGCGACCGGAAGTTGAAGTCGGGGTTGCTGAAGGTGAACGGCTGCGCCGCCCCTCCGGGGCCGTCGGGATCCACCGTGTACCCGGTGACCACCGTCGGCTGCGTCGGGCTGTACACCTTCGTGAACGTCCCGCGGTCCACGCCGTAGGCGCTCCGCGCCAGGGAGCGCGGCCGGTCGAACTCGTGGAAGGCGGAGTAGGCGCCGCTCGCGACCAGGGGCTGGAGGTAGAGCTCCAGCGTCAGCGTGGGCGTGAATGTGACGGCGAGCCGCGTATCCATCGCCAGCGTCTGCTGACGCAGGTAGGCGAACACGTAGCGGCTGCCGTACATCGCGGCGGCGGTCGGGTCGGCCACCGTCGTCACGTACTGCGAGTGGACGCGATCGTCGGACCAGGAGGGCCCGATGCTCAGCGAGACGTTCGGTACGGGCCGCACCGTGACGCTGGAGCTGAACGCCCACGAGCAGTAGCCGTCGCCGCATCCGCCGTTCGGCTCGACCGTGAAGTAGATCGCCTTCCGGGTGTCGGTCATCACCGCGACGTCCCAGAAGTTCTGCGAGGCGCGCTGGACGACCGGTCCCCCGCGCGTCAGTTGGTCATCCATCTTCCGCGGGCGGAAGATGTTCATGACGTTGATCATCCAGTAGTTCAGGAACATCACCTGGGCGTACGCGTTCGACTGGCCGTCGATCCGGTCGCCGCTGTAGTTGAATCCCGTCTGGCCACCGATGTCGAACCACATCGAGCGGGCGAAGCGGTTGGGCTTGGTCACCTGGCGGACGAGGTTGGCGTTCATCCAGATACGGTCCGCCTGCGAGCTGAACCCGACGTCGTTGGACTCGAAGCCGGGGCTCTTCACCATCGTGCTCGCCTCCCACATCCAGTCCCCCGCGTCCTTGGAAAGCCGCGAGTAGAAGGCGTAGCCGCGCATCGCGGTGAGGGACGAGTCGAGGCCGTTGCTGAACAGGCCGTTCCCGCCCTGCGAGCGGTCGGGGCGCTGGAAGTAGCGCGCGCTCGAGCGCTGGAGGCGGAGCATCGCGGCGGGGGAGCCGGAGACCTGGCTCACGTCCGCCCACCCCATCCAGCGGTACGTCTGCCCCCCCCACCACATGTTGGTCGCGACGCCGGCGGCCTCGGCGTGGCTGCTGATCTGGGTGCGCAGGGTGGAATCGGAGATGTCGCGAACCACGGAGGTGAACATCCCCCTCACGAAGCTGCCGTGGGCGAGGTCGCGTGAGATCCGGCCGACGAAGTAGTTGCTGAACGGCTCGACCTCGAGCCGCGAGCGGAGGCCGTGGCCGTCGTCCACCGTGGCGTTCTCGCGCGCGGTCACCGCATCGAGGGTCGCCAGCGTCCAGCCCGGCGCGACGGTGCCGGTGACCTTCGCGGC
>JADGQW010000147.1 GCA_017881505.1 Gemmatimonadales bacterium
TAGTGCTTGATCGGCAGCTGGTCGCGGATGGGCTTGATGCGGTGCTCGAAGATGAAGTCGGCGACGACCGCCACCTCGCAGTTCGCGTCGAACCACTGGTGCTCGATCTCCCGCGCCACGTAGAGCGGGTTCGTCATCACCACCTGCGCCCCCGCCCGGAGCGCCCCGTAATAGGCGATGATGGTCTGCGGGAGGTTCGGGAGCTGGATCGCGACGCGCGTCCCCTTCACCACGCCGAGCCGCGCCAGCGCGGTGGCGAAGCGGTCCACCTGGTCCAGGAGCTCGCGGTAGGTGAGCCGGCGGTTGAGGAACCAGATCGCGGTGCTGTCGGGGCGATGCGCCGCCGCGTGCTCCAGCGACTCGACGAGGGTCCGCTCGACGAAGGGGAAGATGACGGGGATGCCTTCGTCGTAGAAGGCGTGCCAGACGCGCTTGTCCATTGGATCCTCGAGAGGCCGGGACGCTGATGCGGGCGCGGCTAACCTTACCGTCCGTCCGGCGCCCGCGCGAGAGGTGGGACCGCGCGGCGCCCGGGGCTAGGAGAGGCGGGCGACGATCCGCCCCTTCCAGCGGGCGGTGCCGGTCCAGTGGGCGACGGCGGAGTCCACGACGAGCGCGGCGACCAAGAGCATGGTCAGCGGGGCGAAGAGAGTCACCCAGGGGGGGAGGCGCGCGGCGCGGTCCGTGGCGCCCTTCATCACGTACAGCGACACCAGGAACCACGGCGAGAGGAACGGCGGGACGAGGTACACCGCGGTGAACAGTGCCAGGACGAGGCCGGCGATGAGGAGCGAGCCTCCCCCGGCCGCGGGATACATGTTTTTCCGCAAGCCGTGCCAGGCTTCGCCCAGGCTCCCGTACATCCGCACCGCGACGTCGTCCTGGAGGTCCCGCGTCTGGACCGTGACGCCGCGCCGGCTCAGGTAGCGGCCGATGGCGAGGTCCTCCACCACCTCGGTGGCGTTCGCGCGGTGGGGCTGCCAGCGCTCGTACGCCTCCCGCGCGATCATCCAGCACTGCCCGTTCAGCACCGCCGCCGCGCTCCACCTGGTGCGCCGCAGGAGGGGGACCGGCGCCGTGGCGAGGAAGGCGAACGGGATCGCGCTGACCACCAGCAGCCCGCCGCCGGTGAGATGGGGGAGCCCCGTGAGCACGGCGGGGTCGGGGAGCGCGGCCCAGTGCGACACGAGCCGCTCCAGCGCGTCGGGGCGCAGCAGCTCCGCGTCAGCATCGAGGAAGAGGAGCACCTCGCCCCGGGCTTCCTTGGTCGCCTCCGCGAGGGCGTGGACCTTCCCGACCCAGCCGGGAGGAGGCCCCTCACCGCGCAGCAGCCGGAGCCGCGGGTCCGCGTGCCGGCGCACCACCTCCGCCGTGCCGTCCTCCGACGCGTCGTCGTAGACGAGGAACTCGGCCGAGGGGTAGCGCTGCGCCAGCATCGAGGGGAGGAGCCGCTGGAGGTTCGCGTCCTCGTTGCGCGCCGGCACGATTACCGTCAGCGACGGAAGCGTCGGCCGGGCTGGCGGCGCACCGCCGCGGCGGCGCAGCCACGCCGCGTTGATGAACACGGTGACGATGATGAAGGCGTGGATCACGGCGAAGAGGATGAGCATCGAGCCCCGAAGTTAGCCCGGCCGGGCGCGCATCCCTAGCTTTCCTGAAGGGGCCGGCGCGGCCGGCCCGCCCTTCGACCACGGAGGACCGATGCTCCGCCGCTCGTTCGTGACCTTGGTGCTCGCCGCCGCCGGCGCCGTGGGGACCGCGCCGGCCCGCGCCCAGCAGGCGCCGCGACCCGACTCCACGCTGCTGACGGTGGACCGCATCTTCGCGAGCCCCGATTTCCGCGGCGGCTCGTTCGGCCCCTCGCGCTGGCTCGGCGACGGCGCCTCCTACACCACGCTCGAGCGCGCGCCGCTGGGCCAGAAGGGGCAGGACATCGTCCGCTACGACACGCGCACCGGGCAGCGCGAGGTCCTGGTCCCCGCCGCGCGGCTCCAGGTGCCTGGCGACACGGCACCCCTCGCGATCGAGGGGTACAGCTGGTCCCCCGACCTCTCGCGGCTCCTCGTCTTCACCAACTCGAAGCCGGTCTGGCGGGCGAACACTCGCGGCGACTACTGGGTGCTCGACCGGACGACGTGGCGCCTGCGGAAGCTCGGCGGCCCCGCCGCGCAGCCCTCCACGCTGATGTTCGCGAAGTTCTCCCCCGACGGCCGGAAGGTCGGCTACGTGCGGGCGTTCAACCTGTACGTGGAGGACCTCGGCACGGCGCGTATCGCTCAGCTCACTCAGGGGGGCTCGCGCACGCGGATCAACGGCACCTTCGACTGGGTCTACGAGGAGGAGCTCGGCCTCCGCGACGGCTGGCGTTGGAGCCCCGACGGCCGGTGGATCGCCTACTGGCAGCTCGATGCCGCGGGGATCCGGGACTTCGACCTCATCGACTACACCGACTCCCTCTACTCCTTCGTCAAGCCGGTGCAGTACCCGAAGGCCGGAGAGACGAATGCCGCCGGGCGCGTCGGCGTCGTGAGCGCCGCCGGAGGCCCCACCGTCTGGATGCGGGTCCCCGGCGACCCGCGCAACAACTACATCGCCCGGATGGAGTGGGCCGCCACGCCGGGTGCGGCGCCCGGCGCCCCCTCCGCGGAGCTGGTGCTCGAGCACCTCAACCGCCTCCAGAACACGAACGACGTGCTTCTCGCGAACGTCCGCACCGGGGCCGTCCGGGCCCTCTTCACCGACCGCGACAGCGCGTGGGTGAACGTGATGGGGGAGCTCGCCTTCGTGAACGGCGGCCGCGACCTCGTCTGGGTCTCGGACCGGAGCGGATGGCGGCACATCTACCTCGTCTCCCGCGCGAGCGGCCAGGCGCGGCCCGTCACGCAGGGGGCGTGGGACGTCCTCGGCTTCCTCGGCGTGGACGCGACCTGGACCTACTACGTCGCCTCGCCCGACAACGTCACGCAGCGCTACCTCTGGCGGGCCCGGCTCGACGGCACCGGCGCGCCGGAGCGGCTCACCCCCGCGGGGCAGCCGGGCTCGCACGGCTACAACCCGTCCCCCGACTTCCACTACGCCATCCACACGTACTCGACGAGCGAGACGCCGCCCGTCACCGACCTGGTGGACCTCCAGGCCGGCCACGCGGTCCTGCGGTCCCTGGTGGACGACACGCGGCTGCGCGCCAGGGTCGCCGCGCTGCGCCACACGCCGCGCGAGTTCTTCCAGGTGGACATCGGCGGCGGCGTGCGCCTCAACGCGTACATGATCAAGCCGCCCGACTTCGACTCCACGCGCCGCTACCCCGTGTTCTTCACGGTGTACGGCGGGCCCGGCTCCCAGACCGTGACCGACGGCTGGGGCGGCAGCGGCATGCTCTGGCACTGGATGCTGGCGCAGCACGGCTACGTGGTGATGAGCGTGGACAACCGTGGCACCGGGGCGCGGGGGCGGGCCTTCGAGAAGATCATCTACGGGCAGATGGGCGTCGTCGAGACCCGCGACCAGGCCGCCGCCGCGCGAGCCATCTGGCGGATGTACCCGTGGGTGGACTCCACGCGTGTCGGCATCTGGGGATGGAGCTACGGCGGGTTCATGGCGCTCAACACCATCACCCAGTTCCCCGACGTCTACCGGACGGCGATCGCGGTCGCGCCGGTGACGCACTGGAAGTTCTACGACTCGATCTATACCGAGCGCTACAACGGCCTGCCGCAGGACAACGCGGCCGGCTACGACCGCGGATCCCCCCTCACGTACGCCGCCAACCTGCGCGGCAACCTCCTCATCGTGCACGGGACCGGCGACGACAACGTGCATTACCAGAACACCGAGATGATGGTCAACGCGCTCGTGGCGGCGAACCGGCCGTTCCAGCTGATGACCTATCCCAACCGGACGCACGGGATATTCGGGGGGAATACGACCAGGCATCTCTACGAGTTGCTGACGCGGTACGTCTTGGAGAAACTGTAGAGGCGTGAGAGCGTGAGAGGTGAGGGGTGAGGAGAGACGCGGGACGCGGCCAACTTGGTCTCCCGTATCCTCTTACCCCTAACCTCTCACCCTCTCACCTGGCTCTCCTGAAACCCCCCAGGCCCATCGCCGTAGGGGAATCAGACTCGATTCGGCAATCCACGGGAGGTTCGTATGTTGAAGTCCGTAGGCGTGCTTGCCGCGACAGGTGTGGTCGGCCTGGTGGCGATCAAGCTCCTCGGCATGCTCCTGCTGCCGCTCCTCGGGATCTTCCTGGGGTTCGTGATCTGGGCGTTCAAGATCGCCCTGATCATCGGCCTGGTCTGGTTCGGGTTCCAGCTCTTCCAGCGCTGGAGCCGGGAGCGCGGTTCCGAGGCCTAGCCCTCTGCCGGCGGCACGGGCGCGCACGCGCGCCGCGGGGGAGACAATCCGCCGCGGCGCGCGTAACTTCGACGCATGAAGGACAAGACCCCCGCCTATCTCCTCTGGTGCGGGTGGGTGATCGGCCTCGCCGGTCTCCACCGCATCTACCTCGGCCGCTACGGGACGGGGTTCCTGTACCTGTTCACGTGGGGGTTGTTCGGCATCGGGCAGGTCATCGATCTCTTCCAGATCCCGCGGATGGTGGAGGACGAGAACAACCGGCTCCTGATCGCCGATCTCGGCGGCGCCCAAGCGCTCGCCGCGGGGGCGCGGCCCGCCGGCTTCCTGCCGCGCCGCGCCCCGCGAAACACCGAGGAGTTCCAGGTCTCCCTGGCGCAGGCCGCCGAGCAGCGGGGAGGCAAGCTCACCGTCGCCGAGGCCGTCGCCCTCACCGGCCGCAGCTTCAAGGACGTCGAGAAGGCGCTCAACCGGATGGTCGTGGACGGCTACATCGACGTGGACAACGACGAGGAGACCGGGGCGCTGGTGTATCGGTTCGGCGGGCCGACTTCGGTGTGAGATCAGCAGGCGCCAGGCTCCAGACGCCAAGGCGCCCAGTTCAGAACTGAAGAAGCCAGACGCCAAGGGGACAGGGTTCCTCTTGGCGTCTTGGCGTCTGGTACCTGGCGTCTGTGCTTGGCGGCTGGCTCCTGGTAACTGGCTACACGTCTCGCAGGACCTCCACGGCGGTCCGCCGGAACACCTCGCGGCTCGCCGCCATCCCCACCAGCGCGACGAGCCCCGCGGTGATGACCAGCACGACGCCGAGGGGCAGGACGGGCACCGTGAAGCTCAGCTTCAGCACCCAATGCGTCATTGCCCAGCCGCCGCCGATGGCGAGGCCGATCCCCATCAGGCCGGCGGTGAGGCCGAGGGCCAGGTACTCGGCCAGGAGGATGCGGGTGAGCTGGCGCCGGGTGGCGCCGAGGGTCTTGAGGAGCGCCCCCTCGCGGATGCGCTGCACACGGCCCGCCGCCACGGCGCCGAGGAGGACGAGGGCGCCGGTCGCCAGCGAGAGCACCGCCATGAACCGGATGGCGAGGGCCACGCGGCTGAAGATCCGCTCGATCGTCCGCTGCAGCAGCGCCACGTCGTAGCTCGTCACGTTGCTGAACCGCTCCGCCACCGCCCGTTGCAGCCGCGCCCGCACGCCGGCGTCGTCGCCGCGCGTGAGCACCACGAGGCTGTGCGGGGCGTGCTCGAGCGCCGCAATGGGGAAGACGATGAAGAAGTTGGGCTCGAACCGCGCCCAGTCCACCTCCCGGATCACGGCGACGCGCGTGGGGACCATCGTGCCCTGCACGTTCCAGGTGATGGAGTCGCCGAGGTGGGCCTTGAGGTCCTCTGCCACCTCCTTCGAGAGCGAGACGGGCCAGGGAGGGCCGGCGGGCGTGCCGCGCCACCAGGTGCCCTCGAGGATCTTCTCCGACGCGTTCGCGGTGTCGCGATAGGTGGAGCGGTACTCGCGGCGCATCGTCCACGGCGCCGGGCGCACGGGCCGCGGCAGCTTCCCGATGGAGTCCGCGGTCAGGCCGTTGAAGGTGGCGACCCGCATCGGCACGATGGCCACTTGCTGGATGACGGGCAGGCCCGCCGCACGCACCAGGCTGTCCACGCCGCGCGCCTGGTCGGGCTGGATGTCGATGAAGACCAGGTTGGCGCGGCCTCCCGCCCGCATGGTGGCGAGCGAGACCTGCTTGAGGAGGTTCGCCTGCACGAGGTAGAGGGTCGCGAGGACCGTCACCCCGAACCCGAGGGCGGTGACGACGGTCCGAGTCTGGTTGCGGGGCCGGTGCAGGTTGGCGAGCCCTTGTCGCACCACGTACGGCCAGCGCGCGGCGGCGCCGCCGAGGCGCGAGATGCGGCGCGAGAGCCAGACGGCGCCGCGGGCGGCGAGGGTGAGGAGTCCCACCGAGAGGCCGATGGCGACGGCGAAGCCGACGCCGACGCGCGGTTCCTCCGCGCGGCTCATCGCGATCAGGAAGACGCCGATGACGAGGGCGCCGAAGGCGACGAGGCGCAGCGGATCGCGCGGTGCGGGGCCCACTTCCGTCTCGTACGCGTGGCGGAGCGCCTGGAGGGGGGAGACGAGCCGCACCTCGAGGAGGGGCCGCAGGGCGAAGAGCACCGCCACCGCGAGGCCGATCCCGAGGCCGGCGAGGATTGCGGCCGGCTCGATGGTGACGTGCACGTCCACCGGCAGGACGCTGGAGAGGAGCCGCGGCAGGAGCGCCTGCAGGCCGATGCCGGCGACCGCGCCCGCGACGGCCCCGGCGAGGCCCAACGCGGCGGCCTGTGACAGGTAGATCGCGAACACCAGCGGCCGGCTGGCGCCGAGGCACCGCAGGATGGCGATCGTGTC
>JADGQW010000148.1 GCA_017881505.1 Gemmatimonadales bacterium
CTGGACGCGATGGCCTCGTACTACGCCGACGGGCCGACGCGGCTCGTGCTCTGGGACTTCAGCGAGGCGATGGTGGAGCGCCTGACGGCGGGCGAGGTGCGAACCCTCGGCCAGGCGACGGCGCGGTACGCGGAGGGGCGTGTCAGCGGAAGAACGGCGCTGCTCTTCTCCTCGCCGGCCGCGTACGGCATCGGGCGGATGTTCGACCGCGCGCGGAACGCGACCGACTCGCCCGTGGAGTACATGTCGTTCCGGGACCGGGAGAAGGCGTTGGAGTGGCTGACGAAGGAGTGAGCGCCGTATGCGACTGATCGCCCTTTGCGCCGCCGCGGCGTGCGCCACCGCGTGTACTCGCGCCAGGCCGGCGCTGCCCGCCCCCATCCCGCCGATCGCGGGCATCCCGCGCGTCGCGTTCGCGCTCCAGTATGTGGACGTGGCGGAAGGCTCCGGCGCGCCCGCCGAGGCGGCGCATTGCCTCTTCGTGCACTACACGGGGTGGCTCACCGACGGGACGAAGTTCGACTCGTCGCACGACACGACCGCGGGCGGCCAGCCGCGTCCTCCCATCGCCTTCCCGCAGGGGTTCCGGCGCGTGATCGCCGGCTGGGACGCCGGCTTCGAGGGGATGCGCGTGGGCGGGCGGCGGCGGCTCATCATCCCCTACCAGCTCGCCTACGGGGAGCGGGGGCGCCCGCCGGTGATCCCGCCGCGCGCCACGCTGGTGTTCGACGTCGAACTGATGGCGGTGGCCGACACCCTGCCGCGCGCCGACGCGGGGGCTCCCCGCTCGCCGGCGGCCGCGGCGCCGCAGTGCCCCGCGTGGTCCGCCGTCTCCGCATCGGACGCGCAGTCGCTCCAGTACCGTTCGCCGGCGGGGACGGAGTACCGCTCGCAGCCCGACACGGGGGCGATCGCGCGGGCCGAGGCCGCGCTGGCGGCGGACCCGCGGAACGTGGACCGCTACGTGGAGCTGGGGCTCGCGCAGGCGGGCGTCCGGCAGTACCGCGAGGCGATCCAGACCTTCACCCGGGCGCTCGCGATCTGGCCGAACGACCCCGTGCTGTACCGCTGGCGGGGGCACCGGTATCTGTCGGTGCGCGAGTTCGACCGGGCGCTGGACGACCTCACCCGCGGCTTCGCGCTCGACAGCACGAACTACGGCATCCTCTATCACCTGGGCGTGGTGCGGTTCGCGCGCGGCGACTTCGCCGGCGCGGCGGACGCCTTCGCCCGCGCGCAGCCCCGCGCGCCGAACGCGGGGGAGCTGGCGGGCTCGACCGACTGGCTGTGGATGGCGCTCGCTCGCGCGGGGCGCGGGGCCGAGGCGCAGGCGATGCTGGACCGCCACCCCGACTCCCTCGCGGTGGCGAACGCCTACGCCCAGCGTCTCCGGCTGTATCGCGGGCAGATCGCTCCCGGGCAGGTCCTGACGCCGGCCGACACCGAGGGGATCCAGGTGGCGACGCTCTCGTTCGGGATCGGGAACTGGTACCTGGTGCGCGGAGACACGGCGCGGGCGCGGGAGTGGTTCCAGCGGTCGGTCGCGTCCACGAGCGGATGGCCCGCGTTCGGCTTCATCGTCTCGGAGATCGAGCTGGGGCGGCTGCGGTAGCGGCAGCCGCGCGGCAGAGCATGGCCTAGCGCGCCGCGACGACCCGCGCGGGAGGAGCTAGCCCGCGGCGGGCGAGGAGACCTCGTCGGCGCGCAGCGCGGCGAGGATCGCCTCGACCGTCGTCCGCGCGTCGCCGAACAGCATCAGCGTGTTGGGCTTGTAGAAGAGGGGATTGTCCACGCCGGCGTAGCCGCTCGCCATGGACCGCTTCATCACCACGCAGTACTTGGCCCGCCACACCTGGAGGATCGGCATGCCGTAGATCGGGCTCGCCGGGTCCTCCATCGCGCCGGGGTTCACGATGTCGTTGGCGCCGATCACCAGGACGACGTCCGTCTCCGGGAAGTCAGGGTTGATCTCCTCCATCTCGAGGACGATGTCGTAGGGCACCCGCGCCTCGGCGAGGAGCACGTTCATGTGCCCCGGAAGGCGCCCCGCCACCGGGTGGATCGCGAACCGCACCAGGATGCCCCGCTCCTTCAGCAGCTTCGACGCCTCCCAGAGCGGGTACTGCGCCTGCGCCACCGCCATCCCGTAGCCGGGGACGATGACCACCTTCTTCGCGTCGCGGAGGAGCTGTGCCGCGTCCTCCGCCGTGACCGTCCGCACCGGGCCCGCGGGCTTCGCGCCCGGCGCCGGCATCGCACCTTCCGCCGTCCCGAAGCCGCCCGCGATGACGCTGATGAACGACCGGTTCATCGCCTGGCACATGATGTAGCTCAGGATCGCGCCGCTCGAGCCCACCAGCGCCCCCGTCACGATCAGGAGGTCGTTGTCGAGCATGAAGCCCGCGGCCGCGGCCGCCCACCCCGAGTAGCTGTTCAGCATCGAGACCACGACCGGCATGTCCGCGCCGCCGATCGCCACGACGAGATGCACGCCCAGCACCGCGGCCACCCCCGCCGCGACGAGGAGCGGCACCACGGGCGCGGGCGAGGAGACGCCGATGAAGCGCGTCGCCAGCCAGATCCACACCAGCACCATCAGGAGATTGAGCCAGTGCCGCGCCGGGAGGAGCAGCGGCCGGCTCCCGAGGATCCCCTGCAGCTTCCCGAACGCCACGAGGGAGCCGCTGAAGGTCACGGCGCCCACCACGACGCCGATGTACGTCTCGACCTCGTGGATCCGGGCCTCGGCGCCGAGAAGGTGCATGGAGGGGTCGAGCGTCCCCGCCACGCCGACGAGCACGGCGGCGAGCCCCACGAAGCTGTGGAGGATCGCGACGAGCTGCGGCATCGCCGTCATCCCCACCCGGAACGCCACCACCGCCCCCACCGCGCCGCCGGCGAGGAGCATCGCCGCGATGACGCCGTAGTTCCCCGTGCGCGGCCCGAAGGCGGTGACCAGGATGGCGAGCGCCATCCCCGTCATCCCGAAGAGGTTCCCGCGGCGCGCCGACTCCTGCGTCGAGAGGCCGCTCAGGGAGAGGATGAAGAGCAGCGCGGCGGCGAGGTACGCGACGGTGACGAAGGTCTGGGGCATGGCCGCCGCCCTACCGGTGGAACATGCGCAGCATCCGCTGCGTCACGGTGAAGCCGCCGACGACGTTGACGGCCGCCACCAGGATCGCGACCGCGCCCAGCACGACGACGGGGGAGGTGATCTCCCCGCGCGCCTCGTGCATCCCGCCGATCACGATGATCCCGCTGATGGCGTTGGTGACGCTCATCAGGGGCGTGTGCAGCGCCGGCCGGACGTTCCAGATCACCTGCCAGCCGATGACGCACGCCAGCACGAAGACCGTGAAGTGCGAGAGGAAGGCGGGCGGCGCGGCGAAGCCCAGGGCGACCATCGCCGCCGCGCCCGCGAGCGTCAGCACGACGACCCCGGTGCGGCGCCCCGGCTTCGCCTTCTTCGCGGCGACGACGGCGCGCATCGCGACGCTGGTCCGCGGGGCCGGCGCGGCGGGAGCGGCCACGGCCGCCGCGGAGCGGCGCGGCGGGGGCCAGAGGAGCTTCCCGTCCTGGAGCACCAGCGCGCCGCGGATCACCTCGTCGTCGAGATTGATGCGGAAGTGCTCCGCGCCCCCCATCTCGCCCAGCAACTCCGCCAGGATGTTGCCGAACATCTGGCTCGCGGTGGGCGCCAGGCGGCTCGGCAGGTCGTTGTAGCCGAGGATGTGAACGCCGTACTTCTCGACCACCGTGCCGGGCTCCGTGAGGGCGCAGTTCCCGCCGTTCTCCGCGGCGAGGTCCACGATCACCGAGCCCGCCCTCATCTTCTTCACCATCTCTTCGGTGATGAGGATGGGCGCCGGCTGGTTGGGGATGAGGGCCGTGGTGATGACGATGTCCACCTCGCGGCACTGCTTGGCGAGCATCGCCACCTCGGCCGCGTGGTACGCCTCGCTCATCTCCTTGGCGTAGCCGCCTCCGCCCTCCCCCTCCTCCTGCACGTTGAGCTCGATGAACTCGGCGCCGAGGCTCTTGACCAGGTCCTTCACCGACGCGCGGCTGTCGAACGCGCGCACGATGGCGCCGAGGCCCCGCGCCGCGCCGATGGCCGCGAGCCCCGCCACGCCGGCGCCGACGACCAGCACCTTGGCGGGGGGGACGCGCCCCGCGGCCGTCATCTGGCCCGTGAAGAAGCGGCCGTAGAAGCTCGCCGCCTCGATGACCGCCCGGTAGCCGGCGATGTTCGCCATCGAGGAGAGGGCGTCCACCTTCTGCGCGCGGGTGATACGGGGGATCTGGTCGAGCGCCAGGGCGCTCACCTTCCGCGCCGCGAGCCGCTCGACGAGCGCCTTGTTCTTGCCGGGATAGAGGAAGGAGACGAGGGTCGCGCCCTCGCGAAGGAGGTCGGCCTCGTGCACGCCGAGGGCCGGATTGGCCTCGGGGGGCCGCACCTTGAGGAGGAGGTCGGCCTCGCCCCACAGCGCGCGGGTGTCGGCGACGACCTCGGCGCCGGCGGCGGCGTAGTCCGCGTCGCTCATCGAGGCGCCGACTCCGGCTCCCGCCTCGACCCGCACCGTGAAACCGAGCTTCCGGAGGCGCGCGACCGTGTCCGGCGTCGCCGCGACACGGCGCTCGCCGGGACGGATCTCCCTCGGGATGGCGATCTGCATCGAGCGGCCTTCGGTGGTCGGAGTCGAGTGGCGGGAAACTTCGCTCAGGCGCGCCCCTCCGGCTAGTGGGCGCCGTCAGCGGATGCGCACCACCGCGAAGCTCGCCTCGAGCGAGGCGGGAATGGCGACCAGGCCGGGGTTGAGGGCGAGGGTTGCCCCGATCGCCGTCCGCATGCCACCTCCTCGTGTCATCGTCGAGTCCTGAGCCAACGCCGGGCCGCTGCCGCCGGTGGCGAGTGCCCGCACGCCACCGGCAGCGGCGTTCCAGATGTCAGACGCCGACGCTCACCCTCACTTGTACCGTCCTCGGCCTGCCGAAGTTCGCGCCGCTGAAGAAGGTCCCCTTCAGCGAGTACCTGAGGTCGAAGAGATTGTTGACGAACACCTGCGGCCGCACTTCGACGCCGCCGACCAGCACGGTGTAGCCCACGCTGGCGTTGACGATGAAGCTGGGCGGCACCTTGAAAGCGCTGTTGAAGGCGAAGAGGCCCGTGCCGAGGGGACCGGTGGGGGCCCGCGTCGAGTCGAAGTTCGCGATCCCGGCAGTGTTCGGCGTCACGCCGTTGGTGAGCCCGGAGCCATAGATGCCGGTGACGTTGACCAGCCACCCCTTTGCGCCGTAGGTGAGGCCCGCGGTGGCGGAGAGGCGCTGGTCGTGGTCGAGATCGAAGGTCTGCGTCGGCGGCGAGATCGTGAAGAACCCGCCCGTGACCCCGCCGAAGCCGTAGGCGTGGCAGATGGCGACGTTGAGGAACCCGCTGAAGGGCCCGGCGGGCCGCACCTCCACCACCCCTTCGATGCCCGTGACGCGGACCTGCGCCACGTTCACGTCGGTGCTGATCGCGGTCCCCGGTACCTGGGTGTCGTCGGTCCCGGGAGAACTGCTCTTGTGATAGGCGGAGAGCTTCGTCACCACGCCGAACGGGAACCGGTGCGTGAAGCCCAGCTCGTAGAAGTCGTCACGCTCGGGGAGCGTGGGCGCCGTCACCGCTCCGCCCTGCGCGTCGGACGTGATGGCACGGAGGTCCTCGATGCTGGTCGGGATGAACTGGCGCCCGTAGTAGCCCCAGAGCGTGGTGGCCGGCGTGGGGAACCAGCTCAAACGGATGCGGGGGCTCACCTGGCTCACGCTCGAGTTCTGCGTTGCCGAGAGGGGGAAGCGGTGGAGGTCGTAGCGCACGCCGGCCCGCACCTCCCACTGGTCGGACGGGGCGAGCTGCGCCTGGGCATACACGCCGACGTCGCTGCCGTCGAGGGGGGAGTTCGAGGCGGGGCCCGCGACGTGGGCCACGTCGTACGACTGGAACGCCTCCTGCCCGCGCGTCACCGACGACTGGGTCCCCACCTTGAACGCCAGCTGCTCGGAGAGCCGCAGCTGGTAGTCGAGCTTCACGCCGTAGATGTCGAAGCTCCGCGCCTCGCTGATGTTGTAGAGCGTCGTGTCGGGCGCGAAGGTGAAGCTGGGCACATCGGTCGCGCCGGGCGAATAGGTGAGGCTGCCGTGCCGGTAGTAGGCGCTCGCGAACAGCTCCGCTCCCCGGTCGGGACCGCGGCTCGCCCGGTGCTGCCAGCCGAGGTTGACGAACGCGTTCAGGTCGCGCTGCCAGTCGGCGATGACGCCCTGCGCCGAGTCGAACGGCGTCTGGAAGCGGGTGCGCGACCAGTTCATGTCGAGGCTGACGTTGTCGTGGTCCGTCGGCGTGTACTGGAGTTTCCCGAAGCCGTAGAGGTCGGTGCCGTAGTTGGAGTAGTTCCTCACGCCGGTGATGGCGCCGGCGGCGTTGGTGTCGGCGACGACCGGCTCCCGGCGCATGGAGGTCTCCGTCCGCGTGCCCGCGAGGAACACGCCGAACTTGCCGGAGTTGGTGCTCGCCGTGAGCGTCTGCCCGTCGGTCCCGAAGTCCCCGAGGTAGCTCGACACCGAGGCGTGGAGGCCCCCCGACGGGACGCGCGTCGTGACGTTGATGACCGCGGCGTTGCGGCCCCCGTACTCCGCGTCCCAGCTCCCCGTCTGGAAGTTGATCTGGTTCACGATCGAGGGGTCGAACAGCTCGTTGAGGCTGCCGGAGATGCCGGGGGGCAC
>JADGQW010000149.1 GCA_017881505.1 Gemmatimonadales bacterium
TAGCCGGCCCACGCGAGCAGGGGGAAGATCTTCCCGTTCCGCTCCCGGTCGCACGAGAGGACGTACTTGAGGGGCTGGAGGTTCGCCGCCGAGGCCGACAGGCGCGCGAGGTCCACGAGCGAACGGAGCGTGTCGAGGTCCACCACGGCGCTCTGGTGGAAGCGCCGCACGCTGCGCGTCGCGACGACGAGGTCCCTGATCATCGGCCGGTGTCCTTCCGGTTCCTGAGGGTCCGCCCTCCCGCGCGACTCACGCGGGGCGCGGCGTGGCGTATCCCGCGACCGCGACCCAGTGACAGACGCTGCCCGCGAGGACGAAGAAGTGCCAGATGGTGTGCTGGTACCGCGGGCGCCGCCATCCGTAGAACGCGGCGCCGCCGGTGTAGCAGAGCCCGCCCGCCGCGAGCCACCCGAGACCGGCGGGCGGCACGTGCGCCATGAGCGGCTTCGCCGCGACGATGATGAGCCACCCCATCCCGATGTACACCGCCATGGACACCTTCGGGAAGCGGATGCCGAGGGAGGCCGTGAGCGCGATCCCCACCGCCGCGAGCGCCCAGACCACCCCGAAGAGCATCCATCCCCATGCGCCCCGCAAGACGCCGAGGGTGAAGGGGGTGTACGTCCCCGCGATGAGGACGAAGATGGCGGAATGGTCGAGCACCCGGAACACCCGCTTGGCGCGGTTCCGCGCGAGCGAGTGGTAGATGGTGGAGGAGGAGTAGAGCAGGACGAGACTCACCCCGAACACCGTGCTTCCCACGACCGACAGCACGCCGCCGGGGAGGGCGGCCATCACGAGGAACGGGATGGCCGCCGCGAACGCCAGCGCGGCGACCCCGTGCGTGACGCTGTTGGCGATCTCCTCGCCCAACGACTGGACCCGCTCCGGCCGCTTCACGGCGCCGTCGCACGCGGGCCCACGCCGATCACCCGCTCGACCACGAAGCGCCCGGGCGACACCGCCAGGCGGAGCAGCAGGAAGTGCGCCGGCTGCCCCACCGCGATGGTGGCTCGTGCGGGCGTCGCGCTCCAGTCGGGGAGCGTGACCGTATCCCCCACCTGCGCCGCCGGCGCGAAGTCCGGCGCCAGCGTGCGCCCGGCGGCATCGAGCTCCTCGAGCCCCGCCGAGCCGCGGAGGTCGCCGAGGTCCTCGATGCGGCCGCTCGTCTCGATGGCGCGGCGCCCCTGCACGGTGCGCACCGCGCGCGTCACGCCCACGCCCACATCGCCGGTGAAGGGAGGCACACCGGTGCCGGCCACGATCCGCGCGCCGACGATGCGGATCGCGAAGAGACGCGCCTCGTTCACGGGCAGCGACGCGTAGCGCGCCGGGTCGGCCGAGTGCACGCGCCCCGTCGCCAGGGCGTCCAGTGCCGTCACCAGCGCCACGAAGTTGAGCCGCACCGGCGGACGGTCGGGGTCGGCGAGGGTCCACGGCCCCGTCTCGATCAGCACGACGGGCGTCCCCCACCGCGTCACGTTGTCCCCGAAGGCCCGCACCTCGAACTCGTCGTCGTAGCGCCCCACCTGCCCCGGCGCCAGCGGCTCGAGGGCGTCCCGGATCACGGCGCAGAGCCGCTTGGTGAGGCGGCGGCCGTCGTTCTCGGTGCGCGCCGAGTCGTACGCGACGGAGAGGAGGGAGATGGAGGCGGGCCGCGGCGGGGACCCGACTGAGGTCCTCCAGCTCTGGTTGTGGAGGTTGAAGCCGACGTCGGCGCGCAGGCGGTCGCGGAGCGCCTTGAGCGCCCGCCCCTCCGGCGCCTGGAGGAGGAGCGCGTCGCGATTGATGTCGATCCCCTGCGCATTCCGGCGCTGGAACCGCTCCGCGCCGTCGGGGTTCAGCATCGGGACGACGTGGATCGTCAGCGCGGCGAGCATCCCCGCGACGGTGGGGTCCGCGCGGTGCCGCCGGACGTACTCGAAGAGATCGAAGAGCGCCGAGGTCGCCGACGGCTCGTCGCCGTGCATCTGCGACCAGAGGAGCACGGTGAACGGACCGTGGCCGAAGGCAAGGTGGTAGATGGCGCGCCCCTCCACCGACCGGCCGATCTCCTCCAGCGAGAACAGGTCCGGCGTGGCGGCTTGGACGGCGCGCAGGCGGGCCTCGACCTCCCGGTGGGTCACGAGCGGCCCGACGGGGAGGTCCACGTGCTCCCGGTCCCAGAGGCGCGCGAGCACGACCGGATCGCTCGCAGCCTGCTCGCGCGCCGCAGGGGCGGGCGGGACCTGCGCCCGCAGTCCGGCCGCGCACGCCAGGGCACCAAGCCACGCCACCGCCGCCCGGCGCAGGCCGGGACTACCGAGCCGCCTGGACTCGCAGATCGTCTTCACCCTCGCTCCACCCGGGTCTCCCCGCTGGCGTGGACTCCGCGGCACACGCCGCCTGGACGCTGGCCCCGCACAGCGCGTGCCGTCACGGCCCCGTCCCGTCGAGGAACTTCGCCTCCCACGACGCGCCGTACGTCCGCTGGACGGCGAACAGGACGTCGCGCCAGTCCCGCTTCGCCCAGTCCACCCACTTGTCCAGCGCCGCGCGGTCCCCGCGCACGATGGCGAGGACGCCGAGGCGGATGCGCTCCGGGTCCCGCTCGTGCGCCTCGACGCCGTAGGTCGCGAGGAGCGCCAGCACGCCGCCCAGATCGTCGGGGGCGAAGTCCCGCCGCGCCGCGTCCACCACGTCGGCGAGCGCGACCGGGCGGGAGCGGGGCGCGGTCACGGCGCCGCTGCCGCGCCCGGGACGCCTCCCTCCGGCCTCGCGCAGGCGGCCAGCGCCACCAGCAGCGCGGACGCAAGAGGCCCGCGGAAGTTCACAAGCGGACCGCGCGCAGCCAGCGGTTGGCGATCGCCGCGTGCCCCGCGAGGGTCGGGTGCACGCCGTCCGCCGCCCAGTACGCCGGCGGCGCACGCCGCGCGAGCCGCTCGAACATCTGATGCGCGGACAGGAAGGTCGCGCCCGCCGCCCGTGCGACCCGCGCCGCCGCCTCGCGTCGCAGGTCGAACTCCGGGAACCACGCCTCCGTCACCGCCCCGGTGCGCAGCACGAACGGCTCGATCACGACCAGCCGGACATCCGGCAGCGCGCTCCGGGTCCGCTCCAGGAGCGCCGCATAGCCGGACTCGTAGTCCGCCGCGGTGCCCGCATAGCTCCCGTTGAGCGTGTGCCAGTAGTCGTTCACCCCGACCAGGACGCTCACCACGTCGGGGCGCAGGTCGAGCGCGTCGGCCTGCCAACGCGCGTCGAGCTGCGGCACCTTGTCGCCGCTGACGCCGCGGTTGAAGAAGCGCAGGCCGCGGTCGGGGTGCGCCTCGAGGAGCGCCGAGGCGATGAGGAGCGGGTAGCCGGTACCGAGGGCGTCGGCGCGGTTCGGCTCGGCCAAGGCCCGCGCGCGGCCGCAGTCGGTGATCGAGTCCCCCTGGAAGAGGACCGTGAGCCCCTGCGCCGGGTCGGCGCGCCGCGCCGCGGCGCGCGCCGCCTCCGGGAGGAGCGCCAGCCCGACCGCGCCTCCCGCCGCCGCCACGAACCCGCGCCGGCTCACCCCGCCCCGCCGCCTCTCCGTCACCGCGGGAGCACCAGCAGCTCGAGGTGCGAGGGCTGCGCCGCCGTGCGCACGATGCGGTGCGTCCGCGCCCGGTACGCCGATGCCGGGGCCTCGAAGATGTTCGACACGTACGTCTGCGGGTTTCGGTCGTAGAGCGGGAACCAGCTGCTCTGCACCTGCACCATCAGCCGGTGGCCGCGCCGGAAGGTGTGGAACTGCGGGTGCAGGTCCACCGTGTACGCCTCCACCGCGTCCGCCGGGATCGGCTCCGGGCGCTCGAAGCTCGCGCGGTAGCGACCTCGCAGGATCTCCCCCGCGACCATCAGCTCGTAGCCCGCCATCCCCGCTTCGGCGGCGGTGTCGGGGTAGACGTCGACCAGCTTCACCACCCAGTCGGCGTCCGTGCCCGTCGTCGCGGCAAAGAGCTTCGCCGTCACGGGGCCGGCCACGACGACGTCCTCCGTCAGCGGCTCGCTCTCCCAGCTCAGCACGTCGGGCCGCCGCGCGACGAAGCGCTGGTCCTCCGTCATCCAGCGGTTCCAGCGCGAGCCCTGGCTGTAGGTGACCTCGATGGGGCGAGGCCGGTAGGGAACCGGGCTCGCCGGGTCGGAGACGAACGAGTCCGCCGCCGCGCGCTCCGCGGGCGGGTCGAACGCGAGGCGCCGCCCGGCGCGGAGGTACAGCGACCGGCGTGCCGCCTCGGGCGGCGGCCACTTGGCGAACGACCGCCACCGGCCGGTCGCCGCGTCGAAGAGCTGGGCGTCGGCGAAGTGGCCCGTCCCCTCGCCGCGAAGCCAGTAGCGGAACCACGGCGCCTCGATGTTAAGACGGAACGAGTCCGACGTCGCCCCCGCGAAGCGCACGTTGCCGAGCGCGTCGCCGCCGGGCCGCGACCACTGCCCGTGACTCCACGGACCCATCACGAGGCTGCTCACCCCCGCGGTGTCGAACCGCTCGAGCGCCGCGAAGGTCGCGGTCGGCCCGTAAATGTCCTCCTGATCCCACCACCCTCCCACCGTGAGCGTGGGCACCGGCACCCCGCGCACCGACCGCTGGAAGGCGCGGGCCTGCCACACGCTGTCGTAGGCCGGGTGCTCCACGAAGTGGCGCCACGTCGGGAGGCGCATCGCGCTCGTGCGCTCGGTCAAGTCCTTGAGGCTCGGGAACGCGAGATACCAATCGTAGGCGTCGGCGCGGTCGATGGGCAGCGACGGGAGCCCCGCCGCCTGCCCCTCCATCCCCCACGAGTACTCGAAGCCGTACGACATCCGGAACGCGCCCTGATGGAAGAAGTCGTCGCCCATCCAGGTGTCCGTCATCGGCGCCTGCGGGGAGACGGCCTTGAGCGCGGGGTGCGGATAGACGAGCGGCACCTCGGCCAGCCACCCGGGATACGAGACGCCGAAGATCCCGACGCGGCCGTTGGTGTTCGGCACGTTCTTCACGAGCCAGTCCACCGCGTCCCACGCGTCGGTGGCCTCATCGATCCCCGCCGTGTCGCCGGGCGCCCGGAGCGGGCGGTTCATCAGGAACTGGCCTTCCGAGCGGTTGCGGCCGCGGATGTCCTGGAACGCGAAGGCGTACCCGTCGGCGGCGAGTTCCTGGAATCCCCCGGGCGCGGCCTCGTTCTCCCCCCACCCGCCAGCGCCGTACGGCGTCCGGGTGAGGAGGATCGGCACCGGCCCCGGCGCGTTCCGCGGGATCATCACGATAGTGAAGAGCCGGACGCCATCGCGCATCCGCACCATCGCCTCGCGGCGCTCCCACCGCGGCGCGCTCCCCGCGGCCGGCTGCTGCGCGGCGATCGGGAAGCGGCCGGCGGCGACGAGGAGGACGGCGAAAGCGAGCGTGCGACGGGCGGCGGGCGACATCAGACCTCCGGACGGTTGGGAGCGGGGCGCGGCGGGACCGCCGGGACCCGATGGGTGGGGTCGCGTCACGGCTGGTGGTCCTCGACCCAGTGGAACTTGTGGATGATGCGGTGGAAGACGGGGGCGAAGAGGACGCCGGCGGCGACCAGCACGACGAGTCCCGAGTACAGCGCGTAGATGCCGGCGAAGATCTTCCCGCCCGGCGTCTGCAGGACCGCGACAGGGCCCATCCCGCCCAGGATCATCGCGGCGTTCAGGAAGGCGTCCCGCCCGCCGAGCCCCTCGAAGTGGGCGTATCCCGCCATCCCGATGAGCAGGGAGACCAGGATGAGGGCCAACGACGCCCCGCCGTGCGCGGCGAGGCGGCGGAGGAAGCGCCGACGGTTCGCGGGCGGGTGGCGGCGGGATTCGTACACGGGACCCCCTGACTGGGACGGTGGCCGGCGCCTGGTCCTACGGCCGGGGCCGCGCCGCCGCGGCGAGCTCGTCCTCGAACGCCCCGACGTCCTCGTAGTACTTGCGCGCCCGCTCGGCCAGCGCGGGACTGGTGTAGACGTCGGGACGCGGCTGGTCGATCACCGATTCGAGCACGGCCGCCACCTCGTCGGCCGTCTGGCCCGGCGGCCCGCCCCCGCCCGCCGGAGCGGCGGAGGCGTGGAGCGCGTTCCGCGCGAAGTCGGTCGTCACGACGCCGGGCATCAGGAGCGTGACGTGGATGCCGGGGTGCGTGCGCCGCAGGTCCATCCGTAGGTTCGCCGTCAGCGCGTTGAGGCCGTGCTTCGCCGCGTTGTACGCCGAGCGGAACGGCACGAAGGGGACCCGGCCGAGCATCGAGGAGACGTTGACGAGGTGCCCCGCGCCCCGGGCCTGGAAGTGCGGCACGATGGCCTGCATCCCGTAGAGCGCGGACTTGAGGTTCACTGCCACCATCGCGTCCACGTCCTCGTCCGTGAGCTCGAGGACGGTCCGCGTGATGCCCCGCCCCGCGTTGTTGATCCAGACGTCCACGTGGCCGAAGCGCTCCAGCGCCACGTCCCGCAGACGCTCCACGCTTGCCCTGCGGCAGACGTCGGTGACCACCGGCAGCGCCTCGGCGCCGGCATCCCGCGCGACCTCGCGCAGCTGGGCCTCCCGCCGGGCGGCGAGCACCAGCCGGTGCCCCTTCGCGCCGAGGCGCCTCGCCGCCGCCGCGCCGATCCCGCCGCTCGCCCCCGTCAGGACGATCACCTTGCTCGTCATCGCCGGTCCCTTCGTGTACGGCTCGTCTGCGAGCCGGCCTCTCCTCACGCCCCGCCGCTCAAGATACTACCGGCTCCTAGGTGTATTCCTCCTTGCGG
>JADGQW010000150.1 GCA_017881505.1 Gemmatimonadales bacterium
GCCAACGGGTCCCACGATCTCAACGTGACGGGCCGCGGCAGGGGCATCCGGGCGTACCGATACAAGGCCAACTGAGGATGTTGACACGAGGCGGAGACGCCCTAGTTTCCGCCTCATCCGCGGGCGTAATTCAGTGGTAGAATGCCAGCTTCCCAAGCTGGACGTCGCCGGTTCGAATCCGGTCGCCCGCTCTGACGGCGCGGAGGCGCCCCCGGTGGGGGCCGGCCTCCGCGTCTGGCGTTCCTGACCGAACCGTGCTGCGCGTCGCCGCCGTCCAGCCCGCATCGCTCGCCGCCGAGCTCGGGATCGAGCCGGGCACCGAGCTCCTCGCCATCAACGGCCGGGAGCTCGTGGACTTCCTCGACTTCGAGTTCCTCTCCGCCGACGACGCCTTCCTCCTCCACGTGCGCACCGCCGCCGGCGAGGAGATCGAGTACGACATCGAGCGCCCCGAGGAACTCCCCTTCGGCATCACCCTCGAGCCGCCCCGGATCCTCCGCTGCTCCAACCGCTGCGACTTCTGCTTCGTGGACGGGAACCCCGACGGCGCGCGGAAGGCGCTCTTCATCCGCGACGACGACTACCGCCTCTCGTTCCACCACGGCAACTTCGCGACCCTGACGAATCTCCGGCCGAAGGATGTGGATCGCATCATCGAATACCGTCTCTCGCCCCTCTACGTGTCGGTGCACGCGACCGACCCCGAGGTCCGGCGCCGCCTGCTGCGCAATCCGAAGGCCCCCGCGGTGCTCGAGCAGCTGGCGATGTTCGGCGCGCACGGCATCCGCTTCCACACCCAGATCGTCGTGGTGCCGGGCGTGAACGACGGCCCGGTGCTCGAGCGCTCCCTCGCCGACCTCTACGGGATGGGCGACCGCGTGCTCACGGCGGCGGTGGTGCCGGTGGCGCTCACGGCGCACTCGAAGCTCGACCTGGTCCGCGCCCTCACGACCGCCGAGGCCGCGGCGGCCGTGGACGAGGTGGAGCGCTGGTCGGAGCGGGCGCGCCGCGAGCGCGGCGAGGGGTGGGTCTACGGGTCCGACGAGCTGTACCTCGATGCCGACCGGACGCTGCCCCCCGCCGAGGCCTACGACGGCTTCGCGCAGGCGGAGAACGGCGTGGGCGCCGTGCGCTACCTCCAGCAACTGATCGCCGAGGGGCGCTCGGAGCTCCAGGAAATGCGCGGGACGCGGGTGCTGGTCTGCACGGGGACGGGGATGGCGCGGTTGATGCCGCAGATCCTCGAGACCGTCGCCGAGGCGACAGGCGCCACCTTCGACCTCGCGGTGCTCGAGAACGGCTACTTCGGGACGAGCGTCACCACGGCGGGGCTCCTCCCCGGCCGGGCGTTCCTCGAGGGGCTGAGAGGCCGTACCGGCTACGACCTGGCGCTCCTCCCGGCGGAAGCGGTGAGCGACGCCGGCGTCTTCGTGGACGACGTCTCCCTCGCGGAGGTCGAGGCGGCGGCGCCGATGCCGCTCCGCCTCTCATACCACTTCACCGACGCCCTCGGCGTGGAGCGCGCGGCGTGACCACCGCCTCCGTCGCCACCGTGGCGATCATCGGCCGGCCGAACGTCGGCAAGTCCACGCTCTTCAACCGGATCGTCGGCGGGCGCAACGCCATCGTGGACGACCGCCCCGGCTCGACGCGCGACCGGCACTTCGCCAAGGCGGAGTGGAACGGCCGCGGCTTCTGGCTGGTGGACACGGGGGGGCTCATCCCCCGCTCGGACGTCGAGATGGACGCCGCCATTCGCGCCCAGGTCGAGCTGGCGGTCGCCGCCGCCGACGTCGTGGTCTTCATGGTGGACGTGCACGACGGCCCGATCGCGGCGGACGAGGAGATCGTCCAGTACCTGCGGTCGCAGGGCACGCCGGTGCTCCTCGTCGCCAACAAGGCCGACGAGCTGGCGGGCACGACGAGCCACCTCCCCTTCTACGAGCTCGGGATCGGCGATCCGGTGCCCATCTCGGCGGGGACGGGGAAGGGCATCGGCGACCTGCTGGACCTCGTCGTCGCCGCGCTGCCGGAGGCCGCGCCGCCCCCTGACGAGCTCGCCGTCGCCGTCGCGGTGATCGGCCGGCCGAACGTGGGGAAGTCGAGCCTCGTGAACCAGCTGGTGGGCGAGCACCGGGTGGTCGTGTCGGCCACGCCGGGCACGACGCGGGACGCCATCGACACGCCGTTCACCTACCAGGGCCGCGAGCTCGTCTTCGTGGACACGGCGGGGCTGCGCCGGCGCGGGAAGATCGACGAAGCGGTGGAGTTCTACGCGTCGCTCCGCACCGAGCGCGCGATCGAACGCGCCGACGTGTGCGTGCTGGTGGTGGACGCCGCCGACGGGCTCCACACCCAGGACTTCAAGGTCGCCGCGCGGGCGTGGGACCAGGGGACGGGGCTCGTCATCGCCGTGAACAAGTGGGACCTCGTGGAGAAAGTGACGAACACCGCGGAACAGGGGCGGAAGGCCGCGGTCGAGCGCGTCCCGTTCCTCGACGCGGTCCCCTTCGTGTACTCCTCCGCGCTGACGGGGCAGCGGGTGAACAAGGTCCTCGAGGCGGTCCTCGCGGTCGCCGACGCGCGCCGCAAGCGGGTGCAGACGGCGGAGGTGAACGAGGCGCTGCGCGACATGGTCGCGACCCGCCAGCCGCCGCAGGAGGGCGGGGCGGAGGTGAAGCTCCTCTACGGCACGCAGATCGGCATCGAGCCCCCGACGTTCGCGGTCGTGAGCTCACGGCCCGACACCATCCCCGACAGCTACCGGCGGTACCTGATCAACGGTCTCCGGGAGCGGTTCGGCTTCGCGGGTTCCCCGATCCGGCTCCGGTTCACGCGCAGGCGGCGCAAGAGCCACACGTGAGCGCGCCCGTCACCCTCCTCGCCCTCGCCTGGCTGCCGGCCGCCTACCTCCTCGGCGCCGTGCCGAGCTCGTACCTCCTGGCCCGCTGGATGGGCCGTGTGGATCTACGCGAGGTGGGGAGCAGGAACCTCGGCGCGACGAACCTCTACCGGGTGCTCGGGTGGAAGGCCGCGATCCCGGCGGCCGCGTTCGACGTGGCGAAGGGGGTGTTCCCCGTCGCACTCGCCGCCCGGCTCGGTGTCGGCCCTTCGTGGTGGCCGCTGGCCGTGGGCGGCTTCGCGGTGCTGGGTCACGTCTACTCCCCGTTCGTGGGCTTCCGCGGGGGAAAGGGCGTCGCGACCGCGGCGGGCGTCTTCCTGGCCTTGGCGCCGGCGCCCCTCGGCGTCGCGGCAGTGGTCTGGGTGTCGCTCCTCAAGCTCACGGGATTCATGTCGGTGGCCTCCATGGCCGGGGCGATGGCCTTCGCCGTCTCGATGCCGCTGCTCCACCCCGACCGGCCCGCGTTCGCCCTGGCGGGCGTGCTGGTCTGCGCCTTCATCTTCTTCACCCATCGCGCCAACGTCCGGCGCCTCGTGGAGGGGACAGAGTCGCGTTTCGGGGGCCGACGGGGAGGCGCGGCGTGACGCGCATCGCCGTCGTCGGCGCCGGGAGCTGGGGCACGACCCTCGCCGACCTCCTGGTGGCCAAGGGCGACGACGTCCTGCTCTGGGCGTACGAGCCCGAGGTGGCCGAGGAGATCAACCGGCGCCACCGCAACGACCTCTTCCTCCCGGAAGCACCCCTGCATCCCGGTGTCCGCGCCACCACCGACCTCGGCGCGGCAGTGAAGGACGCCGGCGTGGTCGTCTGCGTCGCGCCGTCGCAGGCGGTGCAGCGCGTGATGCGCGAGGCGGGCCGGTCGCTCGCCGCCGGCGCCATCGTCGTGAGCGCGTCGAAGGGGCTGGACGGCGAGGGCCGGCGGCGGATGACGGAGGTGCTCGGCGCGGTGCTCCCCGCCGGGACGGGCATCGCGGCGCTCTCCGGACCGACCTTCGCCCGCGAGGTCTACGAGCGTCAGCCCACCGCGGCGGCGGTCGCGTCGGCGTCGGCCGACGTGGCCCGGGCGGCCCAGATGGCGCTCGCCGCGCCGCACTTCCGCGTCTACACCAACGACGACGTCATCGGCGTCGAGCTCGGCGGGGCGCTCAAGAACGTCATCGCCATCGCGGCGGGGATCCTCGACGGGCTCGGCCTCGGGCACAACGCGCGGGCGGCGCTGATCACCCGCGGCCTCGCCGAGATCACCCGGCTCGGTGTCGCCCTCGGCGCACGGGCGGAGACGTTTGCGGGTCTGGCCGGGGTGGGCGACCTTGTCCTCACCGCGACCGGGCACCTGTCGCGGAACCGGAGCCTCGGCGTGGAGCTGGGGAAGGGCCGCACGCTGGACGAGGTGCTGGCGAAGCGGCTCTCGGTGGCCGAGGGCGTGGAGACGGCGCGGGCGGCAGTCGCGCTCGCCGAGGGCGCGAAAGTGGAGCTGCCGATCTCGCGTGAGGTGGCGCGGGTGCTGTTCGAGGGCAAGTCCCCGAAGCAGGCGATCGGCGACCTGATGGAGCGCGCGCTGACCAGCGAGAACGGGGGCGGACGGTGACGGAGCCCCTCCAGGAGTTCTTCTCGATCGGCGAGGTCTGCAGCCTCACCGACCTGAAGCCGCACGTCCTGCGGTACTGGGAGAGCCAGTTCCGGTTCCTGAACCCCGCCAAGAACCGCTCGGGGAACCGGGTCTACCAGCGCCGCGAGATCGAGCTGATCCTGCTCGTGAAGCACCTCCTCTACACCGACAAGTACACCATCGAAGGCGCGCGGCAGTGCATCGAGCTCTACCGGCGGACGGGGGAGCTCAAGCCGGCGGCTCATGAAGCGATGCGGATGGAGACGATCAACGATCTCCGCGCCGGCCTCGAGCATCTGCTCCGCACCCTGGACGGCGACCACCTCCCCTCGGACAACGGTGGCTGAGCGCGCCGCGGGCGCCTGCGGCCCCGCGGCCGTGGTGATCCCCGCCTACGACGCCGCCGGGACGCTCCCCGGCGTGCTCGAGCGCCTCCGGCGCGCCGCGCCGATGGCGCAGGCGATCGTCGTGGACGACGGCTCGACGGACGGGACGGCGGAGGCCGCCGAGCGGGGCGGCGCGTCGGTGGTCCGCCAGAAGGGGAACCTCGGGAAGGGTCGGGCGCTGGCGGCGGGGATCGCCGAGGCGCGGTCCCGCGGGGTGCGCTTCGTCGTGACGATGGACGCCGACGCGCAGCATCCCCCCGAGTCGGTGCCGGCGCTCCTCGAGCCCCTGGAGGGGGACCGCGCGGACGTCGTCGTCGGCGCGCGGCGCCGCGACGCCGGCGGGATGCCGTGGCCGCGCCGGTTCACGAACCGCCTCTCCAGCGCCCTCGTTTCCCGCGCCACCGGGCTCCCGGTGCAGGACTCCCAGTCGGGGTTCCGCGCCTTCACGCGCCGGGTCGCGGAGGTGGTGCGCCCCACCGGCGCGCGCTACGAGTTCGAGACGGAGTTCCTCTTCCTCGCGGCGCAGGCCGGGTTCCGGATCACCGCGGTGCCGGTGTCCACGGTGTACGCGGGCGCGCGGAGTCATTTCCGTTACGGCGGCGACACCCTGCGCCTGGCGCGCGTCTTCCTGCGTCACTGGCGGCCCATCCTCCTCGGGAGACGCGGGTGATGCGGATCCTCTGCTCGAACGACGACGGCATCGGGGCCGAGGGCCTCGGCATCCTCGTCGAGGTCTGCTCGAAGCTGGGCGAGGTGACGTGCGTCGCGCCCGACCGCGAGCAGAGCGCCACCAGCCACTCGCTCACGCTCGCCCGGCCGCTGCGGCCGGTGCGGCGCGGCGAGCGCAGCTGGCAGGTGGACGGCACGCCCACCGACTCGGTGCTCCTCGGCCTCGGCGCCCTCGCCGAAGCGAAGCCCGACTTCGTCGTGTCGGGGATCAACCACGGCCACAACATGGGCGAAGACGTGCTCTACTCGGGCACGGTCGCGGCCGCGATGGAGGGCCTCGCGTTCGGCATCCCCGGTGTCGCGGTCTCTTTCGCCGGCACCGAGCACGCGCTCATCCGCACCTACCACGCGGTGCTCGAGCGGCTGCTGCGGCAGTTGCTCGTCAGCGAGCGGTTCCCGGAAAACACCCTCCTCAACGTGAACCTCCCCCCGCGCCCCGCCGCAGAGGTGAAGGGGGTCCGGGTCACCACCCTCGGGAAGCGGATCTACTCGGAGTCGTTGACCAAGATGAAGGACCCGTGGGGCAGGGACATCTGGTGGATCGGCGGCGGGCAGCTCACCTGGTCGGGACGCGAGGACTCCGATTTCCAGGCGGTCGAGCACGGGTTCATCTCCGTCACGCCCCTCCACGTGGACATCACCAACTACCGCCTGCTGGAGACCGTCCGCGGCTGGGACCTGGGCGTGTGAGCGGCGCCCCCGGCGACAGCTACGGCGGCTACCGCGAGCGGCTCGTGGACGCGCTGCGCGAGAAGGGGATCCGCGACCTCGCCGTGCTGAAGGCGGTCTCCGAGGTGCCGCGGCACCTCTTCGTCCCGGTGTCGCTCCGCAAGCAGGCTTACGAGGACACCTCCCTCCCGATCGGCAACGGCCAGACGATCAGCCAGCCCTCCACGCAGGCGCGGGCGCTCGAGGCGCTCCGCCTCACGGGCGGCGAGCGGGTGCTCGAGGTCGGGCTCGGCTCGGGGTACCAGACGGCGCTCCTCGCGAAGCTCGCCTCGCAGGTGTTCGCCATCGAGCGTATCCCGGTGCTCGCCGACGCGGCCCGCGCGGCCCTCGCCGAGGCGGGGGTGCGGAAC
>JADGQW010000151.1 GCA_017881505.1 Gemmatimonadales bacterium
CGAGAACCCGACGCCGTGGTCCAACTTCCTGAACATGCTCGCGATCTTCGTCGTGCCCGCCGGACTCACCTACATGTTCGGCCGGATGGTGAAGAACCAGCGCCACGGCTGGGCGCTCTGGGCCGCGATGTTCGTCCTGTTCTTCGGCGGCGTGACGACGGCGTACTGGGCCGAGGCGCGCGGGAACCCCATCCACGCGGCGCGGGGCGTGGACGTCGTCGCCTCGGCGGGGAACCCCGGCGGCAACATGGAGGGCAAGGAGGTGCGGTTCGGGATCGCGAACTCGGCGCTCTACTCGACCGTCACCACGGACGCCTCCTGCGGTGCCGTCAACAGCATGCACGACTCCTTCACGCCCATCGGCGGCATGGTGCCGCTCGTCAACATGCAGCTCGGCGAGCTGATCTTCGGCGGCGTTGGGTCGGGGCTCTATGGGATGCTGGTGATGGCGATCCTCACCGTCTTCATCGCCGGCCTGATGGTGGGCCGGACACCGGAGTACCTGGGGAAGAAGATCCAGAGCCGGGAGGTCCGGATGGCGATGCTCTACGTCCTGATCTTCCCGGCGGTGATCCTCCTCTTCACCGCCGCGTCGGTCGTGCTCCCCGCCGGGCTCAAGGGCCTGAACAACGCCGGGCCGCACGGCCTCTCCGAGATCCTCTACGCCTTCAGTTCGGTCACCGGCAACAACGGCAGCGCCTTCGCCGGCCTGACGGGGACCACGACCTACTACAACTCGATGCTCGGACTCGGGACGCTCTTCGGGCGCTTCGCGATGATGGTGCCAGCCCTCGCCCTCGCGGGGTTCCTCGCCGAGCGGCGGATCGTCCCCGAGTCGGCCGGGACGTTCCCCGTCACCTCTCCCCTCTTCGTCGTGCTGCTCATCGGGGTGATCCTGATCGTGGGCGCCCTGACCTTCTTCCCGGCGCTCGCCCTCGGCCCGCTGGTGGAACACCTGCTGATGGGCGCGGGGAGGCTCTTCTAGATGGCGCCCCTCACGCGGCCCCTCTTCGACCCGCCCATCGTCCGCCGGGCGGCGCTGGACGCGCTCCGGAAACTCGACCCGCGACACATGGTTCGGAACCCGGTGATGTTCGTGGTGCTCCTCGGGAGCGTGCTCACCACGCTGATCCTCGCCCGGGACATCGGCGGGGGCCGCGCCGACATCGGCTTCACCGCGCAGATCGCCCTCTGGCTCTGGTTCACGGTGCTCTTCGCGAACTTCGCGGAGGCGATGGCGGAGGGGCGCGGCAAGGCGCAGGCGGATGCCCTGCGCCGCTCGCGGACCCTCTCTACCGCGAAGCTGCTCCGGGATCCCCGCGACCGCGCGAAGTTCGAGGCGGTGACGGCCGACCGGCTCCGCAAGGGGGACGTGGTGCTCGTCACGCCGGGCGACCTGATCCCCGGCGACGGCGACGTGATCGAAGGCGTGGCGTCGGTGGACGAGTCGGCGGTCACGGGCGAGTCGGCCCCGGTGATCCGCGAGTCGGGGGGCGACCGCTCCGCCGTCACAGGCGGCACGAAGGTGCTCTCGGACTACCTGGTCGTCCGCGTCACCGCCAACCCGGGCGAGACGTTCCTCGACCGCATGATCGGCCTCGTGGAAGGCGCCAAGCGCCAGAAGACGCCCAACGAGATCGCGCTGATCATCCTCCTGTCGGGGCTGACCATCGTCTTCCTCTTCGCCGTGGTGACGCTGCAGCCGTTCGCGATCTACTCCGGCGGCCCGGTGCCGATCCCGATCCTCGTCGCCCTCCTCGTGTGCCTCATCCCCACGACCATCGGCGGCCTCCTCTCCGCCATCGGGATCGCGGGGATGGACCGGATGATCCAGCACAACGTCATCGCGATGAGCGGCCGCGCCGTGGAGGCGGCGGGGGACATCGACACCCTCCTCCTCGACAAGACCGGCACCATCACCCTCGGCAACCGTCAGGCGGTGGCGTTCGTCCCGGCGGAGGGGGTGTCGGTCGACGCGCTCGCCGACGCCGCGCAGCTCGCCTCGCTGGCCGACGAGACGCCGGAAGGGCGGAGCATCGTCGTCCTCGCGAAGACGGCGCACGGGCTCCGCGAGCGGGACATCCAGGCCCTCGGCGCGAGCTTCATCCCCTTCAGCGCGCAGACCCGCATCAGCGGCGTGGACTTCGACGGCCGCCGGGTCCGCAAGGGCGCCGGGGACGCGATCGAGGCGTTCGTGGCTGGGCAGGGCGGGGCGGTGCCGGCGGGCGTTCGCGCCGCGGCCGAAAAAATCGCGCGGGGGGGCGGCACGCCGCTGGTGGTGGCCGACGGGCCGCGCGCCCTCGGCGTCATCCACCTCAAGGACATCGTGAAGGGGGGGATCAAGGAGCGGTTCGCCGAGCTGCGCCGGATGGGGATCAAGACGGTGATGATCACCGGCGACAATCCCCTCACCGCCGCCGCCGTCGCAGCGGAGGCCGGCGTGGACGACTTCCTCGCGGAGGCGCGGCCCGAGGACAAGATGGCGCTCATCAAGCGCGAGCAGGCGGGGGGACGGCTGGTGGCGATGACGGGCGACGGGACCAACGACGCGCCGGCGCTCGCGCAGGCCGACGTCGCCGTCGCGATGCACACCGGCACGCAGGCCGCGAAGGAGGCCGGGAACCTCATCGACCTCGACTCCAATCCCACCAAGCTCATCGAGGTGGTGGAGATCGGGAAACAGCTCCTGATCACCCGCGGGGCATTGACGACTTTTTCGATCGCCAATGACGTCGCCAAGTACTTCGCGATCATCCCGGCGATGTTCGTGGCGACCTACCCGGCGCTGCAGGCCCTCAACGTCATGCGCCTGCACTCGGCGCAGTCGGCGATCCTCGCCAGCGTGATCTTCAACGCCCTCATCATCATCGCGCTCATCCCCCTCGCCCTGCGGGGTGTGCGGTGGCGGCCCGCTCCGGCGGCCGCGATCCTGCGGCGCAACCTGTGGATCTACGGCGTCGGTGGCATCCTCATCCCGTTCGCGGGGATCAAGCTCCTCGACGTGCTCATCACCGCCCTCCGCCTGGTGTGACGATGCTCAAGAACCAGCTCCGTCCCGCGATCGTCGTGACGGCCGTCCTGATGGTGATCACCGGCCTCGTCTACCCGGGACTCGTCACGGCCGTGGCGCAGGTCCTGTTCCCCCGGCAGGCCGATGGCTCGCTCGTCGTCGTGAACGGCCAGCTGGTCGGGAGCGCGCTAATCGGCCAGTCGTTCGCCGGCGCGCGGTACTTCCACCCGCGCCCGTCGGCCGCCGGCGCCGGGTACGACGACACCCTCTCGGCTGGCACCAACCTCGGACCGACCAGCGCCAAGCTGGCCGACACGCTGATCGCGGGGGCCGTGGACAGCGCGGTGCGGCTGGACGGCGCGGTGAAGGGGCGGATCCCGTCGGACCTCGTGACGTCGTCGGGGTCGGGGCTCGATCCGCACATCTCTCCGGCGAGCGCCGCGCTGCAGGTGGTGCGGGTGGCGCGGGAGCGCGGCCTCGACACCGCCCTGGTCCGTGGGTTGGTGGCCCGCCACACGGAGGGGAGGCAGTTCGGCGTGCTCGGGGAACGGCGCGTGAACGTCCTGCTCCTGAATCTGGCGCTCGACAGCCTCGCTGGGGGGCACTGACCGGTGAGACGTTCCTATCTCGTCGTCGTGACAGCGTGGCTCGCCGCGCTGACCGCGCCCGTGGCCGCGCAGCAAGCGCCCGCGAGCGTAAAGCTCTCCGGCTTCGCCGAGGTGTCGTACACGTACTCCACCCGGAGCAGCGGCGACACCGTCATCGTCGGCCGCCTATACGACCGCTTCCAGAATCACTTCATGCTCAATGCCCTCGGGGTCGCGCTGGACCAGCCCTACGACCCGGCGAGGTGGAGCGCGGGCTTCCACGCCGAGCTGCTGTTCGGCCAGAACGCGGCCGTCATCAAGTCGGGCGGGTTCGACCTCGGCACTCAGGGGGACGTGCCGCAGCTCTTCGTCACTCTGAACGTCCCCACGGCCAGCGGGAACGGGGTGCAGTTCAAGGTGGGGCGCATACCGACCCTCATGGGCCTGGAGGCGATCGAGACCGGCGCCAACCCCAACTGGTCGGAGGGCAACCAGTTCATCTATGTGGAGAACTTCACGGGACTGGGCCTCAGCGTCGAGACCAAGTTCAACCGGTATCTCGACGCGCAACTGCGCGTGATTAACGGGTGGGATCAGGTCCACGACAACAACGGTCGCAAGTCGCTCATGGGCAGGGTGGGGGTCTACCCCGATTCGCTCACGTCGGTCGGCATCCTCGGGTTCTGGGGCCCCGAGGAGAGCGGCAACGACGCGGCCAACCGGTACGGCGTCGAGTTGTTGGGCTGGCGCAGGTTCGGCAAGACGGCGGTGTGGTTGCAGGGCGACCTCGGGCGGGAGCAGGCCAACGCGGCGTTACCCGATCCGGCTCGGCATGCGGCGTGGTGGGCGCTCGGAGGCTGGGTGACATACGACTTCGCGTCGTCCCTCAGCCTGGCGCTGCGCGCCGACTACCTGAACGACGAGAACGGGGCGCGAACCAGCGGCTTCCTCGGCTTCCCTGTCAACGCCAGCCAGCGGCTCGCCAGCGCGACGGCGACTCTCAATGTCCGTGCGTGGCCCGGCGCCCTGGTTCGGCCCGAGGTGCGCTACGACCACTCCAGCCTCCCCGCCTTCGACGGCGCGCATGGGCAGGTGACCCTGGCGCTCAGCGTGGCTTTCCTGTTCTGAGCTTTCCGCCGCGCCGGATCAAGCGGCTCCGGATCGCTCCCAGGACACGGCGTGATGGCGGCTGACGCGCCGGCGACCCTCACCCCGGGCGCCGTCCGGGCTTAGAATACCCGCCATGACCGACCGCCGGCCCGACCCCGAGGTCCTCCTCGCGCAGGTGCGTGCGGAGGAGCGGCGAGCGTCGCGCGGACGCCTCAGGATCTACTTCGGCGCCTCCCCCGGCGTGGGGAAGACGTACGCGATGCTCGAGGCCGCCCGCGCCCGCCTGCGGGAAGGCGTGGACGTGGTGATCGGCGTCCTCGAGACGCACGGCCGCCCCGAGACCGCGGCGCTCGTCGAGGGTCTGCCGGCCCTGCCGAAGCGCGGCCTCGAATACCGTGGCATCGCGCTGCAGGAGTTCGATCTCGACGCCGCTCTGGCGCGCCGCCCCGGCCTCCTCCTGGTGGACGAGCTGGCACACTCCAACGCCCCCGGCTCGCGCCACGCCAAGCGCTGGCAGGACGTCGAGGAATTGCTCGACGCCGGCATCAGCGTCTACAGCACCCTGAACGTCCAGCACATCGAGAGCCTGAACGACGTGGTGGCCGGAATCACCGGCGTCACGGTGCGCGAGACCCTGCCGGACGCCGTGTTCGACCAGGCGGACGAGCTGGAGCTCGCCGACCTCGCCGCCGAGGATCTCCTGGCCCGTCTCCACCAGGGCAAGGTCTACGTGCCGGAGCAGGCGGCGGCCGCCGTCGAGCGCTTCTTCCGCAAGGGCAATCTCATCGCGCTGCGCGAGCTGACGCTGCGCCGTGCGGCCGAGCGGGTGGACGCCCAGATGCGCGGCTACATGGCCGAAGCCGGCATCCACGCCACTTGGGCGGCGGCGGAGCGGCTCCTCGTCTGCATCGGGCCGAACCCCGACGGCGCGCGGCTGGTGCGCGCGGGGAAGCGGATGGCCGCCGGCCTCCGCTGCGAGTGGCGGGTCGTGTACGTCGAGCGGCCGGGCCAGGCCGTGTCGGAGGCCGAGCGCGACGCGCTGGTGGCCAACCTCCAGCTGGCGCAGTCGCTGGGCGCCCAGACCGCCGCCCTCGCGGGCCAGGACGCCGCCGAGGAGATCCTGGAGTACGCCCGCGACCAGAACGTCACGAAGATCGTGGTGGGGAAGCCGACGCACCCGCGCTGGCGCGACGCGCTCTTCGGCTCGCTCCTCGACCGGCTGATCCGCGGCAGCGGCGACGTGGACGTCTACGTCATCACCGGCGATGCGGAGGCGCCCGTCCGCCGGCGCGCCTCGGCGGGGCGGCGGTCGCCCCTGGTGGAGTACGGGTGGGCGGCACTCGTCGTCGCGGGGTGCACCGCGCTCGCCTTCGGACTCGTGCGCATCGCGTCGGTGACCGACGTTGCGATGCTGTACCTCCTCGGCGTGGGCTTCGTCGCCTCCCGGTTCGGGCGGGGTCCGTCCGTCACCGCGGCAGTGGCGAGCATCGCGGCCTTCGACTTCTTCTTCGTCCCCCCGTTCTTCACCTTCGCCGTCTCCGACACGCGCTACGTCCTCACCTTCGCGGTGATGCTGTTCATCGCCCTGGTGATCAGCGCGCTCACCTTCCGGCTTCGCGCCCAGGCGGAGACGGCACGCGAGCGGGAGCGGCGCACCGGCGCGCTGTACGCGATGACCCGCGACCTGGCGGCGACCCGTGGCCGCGGCGACGTGAGCGCCGTGGCGTGCCGGCACCTGGCCGCCACCTTCGACGCCCAGGTGCAGATCCTCCTCCCCGACGAGGCGGGACGCGTGGAGATCCCCGTCGGGATGCCGCCGGCCTTCCCGCTGGACGAGAAGGAGCGCAGCGTCGCCCAGTGGGTGTACGAGCGCGGCCGCCCCGCCGGCGC
>JADGQW010000152.1 GCA_017881505.1 Gemmatimonadales bacterium
AGGGTGTCCACCTTCCGGCTCGCGACGTCGAAGAGGAGGAGGTGGCTGTGCGAGCGGGTGAGGTACCCCTCGCGGTCCTGCTTGAAGACGTAGCGGTCCACGACGATGGGATGCGGGCGGGTGGTGTCCGCGGCGGCGCTGTCGAGCTTGAAGTCCGCCACCAGCACGAGCCGCGACGCGTCGGGGGACCAGGCGTACTCTCCCACGCCGTCCTTGATCTGGGTGACGCGCTGCGCCTCGCCGCCGCGCCGGTCGAGGAGCCACACCTGCGCGCCGTCCCCCGCCTGCCGCGCGGAGAGGAACGCGAGGTAGCGGCCGTCGGGGCTCCAGCGCGGCGACGTCTCGCCCCCCGGCGTCGAGGTCACGCGAATCGTCTGCGCCCCGTCCCAGCTCGTCATCCAGATGTCCGTCTCCGACTTGTCCTTGGCGGAGTCCACCGCCGCGACGGTGTACGCGACCCAGGCGCCGTCGGGGGAGATCTGCGGGTCCCGCACGGTGCGGAGGCGGAACAGGTCCGTCGCGGCGAGAGGCCGCCGCGCGGCGGGCGTCTGCGCGGAGGCCGTGGCGGCGCCGCAGAGCGCGGCGAGGATGGCGACGCCAGCTATCGAGTGCCGGTGAGTCATGACCCTGCTCTCCCGTCGGTGCGCCGCTTCACGTGCGCCGCCGTTGTGCGCGGCTTCTAGTGCGCCGCTTTCGCCTTCAGCGGGCTCTCGTTCCACAGGCGCAGCATCAGCAGCGCGCCGATGACCGAGAAGGGGATGATCATCCACGTCCAGGCGCTCCAGCCCAGCGTGTCGAGGAAGTGCCCGAGGAGGAAGCCGGTCAGCCCGGAGGCGAGGTACTGCACGCCGTCCAGCATCCCGGCCACGGTCGAGGCGGCCTTCGTCCCGCCGAAGTCCATCGAGGCGGTGCCGGAGAGCATCCCGTGCACGCCGAAGATCCACATGCAGGTGAAGCCGATCATGAAGGCGGCGAGGCCCGGCGTCGCGGCGCGCCCCAGCACGAGGAGGGAACCGATCTGCCCTAGGTAGAAGAGGAACGCCACCGGCGGACGGCGCGACTGGAACCAGCGGTCGGAGAGGTAGCCGCAGAGGAGGCCCCCCGCGATCCCGCCCACCGTCACGCCGATCGTCGCCACGGAGAAGAGGAAGCTCCCGGCGGAGATGTTGTGCACTTCCTTGAGGAACGGCACGAACCAGAGCATCAGCCCCTGCCGCACGAACCCGGTGCAGAACTCCGCCACGGCGAGGGTGAGGATGACCGGGTTGGTGAAGACGCGCGTCACGAGGTGGTGCCAGTCCACCGGCTTGTCGCGGTCGGCGTCGTGGCTCGTGGCGTCGTCAGTGTCGAAGTCGGCGAACCCCGCCTGCGCCGGCGTGTCCTTCACGGCGAAAAGGTCCACCACGAACATCGTCGCGATGGCGGCCGAAGGGATGAGGAACACCCAGAACCACGGCAGCGCCGCGAGGATCCACCCCCCGACCGTCATCGCGAGGAAGTAGCCGCTCGAGATCATGATGCCGAAGATGCCGCCGAAGACGCCCCGCTCCCGCACGTGGAACCAGGGGGCGTTCACCTTCACGATCGAGAGGGCCCCGAACGACTGGAAGTACTGGTTGACGGCGTAGAGGAGGGACATCCCGACGATGATCTTGGTCTGCCAGCCGCCGAGGAAAAGGAGCCCGATGACGAGGTTGAGGGCTGCGGCGCCCGCCGCGCCGATGAGGATCGCCTTCTTCCCGCCGATGCGGTCGGCGAGGGGGCCGTTGAAGATGACCGAGAGGGCGTAGGTCCAGAAGCCGGCCGTCGCGATCGTCCCGAACTCTCCCTTCGAGAGATGGAACGCGTCCATCATCGTCTTGGAGGAGACGTTCAGGTTGTAGCGGCCCATGTAGAAGGTCGCGTACGTGATCCCGAGGGGGAACCAGTTCAGGAAGCGGCGCCTGCGGTAGGCGTAGCTGTGCTGCACGGGGCTCGACATGGGGCGGCTCCCTACCGTGCCGTCGTGGGACGCATCTGGGCCCAGAGCGCCTGGAAGGTCTGCTCGAGGGCGGGGCCGAGGAGGGCCGCGTCGCCGGTCCGCTCGGGCTCGTTGTCGAAGACCGCGAAGGGGACCTCGAGGTCGCGGACGGGGATGCGGCCGGCCTTCTTCCCGCCGGAGAGGCGCTCCCAGTCGTTGGTGCGGTAGTAGCGCTCCATCTTCGCGTCGGGGAGGCCGTGGAAGAGGATGGAGTCCGCCTGCGACGGGTCGAAGCGGCGGCGGTTCTTCCGGCACGATTCCTCGTACGAGACGTTGATATAGACGATCCCGGCCCGCTTGAGGATGTCCTCGGAGAGGAGCGAGAAAGCGTGGCCGAAGGCGTCATTCCCGCCGCGGGAGAACTCGACCAGCACCGTCTGCTTCGTGGTCAAGGCGGGATCCCGGGCGAGCCGCTTCTGGAACTCGAGGTTGATGCGCTCGAGGAAGAGGTCCCAGACATGGTCGCCGAGGAAGTAGTAGTCCTTGGTGGTGAAGACGCGGGGCTGCCCGAGGCGCTCGAGCAGGTCGTCGATCTCGAACGTCTCCCAGACGAAGGGGAAGTCGTCGATCTCGACGAAGGGGCCGACGCGGAAGCGGCGCGCGCGCTCGGCGTCGCCGGTCCGCTTCAGGTAGTCGATGACCTCGCTCTTGCCGGCCGCGGGGCGGCCGATGAGGATGATCGTCTCGAACCGCTCGCCCACCGCGTCCCCCTTGTGTCGTCCGCGTCCGGCGGCGCCGCCGCCGGGTGTGCGACACGATACACCGTCGCGTGGCTCTCCGCGACCCGGCGCGAAGGGCAGCGGCTCGCGCGACGGCGGTAAGGGGGGCCGCGCGGGCGGCGGCTCAGGCCTCGTCGGGGCGGGTGGCCTCCTCGAGGGCGCGCGCCAACAGGGCGAGGAGCCCCGCGCCCGCGAGGAGCGCCGGAGCGAGCGCGAGGTCGGCGAAGAGCGTCGGCACCGGGGCCGAGTAGAGACAGAGCGCGAGGAGCCAGGCGCCGAGGGGGAGCCGGGTGCCGCGGCGCGCCCCGAAGATCAGGGCCAGCGCCAGCCAGATGCCCGCCGCGAGCTGGGCGAAATAGCCGGCGCCCCCTACCTCCCGCACGAGAGGGATCGCGAGCCGCTGGTCGAAGGCGTCGCCGGGCACGAAGGGGATGGAGCCCGCGTTCGAAAGCAGGCTCGTGAGCGCGAGGACCAGGAAGCCGAGCGCCGCGCGCCGCCTCCCGCCCTCCGTCGGACCGATCTCACGGACGTCCATGGGGCTCCTCCCGCTGCTGCCGTTGTCCCCGGATGCGGCCAATACTCGCCTCCCGCCGCGCCCTGTCAACCGGACCGGAGGGGGCGGCGGGCCAGTTCGAACCGGCCCGCCGCCGCGGCTTGACACGCAACCAT
Organism: Gemmatimonadales bacterium; assembly: GCA_017881505.1. Classification (GTDB taxonomy): domain Bacteria; phylum Gemmatimonadota; class Gemmatimonadetes; order Gemmatimonadales; family JACORV01; genus JADGQW01. The sequence continues at coordinate 3,409 of JADGQW010000152.1, forward strand.
ATGGTTGCATATTGGCGGCATGCCGAGCGACGTGGACCTCGTGTTCAAGGCGCTCGCCGACCGCAGGCGCCGGAGTCTGCTGGATGCGCTGCGTGTGGAAGCGGGCCAGACCCTGGCGGCGCTGTGCGGCCGGCTCGACATCACCCGGCAGGGGGTGGCGAAGCACCTCGCCCTGCTCGAGGGGGCGCACCTGGTGGTGACGGTCCGGCGGGGGCGCGCGAAGCTCCACTACCTGAATCCCGTCCCGATCCACGAGATCCACGAGCGCTGGATCGAGAAGTTCGAGCGCGGGCGCCTCGACGCCCTGCGCGACCTCAAACGGAGAGCGGAAGGAGGAGCCCGTGGCTAGGACCCGGTTCGTCTACGTCGTGTACATCGCCGCCCCGGTCCGGACGGTGTGGAAGGCGCTCTTCGACCCGAAGATGACGGCGCAGTACTGGCAGCACGAGAACGTGTCGGACTGGAAGAAGGGCTCGCGGTGGGAGCACCGGCGCACCGTGGGGAAGGGCGTGGTGGACCTGGTCGGCACGGTCGTCGAGTGCGTGCCGCCGCGGCGGCTGGTGATCTCGTGGGCCTCCCCCTCCGACGCGAAGAAGGCTGCGAAGCACAGCCGCGTCACCTATGAGGTGGAGCGGTTCCGGGGCGTCACGCGCCTCACGGTGACGCACGACCGTCTCGAGCCCCGCTCCCCGATGGAGGAGGGCATCACCGAGGGGTGGCCGAAGGTGCTCTCGAGCCTGAAGTCGCTGCTGGAGACGCGGAAGGCGCTGCCGATGCTCTGGTAGGGAAGGGGCGCCGGCGGCCTACGCTGCCAGCTCCCGCAGGGCGCGCACCAGCGCGTCGAGGTCGGCGGTGGAGGTGAAGAGGTGCGGCGTGATCCGCACCCCGCGCACGCCGGCCCCGTCGATCGCCACGGTCCAGATGCGGTACCGCTCGAAGAGGGTCCGCATCAGCTCCGCCGGCTCGTGCCCCGCCACGCCCACGTTCCCGATGGCACCGGTGCGCGCGGGATCGCTCGGCGAATTGAGCGTGATCCCCGGCACGCCGCGCACCTTGTCGGTCCAATAGCGCTGCAGGTACCGCAGCCGCCCTTCCTTCCGCCGGATGCCGATCCCCTCGTGGAAGTCGAGGGCGTCGTTGATGGCGAGGTCGGTATGCACCGGGTGCGTGCCCGTGTGGTTCAGCTTCCGGATGTCGTCGTCGGGGACGGAGAGGTCCGCGAAGGTCGGCCACAGCTCGGCGATGTGGTCGCGGCGCACGTGGAGGATGCCGGCCCCGAGGGGGCAGGCGAGCCACTTGTGGAGGGAGGCCGCGAAGTAGTCGGCGTGCAGATCGGGGACGGCGAAGTCGAGCTGCGCGAAGGAGTGCGCGCCGTCCACCATCACCTGCACGCCGTGGCGATGCGCCATATCCGCGATCTGCGCCACGGGCAGGATCTGCCCTGTGATGTTCACCATGTGGCAGACCATCAGGAGCCGCGTCTTCGGCCCGATGGCGGACTCGTAGAGCTGGACGATCTCCTCGTCGGAGCGGGGGTCCATCGGCAGGGAGACGACGCGGTTCACGATGCCGTGGCGCCGCGCCTGCAGCCGGAACATGTCCAGCATCGCGCCGTAGTCCTGCGCCGCCATCACCGCCTCGTCCCCCGCCTCCCAGTGGAACCCGCCGATCACCGTGTCGAGCGACTCGGTGGTGTTCCGCGTGATGATCAGCGTCCCCGGCTCCACCCCCGCCATCCGGGCGAGGCGGTCCCGCACGGCGGCCTTGTCGTCGAACTGGCGGGTCCGCATGTAGCGCGAGGCCTGGCGGTTCACCTCCCGCACCCGGGCGATGAACGCCTCGAGGACGGGCTGCGCCTGCATCAGGTAGTAGCCGTTCTCGAGGTTGATGTACTCGGGGGTGAGGAGGTACTGCCGCCGGATCCGCCCCCAGAACGCCTCGTCCTGCGCGACCTGCTGCGGGGGGAGCGCGGCGTAGCGCGCCCACGCGTCCTCGCCGAAGAGGAGGGCGAGGGACGCCCCGCCGATCGTTCGGACGAAGTCGCGCTTCTTCATCGGTGGGTCCTCCCGGCTATCCGGGCCGGCGCCGCGTGCGGAGGGCGTCGAGGCTCCAGGGCCCCGCGCCCGCCGCCGAGAGGTAGAGCCAGACGAAGCAGAAGAGCACGGCCGGCGAGCCCTGGTTCAGCACGGGCCAGAACCCCCGCGGCGCGTGACCGTAGAAGTACGCCACCGCCATCTCCCCCGCCAGGACGAACGCCACGGGGCGGGTGAAGAGCCCGAGGAGCACGAGCCCGCCCCCGAACGTCTCGAGGATCGCCGCCAGGCCGATCAGTGACGCCAGCGGCACGGTGCCGCCGTTCGGCATCAGCGCTGCGGGGAACGCGAACAGCTTGGCCGTGCCGAACTGCATGAAGAGGAACGCGGCCAGGATCCGGAGCAGGCTCCGCAGGTACGGCGCCCAGTCGCGCCAGCGCGCCGCGGGCGTGATGTCGCTCATCGTTCCTCCATCCTGAGGCGTCAGCCCGTCGCCACGTGCGCCGCGAGGCGCTCGAGGCTCTCGGTCCACCCCTGCCGCTGGCCGCGAGCCATCATCGGGTCCACCGGGACCGTCTGCCGCACCGTGAGGGTGGTCTTGCCCGCGGCCTCGGCGAAGGTCACCGTCGTCACGATCTCTTGTTTCGCCCGCTCGTCGATGATCGAGGTGAAGACGATCCGCTCCGGCGCGACGACCTCGCGGAAGCTCCCGCGCATCCAGTAGTCCACGCCATCCGGCCCCCGCATGCAGAGGTCGAACTTCCCGCCCGCGCGGAACTCGACGTCGCACGCCGGCACGGTGAAGCCGTTCGGCCCCCACCACTTCTTCAGGTGCTCCGCGCTCGACCACGCCGTGAAGACGAGCCGTCGCGGCGCGTCGAAGACCCTGGTGATGACGACCTCCTTCTGCGCCGCCGCGGCCTCGCGCTCAGTCCGTGCGTCCATCACGCTCCTCCTGTCGCAAGAGGTCCTCGAGGTACCGGTCCATGTTGTCGAGGCGCTCGTTCCAGAAGCGCTCGAACGATTGGACCCAGTCGTGGATGGGCTTCAGCGCCTCGCCCTGCAACGCGTACAGCCGCCGCCGCCCCGAGCCCCGCACGTGGACGAGACCGACCTCCCGCAGCACCCGCAGGTGCTTGGAGGCCTGGGGCT
>JADGQW010000153.1 GCA_017881505.1 Gemmatimonadales bacterium
AACGTCTCGCCCCCGCTCAGCTTCTCGGGGGCGCCGCACGCGACGGAGAGCCTGGTCCTCATCGTGGACGACCCGGACGCCCCCGATCCCCGCGCGCCGAAGATGACGTGGGTGCATTGGGTCCTCTACGATCTCCCGCCGACGTGCGCCGGACTCCCCGAAGGCGTGCGGCCTGCGGATCTGCCACGCGGTACCCGCGAGGGGACGAGCGACTTCAAGCGCACCGGGTACGGCGGGCCCTGTCCCCCCGTCGGGCGGCACCGGTACTTCCACAAGCTCTACGCCCTGGACATCGTTCTCCCGGACCTCGGGCGGCCCACCAAGGCGCAGCTCGAGGCGGCGATGCGGGGGCACGTGCTCGAGCACGCGGTGCTGATGGGGACGTACCAGAAGGCGCGATAGGAGCGGGGATGTCGACAGCGGGGGCTCGGCTGGCGCGCGAGCGGCGCACGATCAAGGCGATGATCGCCATCTACTGTCACGACCATCACCATCACCGCGGCGGGCTCTGTGACGCGTGCGCATCCCTCGGCGCCTATGCGGACAAGCGCCTCGACCTCTGCCCGTACGGCCCCGGGAAGCCGACGTGCGTGCACTGCCCCGTGCACTGCTACCAGCCGCGGATGCGCGAGTCGGTGAAGGACGTGATGCGCTACGCCGGGCCGCGGATGATGAGGTACCACCCCATCCTCGCCGTGCGGCACCTCCTCGATGGCCGGCGGCCGGCGCCGGAGCGCCCGGGCCGGCGCGCGCGCCGTGAGCCCCTCTCCGACCAAAAGGCGCCGGCGGGCGGACGCGACTCGTGACCTCGGGGCGGCCCCCTGGCCATCGCGCCGCCCTCGCCATAGGGTCGCAACAGACGATGAACCGCAGGTATCTTTCGCCCCTGGGGGGACGGGACACCTGCGGGGACGGCTGCGGCTGACGCGCCGGCTCGCGCGTCGCACGGGTCTGGGGGAACGGACGGGATGACGGACGGGACACTCGATTACGCCGCGGTCGGCTTCATCTGCGGGCTCGAAGTCCACCAGCAGCTCCTCACCGCGCACAAGATGTTCTGCCGCTGTCCGGCGGGACGCTACACCGAGACCCACGACGGGACGGTGTTCCGCCACATGCGGCCCACCCTCTCGGAGCTCGGGGAGTACGACGGCACCGCGCTGATGGAGTTCAAGACCCGCAAGAACATCGTCTACCTGCTGAACAAGGAAAACGTCTGCACGTACGAGATGGACGACACGCCGCCCTTCCTGGTGAACCAGCAGGCGGTGGACATCGCCATCGAACAGTGCGTGATGCTCGGCTGCGACATCGTGGACGAGGTCCACATCGCCCGCAAGCAGTACCTCGACGGCTCCATCCCGACCGGCTTCCAGCGCACCGCCATCGTCGGCGTGAACGGCACGATCCCCTTCCGCGGCCGCGCCCTCTCGGTCACCCAGGTCAGCGTGGAGGAGGACTCCTGCCGCGAGGTGCGGGACGAGGGGCACCTCATCATCTGGCGCACCGACCGGCTCGGGATGCCGCTCATCGAGACGGTGACGGGCCCCGAGCTCCGGACGCCGGAGGAGGTGGAGGAGGCCATCCTCCTCATCGGGCGGGTCTGCCGCAGCACCGGGCACGTGCGGGTCGGCCTCGGCGCCAGCCGCCAGGACGTGAACGTCTCCGTCCGCGGCGGGCGGCGGGTCGAGATCAAGGGCGTCCCGAAGGCCTCCTGGGCACCGCGCCTCGTGCACGGCGAGGCGGTGCGGCAGGTCAACCTGCTGGCGCTCCGCGACGAGCTGCACCGCCGGGGCTTCGCCGACGCCGCGTCCATCGCCATCGAGCACGCCGACGTCACCGACCTCTTCGCCGCCTCGGAACTGGCCACGCTGCGCCGGGACGCGTGGGAGCGCTGGGTGAGCGAGGAGGACCGCCGCCCCGGCTTCGAGCTGGGCGCCGGCCCCTTCTGCGTCAGGGCGGTGCGGCTGCCCCGCCTCGCCGGGACCCTCGCGTGGCCCTCGCAGCCGGAGCACACCTTCGCCCACGAGCTGGCGGGACGGGTGCGGGTCATCGCCGGCCTCGACCAGCCACCGATCCTCTTCCACAGCGAGAAGTGGCCCGACCACCGCGGCGCTCTCGCGGAGCTGCGGCACGTGCGCGCGCGCCTCCATTGCGCCGCCGAGGACGCGGTCGTCGTGGTCTGGGGCCCGACCGAGGACACCCTCACCGCGGCCGACGAGATCCGCTTGCGCTACGTGGACGCCACGCAGGGGATCCCGAACGAGACGCGGCAGCCGTTCGTGGACGGGAGCACGGACTTCGAGCGCATCCTCCCGGGGCCGGACCGGATGTACCCCGACACTGACAGCCCGCCGAGCCGAGTCACGCGCGAACGGGTGGAGCGCCTCAGCACCGGCCTCCCGGAGCGGCCGTGGGACCGCGAGGCACGGTATGCGGCCGTGCGCGTCCCGCGGGGCACCATCCACTTCCTGATCCGGCGGGGCGGCGCGCGCCTGGTGGACCGGGTGGTGGCCGAAGCCGGCGCCGACCTGCGGCGCGCCTGCTTCTTCTTCGGCGAGCGCGTGAAGGGGCTGCGCCGCAACGGCGTCGCGGTGCAGGCCGTCCCGCCGGAGCGCTGGGTGGAGCTGTTCCGCCTCGCGGGGGAGCGTCCCATCCTCTGGGAGAACTGGGGCCGGCTGGTCCGCCGGATGGCCGCCGCGCCGGACACGCCGGTGGCGGAGATCGTGGCGGCCGAGGGGCTCGGCGTCGCGCCCAAAGCCTGGAAGGCGTCGGTGCCGGCGCAGTGGGAGGCCGCCGCCGCCGTCGCGGCTGACGGCGATCGCGAACGGGTGGCCCGGCTCCTCATCGGCCGGCTCCTCGAGGATCTCCGGGGCAAGGTGGCGGTCGCGGACGTGGCCGCCGCGGTGGATCGCGAGATGCAGGCGAAGGGAGACGGCCGATGACCGCGCCCGCCGCGGACCCCCTCAAGGGCTACACCGGGCTCGCCCGCCGGAAGCTCGGCGAATGGGGCGTGAAGGTGTGGAGCGACGTGCGCCTCGTGAACGATCGAGGCAGCGTCTTCGAGGGCGTCATCCTGCCGCGGAGCGGCAACTACGACGACCTCCACCTCGTGATCAAGCTGAAGAACGGCTACAACGTCGGGCTCCACGTGGATCGCGTCGTGAGCGTGACCGAGGTCGGGTACAAGGAGGCGATCTACAAGATCCCCGAGAAGGCGTTCCCCTCACGCCCCGACCTGCCCAGTGTCACGCTCCTCGGCACCGGCGGCACAATCGCCTCGCGCCTCGACTACCGCACCGGCGCGGTGATCCCCGCCTTCACGCCGGGCGAGCTGTACGGCGCGGTGCCCGAGCTGGCAGACATCTGCAACCTCACCACCAAGAAGATCTTCGGCATCTTCTCCGAGAACATGGCGATGGAGCAGTACATCACCCTCGCCAAGGCCATCGGGGAGGAGATCGCGAACGGGGCCCAGGGCATCGTGATCGGACACGGCACCGACACGATGGGGCACACCGCCGCGATCCTCTCGTTCATGGTGCAGGATTCGCCCGTCCCGATCGTGCTCGTGGGCAGCCAGCGCTCCAGCGACCGCCCCTCGAGCGATGCCGCCCTCAACCTCATCCACTCCATCCGCACCGCGGCATACGGCGACATCGCCGAAGTGATGATCTGCATGTTCGGGCCGACGTCGGACCGCTACGCGCTCCTGCACCGCGGCACGCGCTGCCGGAAGATGCACAGCTCCTATCGCAGCACCTTCCGCACGGTGGGGGCCATCCCCCTCGCGATGGTGAGCCGCGACAGCTTCAACTACCTCACCACCGACTACGCCAAGCGCGACCCCGCGCGCCGGGTCCGGGTGGACCCCGTCTACAACGACCGCACCACGATTCTCTACTACTATCCCGGGATGCACCCCGACCTGGTGGACGCCCTGGTCGAGAAGGGCTACAAGGGGATCGTGATCGCGGGGACGGGGCTCGGGCACGTCAACAAGCCCCTCTATCCGGCCCTGCAGCGCGCCGTGGCCGCCGGCGTGCACATCGTGATGACGGTGCAGACGCTGTGGGGCTACGTGCAGATGTACGTCTACGACACCGGCCGCGACCTCCTCGACCTCGGCGTCGTCCCGCTGGAGAACATGCTCCCCGAGACGGCGCTGATGAAACTCTCGTGGGTCCTCGGGCACACCGACGACCACGCGGAGGTGATGCGGATGATGCGCACGCCGATCAGCCACGACATCACGCCGCGGGAGCCGCACAACGGCTATCTGATCATGCAGGGCGGTCTGCCGGAGACCGAGGCGTTCATCCAGCAGCACTGGAAGTGACCGCGGCCGCCGCCGCGTCCCCGCTCGGAGGTGTCGCGATGCACTCGTACCTGGCCCTCAAGGCCGTCCACGTCTTCGGCGTCATCCTGGTCGTCATCGGCGTCGCCGGGATCGCGGCCGACGCCGCCAGCGGACGGCCCAAGGCCGAGAACCCGGCGTCCCGCCTCCTCTCCATGCTGCATGGGTTCGGGCTGCTGATCGTCCTCCTCGCGGGGTTCGCGATGCTGGCGCAGGTGATGCGCACCCCCAGCATGCCGAGCCCAGCGTGGGCCACGACGAAGCTCGTGATCTGGGCGCTCTTCGCGGTCGGGGCGATGGTGCCGCGCCGCTGGCCGCGGACGGCGCGCTGGGTGCTGGTGGTGGGGCTGCCGCTCCTCGGCGCGGCCGCCGTCGTCGTGGCGATCCTCAAGCCGTACTGAGAAGGCGATGGCCGCCACCGCGCGATTGCCCTCCGCCGGCCGAAGCCCGGGCGCGCCGCCGCGCATCATCGGGCTGGACGAGATCCGTGCGGCCCTCGCGGGCGTGGACCTCATCCCCGGGATCGAGGCGGCGTTCGTCGCCTACTCATCGGGACGCGCGGTCGTCCCGCCGGTGGGGGAGCTGCTCCTTCCCGACATGCAGGCCGACGTCCACATCAAGTACGGCTACATCGCCGGCGCGCCGTACTACGTCATCAAGATCGCGTCGGGGTTCTACCTGAACACCGAGAAGGGCCTTCCCACCGGCAACGGGCTGATGCTGGTCTTCCGCCGTGATACGGGGGAGCTGGCGGCCATCCTCCTCGACGAGGGGCTCCTCACCGACCTGCGGACCGGCGCCGCCGGCGCGGTGGCGGCGAAGCACCTCGCGCCGGCGCGGGTGCGCCGCATCGGGATCGTGGGCTCGGGCACCCAGGCGCGCCACCAGCTACGGATGCTGAAGACGGTCACCCCCTGCCGCGACGTCCTCGCGTGGGGCCGCCACCCCGAGCGGCTGGCCCGTTACCGGGACGAGATGGCGGCCGAGGGGTTCACCGTGGAGACCACGGCGGACGTGGGCGGGGTGCTGGCGGCGTGCGACCTCGTCGTGACCGCCACGGCCGCGCGCGCCCCCCTCCTGCTGCGCGACCAGCTGCGCCCCGGCATCCACATCACGGCCGTCGGAGCGGATTCGCCGGGGAAGCAGGAGCTCGATCCGCTGATCCTCCGCCGGGCGGACGTCGTCGTGGCGGACAGCGTGAGCCAGTGCCTCGAGCGGGGGGAGATCGCCCACGCCGTGCGCTCCCGCTGCCTGCGACCCGACGACGTGGTCGAGCTCGGCGCGGTCATCGCGGGCACCGCCCGCGGACGCACCGGCCCCGAGGATATCACCGTCGCCGACCTCACCGGCGTGGCGGTGCAGGACATCGAGATCGCGCGCACCGTGCTGGAGGCCGTGCTGGCGGGAGAGCGGACGTGACCCGGCGCGCGCGCCTCGCGATGGCCGTGGTGGCGGTAGGCGTCGCGACGTTGGTCGTGGCGCGGCGGGCGGCGCCGCCGCGCGAGATCCACTGGCGGAGCGCCGACACCGGCGCGACCGTGGTGCCGCCGCCGCCCCTGGGCGGGCCCGTCGCCGGCACGCCCGCGGCGGCCGCGAAAGTCCTCCGGGTGGACTCTTCGGGCTGTGCGCCGGTGGAGGAGGTGGGCTTCGCGGCGACGCTGTCCCTCGACTCGGTGGCCCGCGCCGGAGGCATCCCCCTCGACCTGCTCGTACGCGGGCTCCACCTCCCCGCGGAGGTCCAGTCCTCGATGCCGTTGCGGGACTTGATGCGGAAGTACGGCTTCACCCTGCAGGACGTGCGCCGGGTGGTGGACGACTACCTGAAGCACTGCGAGTAGGGTTCCCTCAGGGCCGCACGCGCACCGGGGAGTAGCCGAGACCGTCGGGCTCGTGGCCGACGTCGAAGCGCCGAATCACCACGCGGCTCCCCAGGTCGATCTCCACCACCTCGCCCATCGCCGACAACGCCACGTACGCCACCGCGCTCCCGGGGGGCGCGAGGACGCCCACCGGCACGGCGCTCCGGGCGAACTGCTCGCCCAGGAGAGTCGGCACGGCGCGCGTCGTGTCGAGGGGGAAGGCCACCGTCCCCACCGGCTGCCGCGTCGCCGCGTCGAAGATGTGGAGCTCGCTCGATCGCGCCGTGTTCACGAGCACGCGCCGGCCGTCGGGGGTGAACTTCACGCGGATGGGGAAGTC
>JADGQW010000154.1 GCA_017881505.1 Gemmatimonadales bacterium
GGAGTAGGCGTCGCGGCCGAGGACGATCCCCTCCTCGCCGAGCACCGCGAGGAACGCCTCGCAGTGCAGGGGCTCGTCGTCCACGATCACGCCGTTGTAGTCGAGGAGGAGCGCGTCGGTCACTGGCGGTAGGCGAGGTCGAGGAGTTCGACGGGGTGGCGGACCTCCACCTCCATCCCGGCGAGGAGCGCGCCCGCGCCGATCTGCATCAGGCACCCGGGGTTCCCCGTCGCGACCACGTCGGCGCCCGATACCGCGATGGCGCGGAGCTTCGGGGCCAGCACGTCCCGGGAGAGCTCGGGCTCCACCAGCGAGTACAGCCCCGCGCTCCCGCAGCAGCGGTCGGCGCCCTCGAGGGGCACCAGCTCGAGCCCGGGGATGGCGGCGAGGATATCGAGGGGCTGTGTCGTGACGCGCTGTGCGTGGTGCAGGTGGCAGGGCGCGTCGTACGCGACGCGGAGGGGGAGCCGCCCGGGCCGGACCAGCCCGCGCTCGACGAGCACCTCGCTCACGTCGCGCACCCGCGCCGCAAACGCATGCGCCCGCTCCGCGAGCGGGTCGTCGGCCAGCCACTCGCCGTACGCCTTGAGCGCCGCGCCGCACCCCGCGCTGTTCGTCACGATGGGGACGCCCGGGGCTGCGGCGTCGAAAGCGAGGACGTTCTCGCGGGCTAGCGTGCGGGCGAGGTCGGGGCGGCCCCCGTGGGCGGCGAGGGCGCCGCAGCAGACCTGGCGCCGCACCTCGACCGCACGGACGCCGTTCACGCCGAGCGCGCGGATGGTCGCGTCGTGCACGTGGCCGAAGAGCCCGTCCATGACGCAGCCGCGGAAGAGAGCGGCGGTCGTGTCCGGTGCCGGAGCGGCCGTGGCCTCCGTGCCGCCAGGGGCGTGGCGGTCCGGACGCTCGCGGCCCCGCGATCGGTGCGTCGGTGTGCCGGTGCGCCGGCGCGACGGTGTGGTCGCCGCCAGCATCGCGAACATCTGCAGGAGGAGGGGCGCCTTGTCGCCCGCGCCGCGGGCGAGGGCGGCTGGGATCCCCGTCGCGCGCGCCAGGCGGGAGGCCCACCACGCGAGGCGCTGCCGCGCCGGGCGCGCCAGCACCCAGAGCCCCGCCGTGACCGCCGGCGGGTTGGGGCGCACCGCGACGATCCGCGCGCGCGCCTCCTCGATCGCCGGCCCGTACGAGACGCCGGAGGGACAGACGCTCTCGCAGGCGCGGCACCCGAGGCAGCGGTCGAGGTGCCAGCTCAGCGCGTCGTCGTCGGCCGGGGCCTCACCCCGCTCGAGCGCGCGCATCAGCACGATGCGGCCGCGCGGCGAGTCGCTCTCGTCGAGGGTGGCCTCGTACGTCGGGCACGCCGGGAGGCAGAAGCCGCAGTGGACGCACGCGTCGAGCCCCGCGAAGGCGGCGGTCATCGCACCAGCGGCACGACGAAGACGTCGTGGGGGTCGTACACCCGGCGCACCGCCTCGGCGAGCCGGCGCGTCCCGGGCGCGAGCGCGCCCGCGACCCCCGCCTCCTCGCGCAGCGCCGGGTGCGCACGCTCGAGGGTGACGGGCCAGCCGCGGCGCGCCGCCGCGGCACGCAGCCCCGCGAGCGCACCGGCGGACGCGGTAGCGAACCCCGCGCGGACAGTGCCTCGCGGGACGGTCGTGCTGACGCCGAGGGGCGAGCCGAGGTGCTCCTCGACGAGGGCGACGGCGTCCGCCCACGCCGCCGGGTCGGCGCCGACGCGGACGAGGACCGGCCAGCCGCCCACGATCTCGCGCCAGCGACGCCATACCGCTGCTGCCGCGTCCGCGGCGCCGTGCACCGGCCGCAGCGCCGCGCCGGCGGAACGGGAGACCACGGCCAGCTCCTCCTCCACCGCGGCGTGCCCGCCGAGGTCGCGGGCGAGGAGAGTCCAGCCGTCGGCGGCCAGGAGATCCGCGGCCAGCGGAGGGCTCACCGCCTCCAGGGCCGCGGGGACGGCGCCCGCCGCGAGGGTGAGGGCGCCCGCCGCGACCACCTCGCGGAGGGACCCCGCCCACGCCGCCGAGCGGTCGGTGGCGGGGAGCGCGTGCAGCCGCAGGTGCGCCTCGACGATCACGCCGTAGGCGCCGTGCCCGCCGACGACCGCCTTGGCGACGTCGAAGCCGGCGACGTTCTTCACCACCCGACCGCCCATCCGCACCGGCGTCCCGTTGCCCATCACGGCGGTGAGGCCGAGGACCTGGTCCCGCGGGGATCCGAAGCGTGCGGCGAGCGGGCCCGCGCCCCCCGACGCGAGGACGCCGCCCACGCTGCGGGCGCGGCTCCCCGGGGGGTCGAGAGCGAGCCAGACTCCCGCCGCCGCGAGCCGCTCGCCGAGGGCGTCGAGACGGCATCCGGCGCCCACGGTGACCACGAGGTCCGCGCTCGCGAGCCCAGCGACGTGCGCGATGGGCGAGAGGTCCAGTGGCTCCGAGAGCGGGGGCGGTTCGGGCCACCACGTCCCGGCTCCACGCGGCGCGAGCCGTTGCCCCGACACGATGGCGCGGCGCACGGCCTCGCCCACCGACGCGGCCGCGGCGGGGAGGGTCGTGGGAGCGGCTACGGGGGCCCGCGCCGTCATGGCGCCGCGTCCGGCACCGGGGGCTGCCCGACGCGGGCGTCGAACCCTGCGCGCACCGCCGCGATGAAGGCGCGCGCCTCCTCCACCAACGGCCGCGCGTCCTCCACGCGCCATCCGGCGAACCCTCGGGCGTCGGCCTTCACCTCCGCCAGGGTCGCGAAGCCGCTCGGCAACTCGTTCCGCACCATCTGGCCGTACTCCTGGACGGTGCGGGCGTGGTGCCACGACGCGTCGGCGAGCCACACCTTGGCGAGGGCCGCGGCCATGACCCCGGGATACGCCTCCCGGAGGGCGCGGCCGCCATCGCCTTCGGCGAGGCGGCGGTCGCCGAGCGCCATCCGCCGGTCGGCGTCATCGAGCTGCCCGCGGATCTGCGTCACCCAGCGCGTCGGGATCGTGGCGCTCACGCGGGGCTCCACGGCCCCCACGGGCGGGCGGCACCGTCGGGGATCACCTTGCCGGGATTGGCGAGGCCCGACGGGTCGAAGGCGCCCCGCACGGCGTCCATCAGCGCCAGGTCGTCGGGGCCGAAGACGAGGTCCATGTACTTCTTCTTGTCCACGCCCACGCCGTGCTCGCCGGTGATGGTGCCCCCGGCCGCGACACAGACCTCCATGATCTCGCGGCTCGCCACGGCGACGCGGGCCAGCTCGTCGGGGTCCGCGGCGTCGAAGGAGAGATTCGGGTGCAGGTTCCCGTCGCCGGCGTGGAAGACGTTGGTCACGCGGAGCGCATGGCGCCGGCCGATCTCCGCCACCCGCTCGAGCACGTCGGGGAGCGCGCTGCGCGGGACCGTCGCGTCCTGCACGAGGAGGTCCGCGCTGATGCGGCCCATCGCGCCGAACGCCTTCTTCCGTCCCTGCCAGAGCCGCTCGCGCTCCGCTGCCGTCCGCGCCGCGCGGACGGTGCCGGCGCCGGCCTCGCGGCAGATCGCCTCGGCGCGGGCGATGTCGGCCGCCACGGCGCCCTCGCGCCCGTCGCACTCGACGAGGAGGACCGCGGCGGCGTCGGTCGGATAGCCTGCGGCGTACACCGACGATTCCACGATCCCGATGGCGCTCCGGTCCATCATCTCCAGCGCCGCGGGGACGATCCCTTCGGCGATGATGCGCGAGACCGCCTCCCCGGCGGCGCGCAGGGCCGTGAAGTCGGCGAGGATGGTGCGGACGGTGGGCGGCACCGGGACCAGGCGGACCGTGATCGCGGTGGCCACGCCGAAGGTGCCCTCGCTCCCGACGAAGAGCCCGGCGAGGTCCGGGCCCCACGGCTCGCCCGACGCCGAGCCGAGGTGCACCCGCTCGCCGTCGGCGCGCACCACCTCGAGGGCGAGGATGTGGTTCGTGGTGACGCCGTACTTGAGGCAATGCGGGCCGCCAGCGTTCTCCGCGACGTTCCCGCCGATCGTGCAGGCGGACTGGCTTGAGGGGTCCGGCGCGTAGTGCAGCCCGACGCGGGCCGCCTCGCGCGCGAGCGTGGCGTTCACCACCCCGGGCTCCACCACGGCGCGGCGGTTCGGCGCGTCCACCGCGAGGATCCGCCCCATGCGGGTCAGGGTGACGAGCACCGCCGGCGCCTCGGCGAGCGCGCCCCCGGAGAGCCCCGTACCCGCGCCGCGCGCCACGAACGGCGTCCCCCGCGCGTGGAGGCGCGCCAGCACGGCGCTCACCTCGGAGGCGGAGCCGGGGAACACGACGCACGCGGGCACGGCCCGGTGGGTCGGGAGTCCGTCGGCGGCGAAGGTGAGGAGCTCGGTGGGGCGCGTCCGGACGAACCGTTCGCCCACGATCCCGGCCAGCTCCTCGGCCAGCGCGATGGAGGTGTGGGTCACGACGCAATGTACCGAGGCTGCGCCCCACGGCGGAACCCGGGGGGCGACCCCTGTCGGCCTCCGCCGCAGGGCGCTATGCTGCAACGGCTTCCGTGCCCGGCGAGCCCGCCCGCGGCGCGCGGTCCCCAGGGGTGCCCGCCGCGACGGCGGCCGCCGCAACACTGGGACCCCCTCGCGCGTAAGTCTCTGCGGAAGCGTGTGATGTCCTCAACGTCGTTCCCGGAAGCACACCAGTGATACGCTGCAACCCGCGCACCCTCCTGTTCCCCGCCGCCGCCTGCGTCGCCGCCTCCCTCGCCGGATGCGCCAAGGCCCCCCGGCCCGAACGCCCCCGCGTGCCCGTCACCGTGGCGTCCGTCCGTCAGCGTGCGGTGCCCTATGAGATCAGCGCTATCGGCTCGGTCACGCCGATCCGGACCGTCGCCGTGCGGTCGCAGGTGGGCGGCATCCTCGAGCGCGTCGGCTTCCAGGAGGGGGACGAGGTCGAGGCAGGGCAGCTGCTGTTCACGATCGATCGCCGGCCGTACCAGGCGTCGCTCAACCAGGCGCTGGGCACGCTGGGCAAGGACCAGGCGCAGCTTGTGAACGCGCGGCTCCAGGTCACGCGCTACCAGGAGCTCTCCCGCACCCAGATGGCGACGCAGGAGCAGTTCGATCAGATGACGGCGAACGCCCAGGGACTCGCCGCGACCGTGGCCGCCGACTCGGCCGCCGTCGAGACGGCGCGGCTCAACCTCGACTACTGCACCATCCGGGCGCAGATCTCGGGCCGGACCGGCAATCTCCTGTTGCGCGAGGGGAACCTCGTGCGCGCGGGGGACGCGAGTCCGCTGGTCATCATCAACGAGATCCGCCCCATCGCGGTGAGCTTCGCGGTGCCGCAGCAGTACCTCGACGACATCCGCCGGTACAGCGCCGGCCGGCGCCTCGACGTCGAGATCCGGCCTTCCGACGACTCGACGCGCGCGCTGGCGGGCTCGCTCACGTTCATCAACAACCAGGTGGACACGACCACCGGGACGATCCAGCTGAAGGCCACCTTCGTGAACGCCGACCGGCGCCTCTGGCCGGGGGAGTTCGTGACGGTGCGCCTGGTCCTCAGCGTGCAGCCGGACGTGCTCACCGTCCCCTCGCAGGCGGTGATGACGGGGCAGTCGGGGACCTTCGTGTACGTGGTGAACGCCGACGGCAGTGCCTCCACCCAGCCGATCGCGGTGGGGCGCACTGTGGACGACGACGTGGTGGTGACGTCCGGTCTCGCGGCGGGCCAGCGGGTCGTGACCGACGGGCAGCTCCGCCTGGTGCCGGGCGCGCGGGTCGACATCAAAGGGGAGCCGGGCGCGGCGGTCGCGGCGGAGCAGAACCGGAGGGGACCGAGGGGCGACTCTCTCGCGGCGGGTGACCCGCCCGCGGCGTCGCCCGGCGGGCGTGGCCCGCGGCGGGCGGGGTCCCGCCCGTGAACTTCTCGGCGCTGTTCATCAAACGCCCCATCATGACCACGCTCGTGATGGCGGCGATCCTCATCTTCGGCATCATGGGCTACCGGCTCCTGCCGGTGAGCGACCTGCCGAATGTGGACTTCCCGACCATCAGCGTGAGCGCGGGCCTTTCGGGGGCGAGCCCCGAGACGATGGCCGCCGTGGTGGCCACGCCCCTCGAGAAGGCGTTCTCGACCATCCCCGGCCTGGACCAGATGACGTCGTCCAGTGGCCAGGGGGGCACCAACGTCACGCTGCAGTTCAGCCTCAGCCGCGACATCGACGGCGCGGCCCAGGACGTCCAGGCGCAGCTCTCGCGCGTCCAGCGCTCCTTCCCGCGCGACATGCAGCCCCCCTCGTTCAACAAGCAGAACCCGGCCGACTCGCCGATCCTGATGCTGGCGCTGACGTCGAAGACGCTCCCCCTCACCGCCCTCAACGAGTACGCGGAGACGTTCCTCGCGCAGCGGATCTCGATGGTGACGGGGGTCGCGTCGGTCAACGTCTACGGGTCCATGAAGTACGCGGTGCGGGTGCGCCTCGACCCGCAGGCGATGGCGTCGCGCGACGTGGGG
>JADGQW010000155.1 GCA_017881505.1 Gemmatimonadales bacterium
CCGCGGTGCGCGCGTTCCGGAAGGAGATCGCGTGACGGACCGCGCACGGCTGACCGACGCACCGCTCACCGCGATCGCTCCGAGCCCGGGGGCCGGCTTCAGCTTCGCCCGGGCGCGGGAGATGGTGCGCAAGGAGATGCGGCAGCTGTTCCGCGACCCGCGGATGAAGCGGATGATGTTCGGCCCGCCGCTGATCCAGCTGATGATCTTCGGCTACGCGGTGAACACCGATATCCGCGACACTCGCACCTTCATCCTCGACGAGGACCGCACCGCCGTCTCGCGCCAGCTGGTGGAGGGCCTCACCTCGTCGGGCTACTTCGTGGTCGTGGGGCGCGGCGAGCGGCCGGCGGACGTCACGCGCGCCCTCGACCACGGCGACGCCACCATCGGCCTGGACATCCCGCAGGGCTTCGCCGCCGACCTCGCCGCCGGCCGGGGGGCGAAGGTGCAGGTGCTGGTGGACGGCACGAGCGCCAACTCGGCCAACGTGGCGCAGGGGTACGTGGGGCTGGTCGTGCAGCGGCTGGCGCTGGACCTCGGACGCAGCAGCGCCCAGACGGACCCGCGGACCATGGGCGTCCAGCTCGAGGCGCGGGCGTGGTTCAACCCCGACCTCAAGAGCCGCGTCTATAACGTCCCCGGCGTGGCGGGGATGATCATCATGCTGATGGGGCTCTCCCTGACCTCGATGGCCGTCGTGCGGGAGCGGGAGATGGGGACGCTGGAGCAGCTGATGGTGAGTCCGCTGCGGCCGGCGGAGCTGATCGTCGGGAAGACGCTGCCGGTGGTGCTGATCACCGCGCTTGACCTCGTCCTCGTGGTGCTCGTGGCGGTCCTCTGGTTCCACGTGCCGCTGCGCGGCAGCCTCCTCCTCCTCGGCGCCGGGAGCTTCTTCTTCATCCTGGCCTCGGTCGGACTGGGCCTGCTGATCTCCACGATCTCGGGGACGCAGCAGGAAGCCTTCATGACGATGTTCTTCTTCATGCTGCCGATCATCATCCTGGGCGGGTTCATGTTCCCCGTGGCGAACATGCCGGTGCCCTTCCAGTGGCTGAGCCTGCTGGACCCGCTGCGCCACTACCTCGAGATGGTGCGGGGGATCTTCCTCAAGGGCGCCGGCCTCTCGGCGCTCTGGACGCAGCTCCTCGCGCTCGCGGTGATGGGTCCGGGGCTGCTGTGGTTCGCGATCACGCGGTTCCACAAGACGATCGAATAGCCGGGAGCCAGACGCCCAGGTAGAGATGGCCGAGGCGCGGCGGGTCACGAGTGCGTAACGCGCTCGCCGCGCGTTCGCGCCAGTCCCCTCGCCCTGGGTAGCTTTCCTCTCTGATGGATCTCGCCCTTCTCTTCGATGATCTCTTCGATCTCGAGCGCGTCGTCGCCGAGTCGGACGAGCGCGTCCTCTACGTCGCCCGCGACCTCGTCCTCAAGCGCCGCGTCGCGCTGCGCATCCACCTCGACGAGTTCAGCCCCGGACGCGCCTGGTTCCTGCGCGAGGGGGAGGTGCTCGCCCAGCTCGATCACCCCGGCTTCCGCCGCATCTACGGCGGCGGCTTCCGCGGCAACTTCGCGTGGCGCACCGGGAACTGGGTGGAGGGGGAGAGCCTCGCCGAGGCGGTGGCCCGCGGCCCGCGGCCCATCCCCGACGTCCTCGCCGTGGCGCGCGACGTCCTGAACGCGCTGGAGCACGCGCACCACCAGGGCGTCATCGTCCGCCGGGTCGTGCCCACGAACCTGATGCTCGACGCCTCCGGCAACGCGCTGATCGTGGATCTCCGCTGGTCGAGCCCCGTCCTCGACGTCGTCGCCGCGCCCGACGCCGCGGCCAACACACCCTTCCTCGCCCCCGAGATCCGGAGCGGCAGCCCCGGGGACGACGCCGCCGACGTCTTCGCCGCGGGGGCGATCCTCTACTTCGCCCTGACCGGCCACGCCCCCGACGCCGACCACACCGCGCCGTGCGAGCGGCGGCCGGCGTGCCCGCAGGTGCTCGACGCCATCGTCCAGCGCGCGCTGCGGCCCAAGGCGTCGGAGCGGTTCTTCTCTGCCGCCCAGATGCTCGCCGAGCTGTCGGCGTCCTCGGGGGGATTCACGGAGCCGGGAGCGGGAGCGCCGTCCCTCATCCTCCCCGAATCGCCGCAGTGGGAGCGGCACCTGCGCCGCGCCCTCGGCGACGACTACGAACTCCTCGGTGAAGTGGGCACCGGCGCTTTCGGGCGGGTGTACCGCGTCCGCGACCTCCGCCTCGAGCGCGAGGTCGCCCTCAAGGTGCTCGACCCGACCCTCACCGAGGATCGCGCCGTCGTCGAGCGGTTCGCCCAGGAGGCGCGGCTCGCCGCGCGCCTCAGCCATCCGAACATCGTCAACATCTACGACATCGACGGGCGCTCAGGGCTCGAGTGGTACACGATGGAGCTGGTGAAGGGGCCGAACCTGGCGCAGGTGGTGGAGAAGGAGGGCGCGCTCGCCGTGGATCGCACGACGAGGATCCTGAACGGGACGCTCGCCGCGCTCGAGCACGCCCACACGTTCCGCCTCGTGCACCGCGACATCAAGCCCGAGAACCTCCTCCTCGGGCCCGAGGGGCGGGTGCGGGTGACCGACTTCGGCCTCGCCCTCGCCCTGCCGAGGGGCCGCCTCTTCGGCGGCGCCACGTCGCGGAGCGGCACCCCGCAGTTCGCCGCGCCCGAGCAGCTCCTCGGCGGGCAGGTGGACTTCCGCACGGACGTCTACTCCCTCGGCGCCGTGGGCTACTACCTGCTGCTCGGGCGGCCGCCGTTCGACGGCCGGACGATCGACGCCATCGTGCGGGGCCACGTGGCCGGCGAGCTGCCGCCGATCGCCGCCTCGCGCGACGACGTGCCCCCGGCATTGGAGGCGGTCCTGAGGCAGGCGGCGGCGCTCGAG
The DNA here is from genome assembly GCA_017881505.1 of Gemmatimonadales bacterium. Classification (GTDB taxonomy): domain Bacteria; phylum Gemmatimonadota; class Gemmatimonadetes; order Gemmatimonadales; family JACORV01; genus JADGQW01. The sequence goes on from JADGQW010000155.1 coordinate 2,911, forward strand.
CCCGCCCAGCGCTTCCCCACCGCCACCGCGTTCCGCAAGGCGCTCGGCAAGGCGACGCGCGGGAGCGGCGAGCTCCCCCGCCAGGGGGACGTCGGCTTCTTCAACCGGCTGCTGCGCCGGCTATAACGTCCCTCGGCTGCGTCTCGCCGCCGCAGAAACGGTCAGCCCCCTCCGTAGCAGTTCGGAGGGGGCTGCACCATGCTGGGCCCGGCGCGATCGCTCAGCGGCTCAGAACGTGTAAGGCCCCCTCACCCGGCGAGGGGCGAGCGCACGCCGGTCCAGCCCGGCGCGCCGGTCGAACATCCGGCGCTCGGTGCCGCTGCGGCGCTCGACCACGATCGGGTGACTCTTCCGGCGCCGCTGCACGTAGCGGCGGTCCCCCAGCCCGCGCCGGTCGCTGCCGCGCCGCTCGGAGCGAGCGCGGCGGTCGTCCGGGCGCTGATGCATACGCTCCACGGTGCGGCCTCCTTCCCGATGTCTGTCTGGGACACGCCTAGGGTAGCGCTGGCGGTCCCCTCTGGCAAGGCGCCCGCGGGGGTGCTACGCTCCACCGATGCCCCCCTGCGCCAAGTGCAGTCGCGAGATCCCGCCCCAGGCGACGTTCTGCCCGCACTGCGGCACGCCGAACCCCGAGGCGCGCACGATGACCCCCGCCGACCGCGGCGCCGCCACCGCGCTCCTCGAGCCCGACGTCCTCAAGGAGCGGCTCCAGGCGGCCCTCGGCGGCGACTACCTGGTGGAGCACGAGCTGGGCGAGGGGGGATTCGCCCACGTCTTCGCCGCGACCGACCGGAAGCTCTCGCGCCGCATCGCGGTGAAGGTCCTCCGCCCCGAGTTCACCGGCAGCCGCTCCAGCGTCCAGCGGTTCATCCGCGAGGCGGAATCGGCGGCGAAGCTCAGCCACCCGAACATCCTCTCGATCTTCTTCGTGGGCGAGGGCCAGGGGCTCGTCTACTTCGGGATGCCGATGGTCGAGGGGGAGACCCTCGACGCGCTCCTCCGCCGCGAGGGGCAGCTCCCCGAGGCGGAGGCGATCCGCATCGGCGCCGACGTGGCCGACGCGCTTTCGGACGCGCATGCGCTGGGGCTGGTGCACCGCGACGTGAAGCCACAGAACGTGATGCTCCAGGGGACGAAGCGGCGGGTGCTGGTGGCGGACTTCGGCATCGCCAAGGCGGCGGGGGGCAGCGGCGAGCGGCTGACGGGGACGGGCGTGATCATCGGCTCGCCGCACTACATGAGCCCCGAGCAGGCGAGCGGCCTCCCCGACGTGGACGCGCGGAGCGACATCTACTCCCTCGGCGTGGTGCTGTGGGAGATGCTCGTCGGCGAGGTCCCCTTCGACGGGCCGTCGTCGCAGAGCATCCTCGTCCAGCACCTCACCAAGCAGATGCCGGCCATCGGCACCAAGCGGCCGAGCATCCACCACCAGCTCGCCCAGGTCGTGTCCCGTTGCACGGAGAAGAAGCCCGAGCACCGCTTCCAGACGGCGGCGGAGCTGGCCCTCGCGCTGCGCTCGTGCGCGGCGGCCGACGCGGCCGCGCGCCCGCGGGGACGCGGCAGGCTGATCCTCGGTGCGGTGATCGCAGCAGCGGTGATCGTGGTGCTGGGCGTCGGGTGGCTCGGCGTGCGCTCCCTGCGCGGGCGCACCGCGGCGACGGCCGGGACCGCGGGGGCTCTTGGCACGCCGGAGGCGCGGCTCGCCGTGCTCCCCTTCGACGCGATGAGCGGCGGCGATACGACCCTCTCGCGCGCCGCGGCGCAGCTCCTGGCCGAGGCGGTGGGCTCCCGCTTTCAGATGCCGGCCGTGGACCCGCGCGACCTCTTCGGCCAGTGGGCGGCCGAGAAGCGCAGCGTGCAGTCCTCCCTCGCGGACCTCGCCGAGTTCGCGGGACGCCTCGGCGCCACGCAGATGGCCGTGGGGAACGCCGTGGAGGCGGGGCGGCAGCTGCGGCTCTCGGTGAACGTCTACGACACCCAGGCGCAGACGCGGCTCGCGGGGGGCGACGTGACGGGCGACAAGGACTCCCTCTTCGTCCTGGTGGACCGCCTCGCCGCGTTCGTCGCCTCGACCCGGTGCAACCAGCCCGACTTCAATCCGCAGCATCTCTGCTTCGACGCGCCGCCGCGGCTCCTGCACCCGGTCGTCGCCACGGTCCCCGCGGCGCTGGCCAAGGGCGCGTCGGCGCCCTCGTTCTGGGTACGGGTCTCGAAGGCGGGGGGCGTCTCGGATACGCAGGTGCGCCGCGCGTCGTCGACCGACAGCGTGACGGCGGCGGGGCTCCTCGGCGTCCAGAGCGCGAGCTACGAGCCGGCGACGAAGGACGGGAAGCCCGTCGAGGCGTGGCTGCCGGTGTCGGTCACGGTCCGCAAGGCACCGTAGACCGCATACCGCTCACCGCACACCAGGGGCCCGCGCCGCCGATGTCGCGTCGCGGGCCCTTCCTTCATCATCAGTTGAAGAGCGAGAAGCCGAGCCGGACGCCGACCGTCGTCGTCTGCACGGTGTAGTGCTGCTTCGGCGTATACCCCACGTAGAGCTCGGCACGGATCGCCGCCTTTCCCATCGGACTCCGCATACCGACGCCCCCGTTCAGCGTGACCGCTGAGGTGCCCGTCAGCCCCGTTCCACCGATGATCGTGATGCCCGCGCCGAGCGTGGTGTAGGTGCCGCTCTGCGGGGTGCTCCCCGAGAGCGCGACGAGGAGGTTCAGGCCCGGCTCGAGCACGTAGAGGTTGTTCCCGCTGGACGAGATGAACTGCGCGCTGATCCGCGGCTCGATGGCGAAGTTCCCGTTGTGGAAGGCGACCCGGAAGTCCACCGGCGTCTGGATCTCGATCCTCGCGTTGCCGCCGTTCGGCTTGGCCCACCGGAACGCCACGTCCGCGCCGAACTCCGTTTCCCTGTTCTGCGCGAGGGCCGGCGCCGCGAGGACGGCGCTCGCGATGGCGAGTCCTGCGAGTGATCTCAACATGGTGGCGCTCCTTCCCGCCGCGAGGGCGGGTTCGTGGTCGAGGGACTCCTGGTACCGCCCTGAAGCTGCGGGGCGGGCGTCACGGGCGCGTCACGGGGCCCCGCGCGCGCCGGATGCTCAGAACGAAATGCTCGCGCCGAGGCCGAGGTGGCCGGCGGGGAGCGGCGTCACGGCGACATGCACACCAGCCGTCGGTGCGGGCACCCACGTGACGTCGGTCGAAACGAGGCCGATGATGGCCCCCACGACGAGGCCGCCGAGCGCCCCTCCGACGGCGCCGATCGCCCCCGCTGCCAGCGGCGATCCGGGGGCGAACATGCACCCCATGATCGAGGTGGAGTGGCACGGCTGGTAGCTCAGCGCCGCGAGGACGCCGACGCCGACCGCGCCGACGGCCATCCCCTGGAAGGCGCGCCGCCCCACACTATGGCTCGTCTCGCTCGCGACCTCGAGATGCCGGCGGGTGTCGAGGACGTAGGCGGCGGCGTTCCCCGGGATGCCGTCTATCGCGATGCGGACCGTGTCCGCGCTCAGGCTGAGGAGCGTGCCCGTGACG
>JADGQW010000156.1 GCA_017881505.1 Gemmatimonadales bacterium
TCGCGGTCGGAGTTCTTCCAGCCGAGGGAGACGACGCCGTACACCTTCTTCCGCCACCCCGCCGCCATGTCGCGGACCGCGGCGACGTCCGGGATCAGTCCCATGAAGAGGAAGGTCGCCGAGACGGTGAGGTAGGTGGAGATGGCGAAGACGTCCCACACCAGGGGGGATTTGAAGTTCGACCAGAGGCCGCGGAAGTTCGGGTACGGCATCACCCAGTAGAAGAACCAGGCGCGGCCGAGGTGCAGGATCGGGAAGAGGCCGGCGGTCATCACGGCGAAGACCGTCATCGCCTCCGCCGCCCGGTAGATGGCGGTGCGCCACGCCGCCCGGAAGAGCAGCAGGATGGCGCTGATCAGCGTCCCCGAGTGCGCGATGCCGACCCAGAAGACGAAGGTGGTGATGTACGAGCCCCAGAAGATCGGCGGCGTGTAGCCGGTGATGCCGAGGCCGTCCTTGATCTGGTAGGCCCAGCAGAACCCGCCGAAGGCGACGCCCAGCACCACGAGCCCCATGCCCAGGAGCCAGGTGCGCGTCGGGGGCGCGAGCGTCGCGACGATGTCGCGGTTGACCTCGGCGTAGGTCGGCTCGGAGAGGCCGGTCACGGGCGCGGCGAGGGTGGCCATGGCCTAGGCCTCCCCGTCGTGGAGGACGCGCTGCAGGTACGTGATCCCGGGCTTGGTGTTGAGCTGGGCGAACACGGCGTAGCCGCGCGGGTCCTGCTTGGCCCGCGTGAGGCGGCTCGCCGGGTCGTGGGCGTCGCCGAAGACGATCGCGTCCGCCGGGCACGTCTGCGCGCACGCCGGGACGATCTCGCCGTCGGCCAGCTCGCGGCGCAGGGAGCGGGCGGTGTTCTGCGCGAACCGGATGCGCTGCACGCAGAAGGTGCACTTCTCCATCACGCCCTTGGTCCGCACCGTCACGTCGGGGTTCAACTGCCAGGTGAGGACGCCGGGCCATGCGGGGTGCGGCGCGTCGGGGTCGCTGTAGTCCCAGAAGTTGAAGTAGCGGACCTTGTACGGGCAGTTGGCCGCGCAGTACCGCGTCCCGACGCAGCGGTTGTACACCTGGCCGTTGAGGCCGTCGGGGGTGTGGTACGCGGCGTAGACGGGGCAGACCGGCTCGCAGGGCGCGTTGGCGCACTGCTGGCAGAGCATCGGGATCTGGCGCACCGACCAGTCGGTGCCGCCGGTGTCACCCTCGTAGTAGCGCTCGAGGCGGATCCAGCTCATCTCGCGGCTGCGGACGACCTGGTCCTCGCCCACCACCGCGAGGTTGTTCTCGGCGTAGCACGCGGTGACGCACGCCGAGCAGCCGGTGCAGCGGGAGAGGTCGATCGTCATCTCCCACTTGGGCTGCGGCTTGGCGTACGTGCCGAGGTCGGCCCGCTCCGCCTGCGAGGCGGCGGCGGCGGCGATGGCGGCCCGTTCGACGTCGGTCGGGCGGGCGTGCTCCGGCCCCTCGATCTCGCCGCTGCGCGCCGCGGCGAGGGTCACCGCCCGCGCGATGCCGCGGTCGTGCTGGCGGGCGCTCCCCTCGGTCGTGGCGAGGGGCATCCGCCGCCCCGTCTTCGCGAGGGCGACGCGCGTCGAGCAGAAGGCGAGGGCGCCCGCGGGATCCGTGGCGTCCCCCGCGAGGAGGTCGAGGACGTTGGCGCCGCGGCCCCGCGCGTAGCGGCCGTACGCGGTGTGACCCTGCCCGATCGGCATCGCCGCCACGTCGCGCCGCACGCCGGGATACACGTACGCGGGCACCTCGACTGCGCCGTGCGGCGAGGTGACGCGCACGATGTCGCCGTTCACCACGCCGAGCCGCGCCGCGGTCTCGGGATGGAGCTCGACCCACGTCTGCCAGGTGATCTTCGCCGCGACGTCGGGGAGCTCCTGGAGCCACCCCTTGTTCGCGCCGCGCCCGTCGTAGAGGGTCGCCGAGGGATACGCCACGAGCACGAGCCCGTCGGCCGGGCCGTCGAACGCGGGGGCCTGATACGCCAGCCGCGCGAAGTCGCCGCCGATGCGCACCGGCCGCGCCGGCGGCGCGGCGAAGTCGCCGCCCCGCTGCAGCGCCTGGTCGAAGTCGTGCTCGGTCCGCCCGGCCCGGATCAGGTCGCGGGCCGCCGTGACCTCCGCCGGGACGATCGTGCGCCCCGCCTGCTGCGCGATGGCGAGGAGGACGTCCGCCGTCTGCCGCGTCTCGAAGACCGGCGTGAGCGACGGCTGCACCGCGCCCCGCACGCCCGCCGCCGGCTCGACCTCGCCCCACTGCTCGAGGGGGGTGTGATCGGGCAGGATGAGGTCCGCGAGCATCGCCGTCTCGTCGAGATGGCTCGCGAAGGCGACCTTGAGCCCCACCTTGGCGAACGCGGCGGCGAAGCCGGCGGCCTTAGGGAGGGTGAACGCGGGATTCGCGCCGTGCACGAACGCCACGTCCACGTGCCCGGAGGCCATCTCCCCGATGAGCGCCGTGACGTCCCGGTAGCGCGCGACCTTGTCCCACGCCGACGCGGCGGGGAAGGTGACCGTGCGCCCGACGTTCCCCGCCACCGCGTTGAGGAGGTTCACCGCGACCGCCGTCTGCGTCGCCGCGCGGTGCTGGTGCGCGACGCCCCCCGCGACCGCGAGGCTGGGCTGCGCCTCGGTGAACTCCCGCGCGAGGCGGTCGATGACGGCCTCGGCGACCCCCGTCGCCTCCGCCGCGCCCCGGGCGTCGAACCGCGCGAGGAAGCCCCGCACGCGGTCCCCTTCCCCGCCCGAGAGCTGGGAGCGGCCCTGCCGCACGATCGACGCGGCGATCGCCAGCGCCAGCAGCCCTTCGGTCCCCGGCTTCGGCGCCACCCACTCGTCGGCGCTGAAGCCCGTGAGCCCGCGCCGCGGCTCCACCGCGACGAACCGCGCCATCCGCCCGTCCCGGTACCCGTGCGCCTCCGCGAAGCCGCGCGCGTACTCCACCGGCGAGACCCACGTCTCGAGGAAGTCGGCGCCGAAGGAGAGGATGTACCGCGCCGCCGCGAAGTCGTGCCGCGGCACCGAGGCCACGCCGAAGGTGAGGCGGTTCGCCTCGCGCAGCGGCTCGTAGGCGAAGGCCTCGTACCGGAGGCGCTTCGTGGAGCGGAACGCCGCGACGAAGCGGTCGTACAGCCCGTCGAGCGGGCCCGACTCGGCGCCCGTCACCAGCGCCACCCGGTCGGGCCCCGCCGCCGCGGAGGCGCCGAGCGCGTCGGCGATCTCCTTGATGGCCTGATCCCAGCTGATCGGCTCCATCCCCCGCGCCGTGCGGCTGTAGGGGCGCTGGACCCGGTCGGGATCGTAGAGCCCCTGGAGCGCCGCCTGCCCGCGGGCGCAGAGGCGGCCGCGGTTCACCGGGTGCTGCGGGTTCCCCTCGACCTTGATCGCCCGCCCCTCGCGCGCCTTCACCAGGATGCCGCACCCCGCCGGGCATTCGCGGCAGGTGCTGGCGTAGTAGGTCGGGATGCCGGGGATCAGGTCGTCCGAGGGGACGAGATAGGGCAACAGGTGGTCGCCGGTGTCGTTGCCGCACCCCGCGGCGAGACCCGCCCCCGCCACGCCGGCCACCTGCAGGAACCGCCGCCGCTTCATCACGCGCCGCGCCTCGGGTCTAGAAGTGGCACGCGGTGCAGTCCCGCGTGATGCCGCGCCGCATGTGGCAGTCGGTGCACCACCCCATCCGGTTCACGTCGTTCGCGGGGAAGACCCGCGGCATCTGCTGGATGTTGCCGTGGCAGCTCTGGCACGTGAGCCCCGCGTTCACGTGACGCATGTGCGGGAAGTGCGCGTGCTCGGCGATCTTGTTGATCCGCACCCAGGGGATGTTCTCCCCCTTGGAGTAGAAGTCCCGGAGCTTCTGGATCTCGGGGTTCGGGTTCCCCGCCGTGTCGGGCGCGGACGTGACGAGGTGGCACCCCATGCACGTGGACTCGGTGGGGATGTTCGCCGTCCACGAGTTGCCCGCGTTGTTGTGGCAGTAGAGGCACGGCATCCGGTACTGGCCGGCGTGGATGTCGTGGCGGTAGAAGATCGGCTGCACCGGGCCGAGGACCCGCCGCGGGAGCGTCGGCCAGGCGCCGCCGGGCCGCACGCCCGTCAGGCTCGAGTAGCCGCCGCCGCGCAGCGCCGGGAGGGGGAAGCTCCAGGTGGAGTCCGTGCCCGCGGCCGCGCCGCTCCGCGCGCCCGCGGTGCCCTGCCCGCCCGCGAGCGAAACGCCGGCGAAGGCAGCGCCCAGTACGAGCAGGCACGCCCCGCCGGCGATGACGATCGTAGAGCGCTTCATCCAGCTCCTTCGAGAGTCGTTGGAGCGCCGATCCGCTGTGGTGTGGTGACGGGACATTCTACCAAGCGGTCCCACGATTCACAAGCGAGTGCCGGCGTCCCTTCCGGGACCCGCGCCACGCGGCCGCCACCAGACGAGGAGCGCCCCCCCGGCAACCAGCGCGAGACTGAGCACCTGCCCCATCGAGAGGGGGCCGAGCACCGTCCCCAGCGGGTTCGCCGGGCCGGCGAACTGCGCGTCGGGCTGCCGGGTGAACTCGAGGAGGAAGCGCCCCGCGGCGTAGCCGAGGAGGAAGACGCCGGCGAGCGCGCCGGGGCGCGCCAGGCCCTCCGCCGCCCCCGCCGCCGCCCCGAGCCGGGGACGGACGCGCCACCGGTACAGCGCCCACAGCAGCGCCGCGAGGAGGAGCCCCTCGAGCAGCGCCTCGTAGAGCTGCGAGGGGTGCCGGAGGGGCACCTGCGCCGCGATCCGCTCCCACGCGCCGCTGGCGCGCAGGTCCCGGTACACGTCGTGCCACCCGAACGAGCCCGCGGCCGAGAGCGCCGGCGACGCCGCGGCGGCGGCGGGATCGGTGGGGAAGCGCATCGCCCACGGGAGCCCCGCCGGCGCCACCCTGCCGTACAGCTCGCCGTTCACGAAGTTCGCGCAGCGCACGAGGAAGATCCCAACGGGCGCCGCGAGCGCGAGCGCGTCGGCGAGGCGCCGCCAGGCGAGCCCGTGCCGCCGCGCGAAGAGCGCCGACGCCACCACGACGCCGAGGAGCCCGCCGTGGAAGGAGAGGCCGCCCGTCCAGAGCTTCACCAGCTCCAGCGGGTGGACGAGCATCGCGTGGTCGTAGAAGAGCGCGTAGCCGAGCCGCCCGCCGGCGATCACGCCGACGACGAGCCAGCCGATCAGGTCGCTCACCGCCGCCGTGGTGATCGGCAGGAAGCGATCGCGGCTCAGGCGGTCGAGGAGCCAGCCCGCGATGAGGAACCCGGCGAGGTACCCGAGGCCGTACCAGCGGACCGCGAGCGGGCCCAGGTGCACGGCGACCGGGTCCCACCCGGGGAAGATGATCTCGGCGAGGACGAGTGGCGGCATCACTCCCGGTCCTGGCTGGGGTGCATAGCGACTGCGCGCCCTCGGCCCGCAGAGCGCGCATCGCAAAGCTACGACCGTCCCCGCCGGCGACGCTACCCGTTGTGCTCGTCGCCGTCGTGGTTCTCGTCCCGGAACGCCTTGACGGAGTGCTTGATGTTGCCCTTCACGGCACCCTCGTTGGCGCCGCCCGGATTCGCCGTCGACGGGTCGATGACCGCCCCCGTCCCGCCGACCCGGAACCACGTCGAGACGTCGAGCCGGATCGTGAGGTTCGTGGAGGAGCCGCTCGCATCCACCACCAGCGGCGGCACGAACTCGTACTCCTGCTCCTGGTCGAGGGTGCTCGTGTAAGTGAACGGGACGCCGTCGAACGTCCCCGTCACCCGGATGCTCACGTTCGCGAAGTCGGGGTTCGCCGCCTTGAATGCGAGATCGAGCGAGTCGTTCCCGGGCTTGTGGATCTTGAACTGCACGCTCGCGTAGCTCCCCGAATCGATCACCACCGCGAGCGCCGTCTGCGCCCCGGGCGCGAGCGGGACGTTCACGAGCTGCGGACCCAGCCGGAGCTCCTCGCACGCGCTCGCCTCGGGCGTGCTGTCACAGACCACCGGGACCGAGATCCGCTCCAGCTCGATCTTCCGCAGCACGATCCCCACCGACGTGATCCGCAGGGTGTCGCTGCCGCTCGCCTGGACGAGGGTGTCCGTCTGCGCGCTCGCCACGGACATCGCGCCGCTGACCGGCACGGGTGCCCGGCCGCTGAACGAGAGCGACATGTTCTGACCGGTGCCGGCCGCGAGGTTCGTGCTCGTATCACTGCACGCCGACAGGGCGGCGACGACGAAGGCCAGACTCAGTACCAGGGGTCGGACGGGACGCACCGGCATCGTTCCTCCTCCAGAGGGTTGGTGACGTACATCACAACTGCTTGTGGCACAAGCACCTGCCACAATGATGACTGAATCTATCGTCTATAAGTAACGAGGGCGGTACGGACGGTCACGAGGAAGCCCCGTCGCGCATCACGGGAAGGCGCGGAGGTTCGGCCG
>JADGQW010000157.1 GCA_017881505.1 Gemmatimonadales bacterium
CCGGAGGGCACCTTGAGGAAGGGGAGGAGCGCGAAGTCGCCGACGAGGGGCGCGTGCTCCGCCACCCTCCACTTGATCCCCACCATCGCGTCGCCGAAGCCCGCGGCCGAAGTGCCGGGAGGCCGGGTGAGAGACGCTGCGATCGTGAGCTGGAGCCGGGGCGCGAGGCCGACTTTGGCCACGAGGGGAGCGATGGCGCCGTGCGTCCCGCCGGCGTAGCGGTCGAACTCGGCGCCGGCCTCGAACTCGATCCATCCCGGAGCGACGGTGCCGGCGTGGGTCGCGACGGTGGGGCGCTCGGGCTGCACGGCGTGGGGATCGTTCGCGGCGTCCTGCGCGAGGAGGGGGCCGCGTGGGACGAAGGCGGCCGCGACGAGCAGCGCGGCGGCGGCGTGCCTCACGCGCGGTGTCCGAGTCGGATCGCCGTCACTTGCCGGTGACGCTACGGCGCGCTGGACTGGAAGAGCGGGTCGGAAGGGGAAGCGTCAGGCGGCGTCCAGTCCTTCAGGAGCCCCAGCCACTCGAGCGCCGCGGCGCGGTCGCGGAAGACCTGCAGCTCGTCGCCCGCGCCGTGGCGGAGCTGCTCGTGCATCCGCGCCAGGCCGAACATCACGTCGGTCGAGACGACGACCGCGCGACGGGACTTGGGGCCGAACGGATTCACCTGCACCAGGAGGAGGAGCCCCGCGGGAGTGACCCGCGGCTCGGAGACGTCGGTCAGGTCCTGGAACTGCCGGAAGCTCGGCTCGAAGTGGGGGTCCATCCGGAGGGTGCGCGAGTGCGCGTCCAACTCGTCGTCGGTGACCACGCCCCAGGCGCGGCTCCAGACGACCCGGTTGGGCAGGTCGAGGCGGTACGTGGCGGGCATAGGAACGAAGGTACGGCCGGCCCGCCGGGGCCACCAGTTGACCGCCTGCGCCCGGAGAGGCCGCCCTCGTCCGGCATCACGGGCGCTTGAGCACGATTACGGGGGGCTGCCCCAGGCCCGGAGGTTCCGACACCACTTCCGCGCACGCGATGACGATGAACTCCACCGCTGTCACGCGCGGATCGCCACGCAGGGTAGGCAGTGCGGAGTCGGGCACCGAGGCGTAGATCCACCCAAGGTCGAAGACGCCCAGTGTGCGCCCACCCGCTGCCGCGACGAGCGACGTGTCGGGCGTGCCGACGAAGCCGATGAAGACCTCGTGGTACATCCGGGCCGGATCGGTGACGGACCGCGCGACATTGGCCTGCAGGTAGGGGACGACGGCGATCGGCAGGATGGCCCGCAGGCCGTCGAGATGGAAGGGAGCGACGACGGCGCCGCCGGCGCGCACGACCAGGTCGAGCGCGTCCGCGGACGGGGCGGTGTCTTGCCGAGGATAGTAGATGTCGAACAAGCCGAACTGCGCGGACGGCCGGGCAGGGTACCACCCGCTGCACGCGTAGCTCACCGGGATCGCGAGGACGTATTGGGCGGGATCGCCGAACTGGGTCGGCCCGTTCACGTCGGCGCAGGCGACGACGCCGGCGAGGATCACAGGCGCCGTGCCGATCGCAAACCAATGTCGAGGGAACCGGTTCATGCGTGCGCCCCCTTCCGGACCGCACGCCACCTATGCAACCGCCTCGGCGTGGAGGCAAGAGCGAGGATAGACGACAAGACGGGTCGTCATCCTCGCCGGGGCCTGATCCTCCTACTTCTTGTCCGCGATCGGCTTTTCGGTGAAGAGGTACTCCTTCAGCTCCTTGGAGAAGCGCGGGTCGCGGCGCCGGATCCACTCCAGCAGCATGGACGCGTGTTCCTTCTCGTCGTCGCGATTGTGCTCGAGGATCGCCTTGAGCTGGGGGTCCTCGCACACCTCGGCACGCTGGTTGTACCAGTCCACGGCTTGCAGCTCTTCCCCCAACGACACGAGCCCTCGGTGCAGGTCGCGCCCCGCGTCGGAGAGTTCGTCTACGGGTTCGTGATACCCTTCACTGGCCATATCCGTCTCCCGGTGGATGCGAGGTCGCCCTTATCACGCGGCGATGAAGGCGAGCAGGTCGGCGTTCAGCCGGTCCTTGTGGGTGTCGGCGAGACCGTGCGAGCCGCCGGGATAGATCGTCAGCTTCGCGTTCTTGACGAGCTTGGCTGAAGCCTGAGCCGAAGCGCCGATCGGCACGATCTGGTCGTCGTCGCCGTGGATGATGAGAGTCGGCACGTCGAACTTCGCGAGGTCTCCGGTGAAGTCCGTCTCGGAGAACGCCTTGATGCAGTCGAGCTCGTTCTTGAGCCCGCCCAGCATGCCCTGGCGCCAGAACGCGTCGCGGACCCCCTGGCTGACCTTCGCGCCCGGCCGGTTCGCGCCGTAGAACGGAGTGGTGAGGTCCTTGAAGAACTGCGACCGGTCCGCGGCGACGCCGGTGCGGATGGCGTCGAACGCCGCCATCGGCAGGCCGCCGGGGTTGGCGGCCGTCTGCAGCATCAGGGGCGGCACCGCGGCGACGAGGACGGCCCTGGCGATGCGCTTGGTGCCGTGGCGCCCGATGTACCGGGCGACCTCACCGCCGCCGGCCGAGTGGCCGACCAGCGTGACGCCGTTCAGCCCGAGCGTCTCGATGAGCTCCGCCAGGTCGTCGGCGTAGCCGTCCATGTCGTTCCCGTTCCACGGCTGGCTCGAGCGCCCGTGGCCGCGACGGTCGTGCGCGATGCAGCGGTAGCCGCGGGACGCCAGATGGACCATCTGGCTCTCCCACGCATCGGCGCTCAGTGGCCAGCCGTGGCTGAAGACGACGGGTGGACCGAAGCCCCAGTCCTTGTAGAAGAGGCTGGTGCCGTCCCTGGTGGTGATGGTGCTCATGGCGGGATCTCCTTCGGGTGCGCGCCGGATCGAGCAGGCGCGGAGCGCGGGTCGGCGGCAGGTGCCGACGCAGCCAACGCTACTCCGCGGCGAAGGCGCGCGACATCGCTCGAAGGGGGGACCGCAGCCTCGCCCGAACGGGCTAGGCCGCCTCGATGATCCACTCCCCTCCGGCCCCCGACCTCAGCAGCTTCCGCCCTCGAGCTCGGCGACGCGGTGGACGATCTCCCTGCCGCGGGCGGCGGAGGAGAGGTAGAGCGTCCAGTGGGCGGCCAGCTCGCTCATGTCGTCCTGCACGAGGACGTCGAGCTTGCCGTCGCGATCCAGGTCCCCGGCCCAGACGACGTGCGGCATGGGTCGCGGTTCGTGGGCGTACTGCGGGGGCGGATGATAGGCCTTCAGCACCTGCGACCTTCCTGCGGCCACGTCCACGATGCGCAGCTCGTAGTCCGTGACGTTCCCCGCCACGTACGTCCCCGTGACCCGCAGCGTGAACGTGCCGGCGCTCAGGGGGAAGTCCCGGCTCTCGCCCGGCCGCAGGTACTGCTGCGACAGCGCGGGAGAGATGGGTCCGGGGCGCCACTCGGGGAGCACGCCCGGCATCACGGGGACGAGGAAGAGGGGCTGGTGCTTCCCCGGCACCTTCACCCGGCCGCCGGCCGCGACGGAGTCGCCGAGGGTGTTGAGGGGCTCGATCGTCACCGTGACCTCACGGAGGTCCGACGCCGTTCGGCCGGCGAAGAGGCCGAACCAGGTCTGACCCGTCACGCTCGGGGCCCATTCGGAATACGGCTCCCCCGGCATCAGCAGCCGTGGCGCGTAGAAGGTGCCGATGGAGTCCCTGGCCCGATCGGGCGCGGGAGGGCGGGGGTACGAGGGCGCAGGGAGCGGGGCGGGCTTGCGCCGCGCGCCCACGGGACGGAACTCCGCCGCGACGTCGAGGCGCGAGCGGGTGTAGGCCGTACCCCGAACCGCCAGCGGGCGCCGAGGCGACGCCCGAGGACGCTCGCGGCACCCGGCGCAAGCCAGGCCGGCGAGGGCGAGCGCGAGCGCGACCCTCACCGCGTGTCCTCGCGGAGAGGAGGCGGGAGCTTGTCCGGCTCGGCGAGGGGCGGCGCACAGACCCGGCGCGGCACCGCGGCCACGGCGTCGAGGAGGAACCAGGAGGGCTCGATCTCGACGCGGATCCCGCTCACCACGATGGCCGTGTCGAGGGGGACGACGATCTGCGCGACCTGGTCCTCCAACTCCAGCGCCACGGCCGGGAGCTGGGCGACGGGGAGCATCGAGCCGTCGGCCTCGAAGACGGCGATCCGCATCTCCGCGCCGGCGCCTCCGGTCACGAAGAGCCAGAGCTCACGCGCCGCGACGGGCTGCCGCAGCCCGATCGCGATCCACTCGGGCCAGACCCCGCCCCGCTCGCGTTCCCACACCTCGCCCCCCTGGTGTTCCCACACGAGGGGCGCGACGACGAAGGGGTCGCCCTCCCCGAGCGCCGGGAAGACGTCCGGCCGTCCCGTCGCCCGGTTCGCGCCGCCCCTCCCCTCGGAGCTGAAGGCGAGGACGCGGCGGCCCCACGACACGTCCCGCTGGTGCCCCCAGTCGCAGGCGCCGGGGGCGAGGCGGAGGGGCTGGGACTGGGACTGGGCGGCCAGCAGCGCGGGGGCGAGGACGAGTGCGGCGACGAGGGATGCGGGGCGGAGCGTGCGCATCGCCCGGCTCAGAGCGGCACGACGAGACGGTGGACCATCGCCGTCACCGCGGCGGCAGCGGCGGCGGGAGAGGAGGGAGCCGGATCTCCGGCAGCGGCTCCCAGGGGAAGAAGTGCGGACGCTCCGGACGGGGCGCGGGGCGAAGGATCGACGGTCCCGCCGGCGGCGGCACGGCGCCGTTCGCCTGGCGGCGGAAGAGGGGATTCACGCAGCCGGGGGGCACGACCTGGATGAAGTGTCCCCGCGCCGGGGTCGGCGCCACGGGCATCCGCTCGACGCGCGAGAGGTCGGGGATGAGGACGGGCATCGGGCAGGTCCGCACGGGCTGCTCGAAGCTGAGCGCCAGCGCGCGCAGGGAGTCGGCACGCGAACGCAGAGAGTCGGCGAGGGGCGTCGGCTGTTGAGAGGCGAGAGGGGGCGCGGCTGCGCCGAGGATGCACAGAGCGCCTGCGACGATCCGTCCGCCGGACATCGTCATGCGACCTCCTACCCCTCAGTCACGCCGCGGCTCCAAGGTGCGGGGCGCGCGGCTCAGAACGCAATGCGCACTCTTTCGTTCGAGATTCCCCTCTGCCGCATCGCGAGCACCGCGAGCACGGCCATCGCGACCACAAGCACGTTCCACACGGTGAAGGCGACGAACCCGGCGGGGGTGACGACCCACCCGGGGTGCGCCGCCGTGGCGACGCCGCCGAGGATGCTGACGGGACCATTGAGGACGAAGAGCCACGCCGTCACCCGCTCGAGCGCGGTGCCGGCGAAGACGGGCGCCACGAGCCACGTCGCCACGCCGAGCGCGGCGTACCCCCACATCTCGAGGGCCCACCCGAGGGAGCGCGGATTCGCCATCGAGAGGGCGCCGATCAAGACGGTGTCACCCTCCGGTGCGCCCGTCACCATCGAAGGGACGAAGGTGGTCTGGATCGCGTAGTTCACGAAGATCATCGCCGCGAAGGCGCCCGCGAAGGGGAGCGCGCACACCGTGCG
The DNA here is from genome assembly GCA_017881505.1 of Gemmatimonadales bacterium. Classification (GTDB taxonomy): domain Bacteria; phylum Gemmatimonadota; class Gemmatimonadetes; order Gemmatimonadales; family JACORV01; genus JADGQW01. The sequence continues at coordinate 5,525 of JADGQW010000157.1, forward strand.
GGGGGCGAGGGCCTCGGGCGCGAGGGCGTGGAGGCTCGCGACCAGCCCGGCGAATCCGCCCACCAGGACGAACCCGAAGAGATACGGCGCGATCTGGACGGGGTGGTACGCCACGATAAAGGTCGCGACGTCCCGCCACGCCGGCTGCGGATGCGTCGCGCCCACCAGCAGGAGGGCGAAGGGGCCGGACGCGAGCGCGCCAATGAGCGCGATCGTGGCGGTGAGGGTGACGGCTCGGCGAGCGTCCACGGGCCTCATCGGATGGAGTAGACGACGGCCCCAACGTGAGGGTCCCCGAAGTCACGCCGCAAGCACCCGAAGTCACGCGGCAAACAAGAGTGACTCTCTCGTGATTCGGTGAGCGGTACACGGTGAGCGGTCCACGGTACACGGTGAGCGGTGCGCCCATGGCGCGAAGGGCTAGGTGCGCTCCGGCGAGGGAGGGGGGCGCCGCAATCCGAAGGTGAAGAGCGCGACGTGCCGCGGCTGGGCGCGAGCGCCGAGGGTGCCCTGGTACCGGGCCTCGATCACCACGACGCTGCCGAGGGCCACGCCCAACCCCGCCTGGCCCGCGAGGCGGACGCCGAGGGACCGGTCGGGGTGCGCGAGGAGGAACTGCGGGCCGAGCCCCGCCACCAGGTAGAACCCCCGCCGGTCGGGCTGCTCGTACAGCACGAGGTTCGCGAGCGCGCTCGCCGAGACGGTGGCGCCGGTGCTCGGGGGCGTGAAGACGGGGCATCCGAGGTTGGGGCAGGGAGCGCTGAG
>JADGQW010000158.1 GCA_017881505.1 Gemmatimonadales bacterium
CGCGAGCACGTGGGCCAGGCCCCGCCGGGCGACCCACTCCCCGTCGTCGCCGCGCAGGGCGATCCCCACCAGCCCGAGATAGTAGAACGGTTCCGGGTCGTCCGGGTCGAGGGCACCGGCCCGCGTAAGGAGGGACTCGGCCTTGAAGCGCCCGAACACCGGCCAGGCCAGCCAGATGCGGCCGAGGAGCGTGAGCACGCGGGGGTTCTGGGGGCGCTCGCGGTCGAGGTGTTCCACGATCCGGCGCGCACCGGGGAGATCGCCCGCGGCGAGGAGGGAATCCGCCCGGGCGAGCGAGGTGTCGGGTGGGAGGGCCTGCAACGCGAACGCGAGCGCGAGGCCGAGCGTACGCCCCCCTCAGTTCTCCTGCTGGAAACGGCGACTCATCGCGTCGAGGAAGCGGCGCTCGTCCGGGGTGAGACTGGCGAGGCCGCCGGCGGAGATCTTGTCGAGGACGCGGTCCACCTCGGCGAGCGTGGCGGCGTCGGCGCCGCTGCGCGGCCGACGGCCGAACGGGTCCGCGCGGTGCGCGGCCGCGGCGGCCGAGGGATGCACGAGCACCGCGCTTCCCTCGGGTCGCGGGACGCGACGCCGCGGCAGGCGCAGGAGCCCCGGGCCGCGCAGGTAGAGGAAGGCCGCGGCGAAGCCCCCGAGATGCGCCAGGTGGGCGACCCCGTCGTGCACGCCGTAGAGCCCCGCGCCGAGCGACATCGCGGCGAGGAAGACGACCAGCCACTTCGCCTTGATCGGGACCGGGAGCGGGAAGACCATCACCGGCGCGTCGGGCCACTCGAGCACGAAGGCGAGCATCACGCCGAACACCGCCGCGGACGCGCCGATGATCACGCCCTCGCCGGTGAGGGCCGCGAAGGCGAGGGACAGCGCCGCCCCGCCCAGCGCCGCGATGACGTACAGGCGGATGAAGCGGGCGCCGCCGAGGCGCCCCTCCACCGGCGGGCCGAACATGAACAGCGCGAGCATGTTGAAGAGCAGGTGCAGGAACGAGCCGTGGAGGAAGGCGTAGGTCAGCGGGCTCCACGGGTGGCGCGCGAGCACGTCGGGCTCGAACCCGAACGTCTCCACGAACCACGGGCTCGTGAAGACCGTGAGCTGCAGGAGGTACACGCCGCTCGTGACGACGAGCAGGCGCCGGACCCAGCGGGTCAGCGCGAACGGCATGGGGTCCTCGGGACGACGGTCACGACGGGAGATATCCCTCCGCTCAGCCCTTTGTTCCGCGGGCCCCGAGCGCGAGCCGGCAGATGGTCTCACACAGGACCGGGAACGCGATCCCCGCCGCCCTCGCGGCCTTCGGGATCAGGCTGTTCGCCGTGAGGCCCGGCAGGGTGTTGGCCTCCAGGACGAGGATCGCCCCGGCGCCGTCCACCCGGAAGTCGATGCGGCTGTAGCCGCCCAGCTTGAGCGCGCGATGCGCGCGCAGGCCGGCGTCCTGGAGCCGGGCCGCGAGCTCCGCCGGGATCGGCGCGGGCGCGATCTCCTCGGCCATCCCCGGCGTGTACTTGCACTCGTAGTCGAACAGCTCGTGCTTGGGGCGGATCTCGACAACGGGGAGCGCGTCCTCGCCGAGCACGCCGACGGTGTACTCGGGGCCCGCGATGAACCCCTCGATCATCACCTCGTCGTCGTACTGCGCGGCGAGTACGACGGCCGGCCCGAGCTCCGGGCCGCGGCGGACGAGGGTCATCCCCACCGAGGAGCCCTGTTTCGACGGCTTCACGACGCAGGGGAACCCGACGGCCGCCGCCACCTGCTCGGCGGTCGCGGGGGCCATGAGCCACGGGGCGCCCGCGATGCCGTGGTCGCGGAGGACGCGCTTGGCGAGGTCCTTGTCCATCGCGAGGGCGGAGGCGAGGTGCCCGCTCCCCGTGTAGGGCACGCCCAGGATGTCGAGGACCGCCTGGAGCGAGCCGTCCTCGCCGCGCCCGCCGTGCAGCGCCAGGAAGACCACGTCCGCGTCGCGGATCGCGGGGACCTCGCCCAGGCCCGAGCCGAGCATCCCGCGCTCCAGCTCCCGCAGGCGCTCGAGGGGGGGCGGCTCGCGCCCCACGCCGCCGGGGAGGAGCGCCGCCTCGTGCTCCGGCGGGACGAACCCCGCCGCGAGGTCCACCACGCTGACCGTGTGGGTGCGCTCGCGCAGGGCGTGCGCGACCTGGAGCCCCGACGCCAGCGCGACGTCGCGTTCGGCCGAGGTGCCCCCCGTCAGGACCGCGATCCTCATCGGCTCCCCGCCACGTGCCGCAGCACGTCGTACCGCGTGATGATGCCGGCCAGCGCGCCCGCATGGCGCACCAGCACGGCGGTGGATTCGTTCGCCAGCAACGGGAGGAGGCGCTCGAGCGGCAGGGCGGAGTCCACCACCGGGAACGGGGGCCGCATCACCTCGGCCACCCGGTGCTCGAACAGCGTGCGGTCGCCCAGGACCCGCGCCATCAGCGGCTCCTCGCTCAGCGAGCCGACGCAGTCGGCGCCGTCGAGGACGGGGATCTCCGAGATGCCGTATGTCGCCATGAGGTTGAGCGCCTGCCGGACCGCCGCCGCCGGCCCCACCGAGACGATCGGTGGGAGCCCCCTCGCCCGCTCGGCGAGGAGGGCGGCCGCCGTGAGGCGCGCCGGCTCGAGGAGCTGGTTCTCCCGCATCCACTCGTCGTCGAACACCTTCGAGAGGTAGCGCTCCCCCGTGTCGCAGAGCACCGTGACCACCAGGGCCGCGGGGTCGTCCACGCGGCGCGCCACCTCGAGCGCGGCGTGCACGTTCATCCCCGCCGATCCCCCGACGAAGATCCCCTCCTCCCGCGTGAGGCGCCGCGCCATCCGGAAGGCGTCGGCGTCGCTCACGGTGAGGAACTCGTCGATCACGTCGAAGTGGAGCGAGGTGGGGATCTTGTCGCCGCCGATCCCCTCCACCTTGTACGGGAACCCCTCCGTCTTCACGTGGCTCCGCGCGTACTCGGCGTAGATCGAGCCCACGGGGTCGGGGGCGACGACCCACACCTTCGGGTTCTGCTCCTTGAGGTAGCGTCCCACGCCGGAGATGGTGCCGCCGGTGCCGGGGGAGCAGACGAAGTGCGTGACCTTGCCCTCGGTCCCTTCCCAGATCTCCGGCCCCGTCGTGCGATAGTGCGCGTCGGGGTTCACGGGGTTGAAATGCTGGTTGGCCAGCACGGCCCCCGGGGTTGCCGCGACGATCGCCTTCGCCTTGTTGATGTAGTACTCGGGATGGTCGGTGGGCACGGCCGTGGGGACGACGACCACCTCGGCGCCGTAGGCGCGCAGCAGCCGGATCTTCTCGCTCGACATCTTGTCGGGGATCGTGAAGATGCAGCGGTAGCCCTTGAGCGCCGCCGCGATCGCAAGCCCGATGCCGGTGTTCCCGCTGGTCCCCTCGACGATCACGCCGCCGGGCTGGAGCTCGCCGGAGCGCTCGAACGCCTCGACGATCGCGAGGCCGATGCGGTCCTTCACGGAGCCGCCCGGGTTCATCTGCTCCGCCTTGCCGAGCACGGGCGTGCGGATGCCCTTCGTCACCCGCGTGAGGCGGATGAGCGGGGTGCCCCCGATCGCCTCGAGGACGCTGTCGATCGGGCCGATGCCACGGGTCACGGTCGCGAGTCCCCCTGCGGCGCGGGCGCGCGCCGGAAGACGACCGGTTGGTAGAACGCCATCCCGACGGGCGCGCCGTCGTGGCGGGCGGGAGCGAAGCGCAGCTCGGACGCGCCGCGCACGGCGGCGGAGTCGAAGCCGGGCGTCCCCGAGGAGGAGGCGACGCGCGTGGACTCGGCCACCACGTTCCCCTGGGCGTCCACGAAGAGGCGCAGGCGGACCTCCCCCTCGACGCCCTGGTCGAACAGGTCGGCGGGGTACTGGAACGGCGACGCGCCGTTGAGCGCGACGGGCATCTCGGCGCGTGGCCGGGCCGGCGCCCCGGCGTCCCTGCCGGTCCCGCACGCCGCCAGCGCGGCGGCCGCCGCCACCGCGAGGGCGCGCCTCACGCGCCGTCCCCGCGAGCCCGCGCCACGAGCCGCGCGAGAGCCTCGAGCGCCTGGCGGGGGGTGAGGCCGTCCACGTCCGTCGCGCGGAGCTCGGCGACGACGGGATGCTCCGCGGCTGCGGCGAAGAGCGCGAGCTGATCGGCCGGGTCGGCCGGCGCGGCGACGCGGTGGCCCCGCTCGAGGGTGCGGAGGATCTCGGTCGCGCGCGCCACCACCGGCGCGGGGAGGCCAGCGAGCCGGCCCACGTGGATGCCGTACGAGCGGTCGGTGCCGCCGGGCTGGAGCCGGTGGAGGAAGATCACGTCGTCTCCCGACTCGAGCACCGCGACGTTGCAGTTCACGACCCGCGCGAACCGGTCGGCGAGCTGCGTCAGCTCGTGGTAGTGGGTCGCGAAGATCGTCTTGCACCCCAGGTGTTCGTGCAGGTACTCCGCCACCGCCCACGCGATTGCCACGCCGTCGTAGGTGGACGTGCCGCGGCCGATCTCGTCGAGGAGCACGAGGCTGCGGCGCGTCGCGCTGTGGAGGATCGCCGCCGTCTCGCTCATCTCGACGAGGAAAGTGCTCTGCCCCCGCGTCAGGTCGTCGCTGGCCCCGACGCGCGTGAAGAGGCGGTCCACGATGCCGATCGTCGCGGCGCGCGCCGGCACGAACGAGCCCGCCTGCGCCATCAGCACGGCGAGCCCGACCTGGCGCAGCACGGTGCTCTTCCCGGCCATGTTGGGGCCGGTGAGGATCATCACCTGGCGTCCGGCGTCGAGCCGCACGTCGTTGGGGATGAACGCCTCCTTGGGCATCGTCCGCTCGACGACCGGGTGCCGGCACGCCTCGAGGTCGAGGGTGAAGTCGTCCACGAGCACGGGCCGCGCGTACCCCTCCCGGGCCGCCGCATCGGCGAAGGCGGCGAGGACGTCGGCCGCGGCGACGCGCGCGGCGGCGTCCTGGATGCGTCCCACGAGCGCGCCCACCGCGTCGCGCAGCTCCTCGAAGAGCCGCGCCTCGCGCCGCGCGATCTCGTCCTCGGCCGTGAGGACCTTCTCCTCGTAGGTCTTCAGCTCCGGGGTGACGTAGCGCTCGGCGCCGGTGAGCGTCTGGCGGCGCTCGTAGTCGGCCGGCACCGCGTCGCGGTTCGCGCGGGTGACCTCGATGTAGTAGCCGAAGACCTTGTTGTAGCCGACCTTGAGCGAGGCGATGCCGGTGCGCTGGCGCTCCCGGGTCTGGAGGCCCGCGATGTACGAGCGGCCCCCCTCGCAGAGGGCGCGCAGTTCGTCGAGCGCGGCGTCGCAGCCGGGCCGGATGGTGTCGCCTTCGCCGAGCGTCGCCGGCGGACGGTCCGTCAGGGCTCGGCGCAGCCGCTCGGCTACATCCTCGAGCGCGTCGAAGCCCTCGTCGAGGCCGTACAGTCCGGCGAGGAGGGGGAGGATCCCCGGGAGGCGCTCGCACGAATCGCGCAGGCCGCCGAGGTCGCGCGGGACGGCGCGGCGCGCCGCCGCCCGGGCGCCCAGCCGCTCGAGGTCGCGCACGCCGTCGAGCGCCTCGCGCAGCGCGGTGCGGCGCCGCTCGTCGGCGGCGAGGAGCGCCACGCCGTCGAGGCGCCGCTCGATGGCCGCGCGGTCGGTGAGGGGCGCGAGGAGCCACTGCCGCAGGAGCCGCGCCCCCATCGGCGTGAGGGTGCGGTCGAGCACCCCGACGAGCGTGGCCTCGCGGTGCTCCGGGTGCAGCGACTCCACCAGCTCGAGGTTCCGCCGGGTCATCGCGTCGAGGTAGAGCACGCCCCCCGCGCGGCGCACCAGCGGCGCCTTGAGGTGCGGGAGGCCCGCGGGCTGGAGCTCGCCGAGGTACCGCAGCAGCGCGCCGGCGGCGCCGACCGCGAGCACGTCCCCCGCTTCCACGCCGAAGCCGTCGAGCGCCGCGACCCGCGTCCGGCGCCGGATCTCGTCCGCCCCGGTGGCGGGGTCGAAATGCCAGCGCTCGCGCCGCGTGACGAGCGCGGAGCCGGGCGCGAGGGCCGCTTCCCCCTCCGCCACCAGCACTTCGGAGGGGCGGTAGCGCTCCAGGGAGGCGCCGAGCTCCGCCGTCGCGAGCGTCTCGAGCACGAACTCCCCCGTCGAGAGGTCGGCGGCGGCGAGCCCCGCGCGGCCCCCATCCACGGAGACGGCCACCAGGAAGGTGTTGCGCCGCTGGTCGAGGAGATCGTCCGCCATCACCGCGCCCGGCGTGATGACCTCGATGATCTCCCGTCGCACGAGGC
>JADGQW010000159.1 GCA_017881505.1 Gemmatimonadales bacterium
CGGCGGGACCGCGCCGGCCGTGAGGGAGGCGGACGAGCCCGTTCGCCTCGACAAGTGGCTGTGGGCCGCGCGCTTCTTCAAGACACGCGCCCTCGCCACCGAGGCGATCGCGGGAGGGCAGGTCGAAGTGGGCGGCCGCCACGTGAAGCCGGGCAGGGACCTCAAGCTCGGCGACGTGGTGCGGGTCCGGCTCGGACCGTACGTTCACGTCGTGTCGGTGCTCAAGCTCTCCGGCCGGCGGGGCCCCGCGGCCGAGGCGCTGAAGCTGTATGAAGAGGACCCGGTGGCCCGCGCCGCGCGCGAGCGGCTGCGCGAGCAGCATCGCCTCGCCGCGCACGCCTTCGCCTTCGGGGAAGGGAAGCCGTCGAAGAAGGAACGCCGCGCCCTCGACGAGTTCCGGGGGCGCCTGAACGAGTGAGGCCGGGAGGCGACCGATGGCGGACCGGCGGTTCAAGGATCGCGAAGGGCGCTCGTGGGACGTGCGCGTCCGCAGCCGCGCCGATTGGCTCTACGAGCCGGTGGACGACAATCCGGGTCCCGCGCGGACCGGTGCGGCCCCGGGGTACGAGACCGATCCCTTCGAGCTGAGCGTCGAAGAGCTGCAGCAGCTCCTCGATGACGCGAAGGCGCCACAATCACGACAGAAGAAGTCGCCATTCCTCGATTGACCGGCGTGCGACCGCGCGCGTCGGGCCCGCTCCGCAGTGCCTCCGCACCTGCCGGAGCGGGATGCCCGCCACGGCGCGTCCCGTCCGAGGAGCCACCCCGATGACCCGTCAACGTCTCGTCGTGCTTGCGCTCTCCCTCGCCGCCCTCGCCTGGGCCGGCGACTCCGCGCGCGCCCAGCAACGCCGCACCCTTCCCACCTTCGACTCGGCGTCGTTCGAGGCGCACACGCGCTTCCTCGCCGGCGACATGCTGGAGGGGCGCGGTGTCGGCACGCGCGGCGGACTCCTCGCGGCGGAGTACATCGAGACGATCTTCCGCGCCGCGGGGCTCAGGAACGGCACGTCGGCCGGCTTTCTCCAGCCGGTGCCGATGGAGGCGTTCACCCCCGACGCGGACGCGACGATCACCCTCTCGCGTGGCGAGGCGCGGACCCGCCTCGTGGCCGGCGAGGACTTCGCGATCGTCAACAGCGGGGAAGCGAGCGGCGTGCTGCGCGCCGAGCCGCTCTTCGTCGGCTACGCGATCGAAGCGCCCGAGGAACGGTGGGACGACTGGAAGGGCGTGGACGTCCGCGGCCGGCTGCTCGTGGCGTTCGTCAACGAGCCGGGGCAGAGCGACCCGGGACTCTTCCGGGGGCGCGAGCTGACCATCCACGGGCGCTGGCGCACCAAGCTCGAGGACGCCGCGCGCCGCGGCGCCGCCGGGATGCTCCTCATCCACACCGACGCCGACGCGGGTTACACCTGGTCGGTCGCCCGCACGACCGCCACCAAGCCGACGATGGCGCTGGCCGGCGAGAGCGGGCGCCCGGCGATGGCGGGGTGGATCCGCGAAGGCCCCGCGCGGCAGCTGCTGCGCCTCGCGGGGTTCGACCTCGATTCGCTGCGGCGGCAGGCGGAGCAGCGGTCCTTCCGGCCGGTGGAGCTCCCCGCCACCGTCGAGATCGCCTCGCGCCTCGCGCGTCGCGCGGTGACGGGGAACAACGTGGTCGGCGTGCTTCCCGGCGCGGGCCCGGACGCGGTGGTCCTGATGGCCCACTACGATCACCTGGGTGTCGGTCGGGTCGTAGACGGGGACTCGATCTACAACGGGGCCATAGACAACGCCACGGCGGTGGCGACGCTCCTGTCGCTCGCCCAGGCGTACGCGCACACGCCGGCGGCGTCGCACCCCACGCTCGTCTTCCTCGCCGCCGACGCCGAGGAGGATGGGCTCCTCGGTTCGCTCTACCAGACCCTCCACCCGGCGGTGCCGCTGGAGCGTACGCTCGCCACCCTCAACCTCGAGATGTCGAATCCGTGGGGCCGCACCCGCGACCTCCTGGTGATCGGCGCGCCGTTCGGCGGCTTCGCCCGCCTCTTCGGCCACCTCCCCGCGCCCTTCGGCCTGCGGGTGGTCCGCGATCCCGTGCCCGACCAGGGGTACCTGTTCCGCTCGGACCAGCTCGCATGGCTCCAGGCCGGCGTGCCCGCCGCCTGGATCGACGGGGGCTTCGACTACGTCGGGCGGCCCGCCGGGTGGGGCGAAGCGAAGCGTGCCGAGTACCGCGCGCGGACGTACCACACGCCGTCGGACGAGGTGCGTGACGACTTCGACTACCAGGGGCTGGTGCAGCTCGCGCAGATCACCGCGGCGGCGGTGCGGGCGATCGGCGCGGGCGGCGCGAGCGCGTGGCGCAGCGACCCGGAGCTCCTGGCGATCCGGAGGCCGGCGACGCCGCGCTGAGCGCGGCACTCCCCCCTTTGCGCGCGACCCCGCCCCGCGCTACCGTACCAGGCTATGCCGGATGACCGCCTGATCGTACGCGGCGCGCGGGAACACAACCTGCGCAACATCGACGTCGAGATCCCCCGCGGATCCCTGACCGTCATCACCGGACTCTCGGGGTCCGGCAAGTCCTCCCTCGCCTTCGACACGATCTACGCCGAGGGGCAGCGCCGCTACGTCGAGTCCCTCTCCGCCTACGCCCGGCAGTTCCTCGGCCTGATGGAGAAGCCGGACGTGGACGCGATCGAGGGGCTCTCCCCCGCCATCGCGATCGAGCAGAAGACCGCCGGCCAGAACCCCCGCTCCACCGTCGGCACCGTCACCGAGATCTACGACTACCTGCGGCTCCTCTACGCCCGCGCGGGCACGCCGCACTGCCCGAACGACGGGTCGCCGATCCAGCGCCAGTCGGCCAGCCAGATCACCGACACGGTGCTCGCGTGGCCCGCGGGGACGAAGCTCGAGGTCCTCGCCCCCCTGGTGCGGGGCCGGAAGGGGGAGTTCCGCGACCTCTTCGAGGAGGCGCGCCGCGAGGGGTTCGTGCGCGCGCGGGTGGACGGCACCGTCCACGAGCTCGACGCCGTTCCCAAGCTGAACCGCCGCCAGAACCACGACATCGCGATCGTGGTGGACCGCCTCACGGTGGACCCCGCCGACCGCCAGCGCCTCGCCGACAGCATCGAGACGGCGCTCAAGGCCGCGGAGGGGGTGGCGGAAGTGGTGCGCCACGGAAGGGGCGGCGCCGTGAGCGTGGTTTTCTCCGAGAAGTACGCCTGCCCGGTGTGCGGGCTCTCCATCCCGGAGCTGGAGCCGCGGCAGTTCTCCTTCAATTCCCCCTTCGGCGCCTGCCCCGACTGCGACGGCCTCGGGACCCGCCGCGAGGTGAACGAGGCGCTCGCCATCGGCGGGGAGAACATCTCCATCCTCGAGGGCGTGGTCCTCCCCTGGGGCGAGCCGAGCGGCTACCTCCGCAAGGCCGTCCTCCCCACGCTGGCCAGGGAGCTGAAGTTCGACCTCAACACGCCGTGGGGGCGGCTCCCGCCGGGGGTGCGCCAGGCGCTCCTCTTCGGCATCGAGGGGAAGAAGCTGCAGTTCAAGGTCGAGTCGGAGCGGTTCCACGGGCAGTACGAGTCGGGGTGGGAGGGGATCCTCCGCAACGTCGAGCGGCGCTACAAGGAGACCACCTCCGACGCGGTGCGGGAGCAGCTCGGCGAGTACATGACCGAGCGCCCCTGCTCGACCTGCGAGGGGCGGCGCCTGAAGCGGGAGAGCCTGGCGGTGCTGGTGGGGGGGCGGAGCATCGGCGAGCTGGTCGCGCTGTCGATCGCCGAGGCGCTGGCGCACGTGGAGGGTCTGCCGCTCCGCGCGAAGGGGAAGCCGGGGCTCGATCCCGAGGTGGCCGGCCCGATCCTCAAGGAGGTCCGCGACCGGCTCCGATTCCTCTGCAACGTGGGGCTCGAGTACCTCACCCTCGGCCGCTCCGCGGGGAGCCTTTCGGGGGGCGAGGCGCAGCGGATCCGCCTCGCCACGCAGATCGGCTCGCGCCTGGTGGGGGTGCTCTACATCCTCGACGAGCCGTCCATCGGCCTGCACCAGCGGGACAATGCGCGGCTCCTCGCGACGCTGAAGGACCTCCGCGACCTGGGGAACACCGTCCTGGTGGTGGAGCACGACGAGGAGACGATCCGCGCCGCCGACTGGATCGTGGACCTCGGCCCGAGGGCCGGACGCCACGGCGGCGAAGTCGTGGTGGCGGGGCGCCTCGACCGGGTCCTGGCGCATCGGGAATCGCTCACGGCGCGGTACCTGCGCCGCGAGCTACGGATCCCTCTCCCCTCGGCGCGGCGCGCGGCCGACCCGGCCCGCCAGCTGCGCGTGGTCGGGGCCCGGCACCACAACCTGCAGTCGCTCGACGTCGCCTTCCCCCTCGGGCTCTTCATCGCGGTCACCGGCGTGTCCGGGTCGGGGAAATCCACCCTCGTCACCGACATCCTCTACCAGGCCCTCGCCCGGCATTTCTACCGCGCCAAGGTCATCCCCGGCGCGCACGACCGGATCGAGGGGATCGGCCTCATCGACAAAGTCATCGAGATCGACCAGAGCCCCATCGGCCGGACGCCGCGCTCCAACCCGGCCACGTACACCGGGCTCTTCACCCCCATCCGCGAGATCTTCGCCGGGCTCCCCGAGGCGAAGATGCGCGGCTACGACGCCGGCCGGTTCTCCTTCAACGTGAAGGGGGGGCGCTGCGAGGCGTGCCAGGGGGACGGGCTGGTCAAGATCGAGATGCACTTCCTGCCGGACGTGTTCGTGCCCTGCGAGGTGTGCAAGGGGCGCCGCTACAACCGCGAGACGATGGAGGTGCGCTTCAAGGGGAAGAACATCGCCGACGTGCTGGACCTCACGGTGGCCGATGGGCTCGACTACTTCGCCAATCAGCCGCGGGTGCGTGCCAAGCTCGAGACGCTGAACGACGTGGGCCTCGGCTACATCCATCTCGGCCAGAGCGCCACCACCCTGTCAGGGGGCGAGGCGCAGCGCGTCAAGCTTGCCACCGAGCTCTCCAAGCGGGATACGGGAAGCACCCTCTACATCCTCGACGAGCCCACCACCGGCCTCCACTTCGAGGACGTGCGTCTCCTCCTCGAGGTGCTGCACCGCCTCGTCGAGAAGGGGAACACCGTCGTGGTGATCGAGCACAACCTCGACGTCGTGAAGACGGCCGACTGGATCATCGACCTGGGGCCGGAAGGGGGCGCGGCGGGGGGGCTGGTGGTCGCGTCGGGCGCGCCCGAAACGGTCGCGAAGGTGGCCGCGTCCCACACGGGGCAGGCCCTCGCGCCGTTGCTGGCATCCGCCCGCAAGTCGTCCTAGATTGGCGCGTTAGCGAAACTTTCCCGCCAGCGGGGCCGTCGTTCCCCCAGAGGCTGAAGGAGGAGGTGGCACCATCGTCAATCCGGGGGAGTTCGCCGCGTACGCCTTCACCGTGGTGGCGGCCATCGGCTCGCTGACCGTCCTCAGTGCGGTGGTGCGGCGGGTGTCCGGCGATCGCCGGGTGCGGCTCGGGCTCGGCGCGCACGCCGGCGACACGGACCCCGGCTCGCGCCAGGCGGTGGATCAGCTGGCCGGGGAGGTCGACGCGCTGCGGGACGAGGTCTCCGGTCTGCGACACGAGCTGGAGGAGGCCCAGAACCGGATCGACTTCACGGAGCGGCTGCTGGCGCAGGCGCGACCGCAGGGAAAGCTCCCGGCGGGAGGGGGCGAGGGATGATCGGGGAGGTGGTCCGTGGGACCTGAGATCCTCGTTCCGTTCTTCATCTTCGGCGGCGGGGCGCTGGTGGCCATCTCCTTCAGCCCCATCGGCAAGGCGTTCGCCCGGCGACTCGGGGGCGGGAAGGACGAGGCCGCGGAGAGCACGGCCCTGGCCGAACTGGACACGCTGCGCCAGGAGTTGCAGGCGCTGCGCGGCGAGGTGGGGGACGTGCAAGAGCGGCTCGACTTCGCGGAGCGGCTCCTGGCTCAGGCGCGGACGCAGGGGAAGCTCACCGGGGGAGGGCAGTAGCGTGCCGGTCGAGTTCGTCGTACGCGACGTCATCAGCTACCTCATCACCGGGGCGGTGATCCTCGGGGTGGCGTTCAGCCCGATCGCCAAGGCCTTCGGCCACCGGATCATGCACGGCAAGGAGCCGCGGATCCCGGTGGGCGCGGATGACCAGCGCGTGGACGACCTCTCGGGGGACGTGGCTGCCCTCCGCGAGCAGCTGGAGACGATGCACGAGCGGCTCGACTTCACCGAGCGGCTGCTGGCGCAG
>JADGQW010000002.1 GCA_017881505.1 Gemmatimonadales bacterium
CGTCGCAGTCGGCGCACGGCGCTCCGGCACCGGCGGTGCAGGCCCCCCCGGCCGCGGCGCCCGCCGAGACGACGGCGCCCGCCGCCCAGGACCTCGACCCGCGGCTCGCGGTGGTGCGCCGGCGCGTGGACCTGCGGCGCGCCCCCGACGCGCCCCCCGCCGGCTCGCTCGAGGCCGACATGCCGGTCCGCATCACGGCGCGCGCCGGCGAGTGGGTGCGGGTGGAGACGCAGGGCTGGGTCCGCGAGAGCGAACTGCGGCCGGCCGGCGGTGCGGCGCTGAACAACGTGACGGCCGCGGAACTCCGGACCGACCCCGAGCGCTTCAGGGGACGGCTGCTCCGCTGGACGATCCAGTTCATCGCGCTCCAGACGGCCGACGAGCTGCGCCCCGACTTCGCCCCCGGCGAGCAGTACATCCTCGCCCGCGGCCCCGCGCCGGAGTACGCCTTCGCCTACGTCGTCGTGCCGCCGGACCGGGCGGCCGCGGTGGCGCAGATCGCGCCCCTGACGAGCGTCACCATCATCGCGCGGGTGCGCACCGGGCGCAGCACCTACCTCGCCAATCCCATCCTCGAACTGGTGGACATCGTCCCATGAACGAGTTCCTGTGGAAGCGGATCGAGCGCAAGCTGGCGGCGCTCCCGGAGGACCGGGTCTATCAGGTGCTCGACTACGTGGAGTTCCTCGAGTCCCGCTACGCGTCGCAGGAGGCGGCCGCCGCCTCCCCCTTCCAGAAGCTCGCCGAGAAGGTGGAGGACACGCTCCGCGCGGGGCGGGTGCCGGTGACGGCGATCCGCAGCACGATGGACGCGATGTCCGCCGCGAGCCGCCTGATGGGCGGCATCGCCGCCGCCGGGAAGGCGGTCGTGGACGAGGTCACCGCCGCGGCGGGCGGCGGCCCGCGGGGCGCCGAGCCGCCGAAGAGCGCCCCCGCCGCCGAGCCGAAGGGGCCGCCGCCGGCCGGGCCCGGTCCTGCTTGACCTTCGCTTCGCGCGCTCGGTAGCTTCCTTCATGGAAAGCCGGATCCGCGCTCGCGAAGCTCTCACGTTCGACGACATCCTCCTCGTCCCTCGCCACTCGACCGTCTATCCCCGCCAGGTCGACGTCTCGACCCGGCTGACCCGCACCATCGGCCTCAACATCCCCTTCGTCTCCGCGGCGATGGACACCGTCACGGAGGGGGACATGGCCATCGCGATGGCGCGGCTGGGCGGCATCGGGGTGATCCACAAGAACCTCCCCATCGACCGGCAGGCGTCCGAGGTGGACCGGGTGAAGCGGTCCGAGAGCGGGATGATCCTCGACCCGATCACCCTGCCCCCGAGCCGCCCGATCAGCGAGGCGATGCGGCTGATGGCGCGCTTCCGCATCTCGGGCGTGCCGATCGTGGACGAGAAGCGCCGCCTCGTGGGCATCATCACCAACCGCGATCTCCAGTTCGAGCACGACGAGAACCGCCCCATCGCCGAGGTGATGACCCGCGAGGGGCTGGTCACCGCGCCGGTGGGGACGACGCTGGAGGAGGCGGAGCGGATCCTCGGGCGGCACAAGGTCGAGAAGCTGCCGGTGGTGGCCGCCGACGGGACGCTCACCGGCCTCATCACCGTCAAGGACATCTTCAAGCGGCGCCAGTTCCCCGACTCGAACAAGGACCAGCACGGCCGGCTCCGCGTCGCCGCGGCGCTGGGGGCCACCAAGGACACTCTCTTCCGGGCGCGGGCGCTCCTCGACGCGGGGTGCGACGTCCTGGTGCTGGACTCGGCGCACGGCCACAGCGAAGGGGTGCTGGAGGCGATCGCCGCGCTACGCGCCGCGTTCCCGGACGCCCAGATCGTCGGCGGCAACGTCGCCACCGCGGAGGGCGCGCGGGCGCTGGTGGAGCGGGGCGTGGACGCGGTGAAGGTCGGCGTGGGCCCCGGCTCCATCTGCACCACGCGCGTCGTCGCGGGGATCGGCGTGCCGCAGGTCACGGCCATCCTCGATGCCGTCGCGGGCGCGGGCGGGGTGCCGGTCATCGCCGACGGCGGGGTGAAGTACTCCGGGGATGCGGTGAAGGCCCTCGCGGCGGGCGCCGACAGCGTGATGATGGGCGCGCTCCTCGCCGGCACGGAGGAGAGCCCGGGCGAGTCGCTCCTCTACGAGGGGCGCCGCTACAAGGTCATTCGGGGGATGGGCAGCCTCGGCGCGATGCAGGACGGCTCCGCCGACCGGTACTTCCAGGAGGGCGAGACCTCGGCCGCCAAGCTGGTCCCCGAGGGCATCGAGGGGCGGGTCCCCTACAAGGGCCCGGTCGGCGATGTCCTCTTCCAGCTCGTGGGCGGCCTCCGCAGCGGAATGGGCTATTGCGGCGTACAGGATGTGCGGCAGTTGCAGACCGAAACGGAGATGGTCCGCATCACCTCGGCGGGGCTGCGGGAGTCGCATCCGCACGACGTCGCCATCACGAAGGAAGCGCCGAACTACAGCGCTTAGGGAGACCCCCCTCATGAGTCTGTGGGCGACCAAGTCCATCACCGCTCTGCGCGCGCAAGCCGACGAGGTCGGCGCGCATTCGCTGAAGCGGACCCTCGGCCCGCTGAACCTGACGACGCTCGGCATCGGCGCCATCATCGGCGCCGGGATCTTCGTCCTGACGGGACAGGCGGCCGCGCTGCACGCCGGCCCCGCCGTGCCGATCTCGATGATCCTCGTCGGCATCGCCTGCGCCTTCGCCGGCCTCTGCTACGCCGAGATGGCGAGCGCGGTCCCGGTGGCGGGAAGCGCCTACACCTACTCGTACGCGACGATGGGCGAGTTCGTCGCCTGGATCATCGGGTGGGACCTCGTCCTCGAGTACGCGGCCGGCGCCGCCACGGTCGGGGTGGGCTGGTCCGGCCACTTCGTGAGCTTGATGGGCCAGCTGGGGATCGTCTTCCCGCCGTCGCTGACCAACGCCCCCACCCAGTGGTGCACCGCGGCCAACGTCACGGCCGCCGTGCCCGGCTGCGTGCATTCGGGGCTCGTCCTGACGGGCGCCATCGTCAACGCGCCCGCGGTGGCCATCGTCGCCGTGATGTCCACGATCCTCGTGATCGGCATCAAGGAATCGGCGACGGTCAACAACTTCATCGTGATCCTCAAGGTCGCGATCATCCTGCTGATCGTCGTCGTCGGGCTCGGCCACATCAATCCGGCGAACTGGAAGCCGTTCATCCCCGCCAACACGGGGGAATGGGGCACCTTCGGCCCGTCGGGCATCCTCCGCGGCGCCGGACTGGTCTTCTTCGCGTACATCGGCTTCGACGCCGTCTCCACGGCGGCGCAGGAGGCGAAGAACCCGCAGAGGGACATGCCGATCGGCATCCTCGGGTCCCTCGCGATCTGCACGCTGCTCTACGTGGTCGTCTCGGCGGTGCTGACGGGGATGGTGCCGTACACCGACCTGAACGTCGCCGCGCCGATGGCGCTGGCGATGGAGCGGATCGGCGCGCCGACGTGGGTGCGCCTGCTGGTGGACGTGGGCGCCGTCCTCGGGCTCGGCTCCGTCATCCTGGTGATGCTCCTCGGCCAGTCGCGGGTGTTCTACTCGATGTCGCGCGACGGCCTCCTCGGGAAGTGGGCGGCATCGGTGCACCCGAAGTTCCGGACGCCGTACCTCTCGACCATCTTCACCGGCATCGCCGTCGGCCTCGCCACCGGCATCCTGCCCCTGCAGCTCCTGGGACAGCTGGTGAACATCGGCACGCTCCTCGCCTTCGTGCTCGTGTGCATCGGCGTCCTGGTGCTCCGCCGCACGCGGCCCGACCTCGACCGCCCCTTCCGGACGCCGTGGGTGCCCTTTGTCCCGATCATGGGCATCCTCTGCTGCTTCGGGCTGATGCTGACGCTTCCCGAGGACACCTGGATCCGGCTGCTGGTGTGGCTGATCATCGGCCTCGCCATCTACTTCGGCTACGGGCGCAAGCACAGCCACCTGCAGAAGGAGCTGCGCGGGGAGAAGGTCGCGTAGTCTTCGCCGTCCCGGGCTGACCAGCGGCCGGCCCCAGCGCATCGGGGCCGGCCGCTCCGTTTCCGGCCCCGCCGCTTGCCCGCTGCGGGTCGCCCCTGTACCCTGCACGGCCAGATGCCCACTCGACCCAAGCTGGAGCACGTCGGCGCTGCGCGCGCCACGGCCTCGCAGGAGGTCGCCGCGGCGGTGCTGGCGGCGCGGACGATCGTCCTCACGACCCACGTCAACGCCGACGGCGACGGCGTGGGGAGCGAGATCGCCCTCGTCCACCTCCTCACCGCGCTCGGCAAGCAGGTGAGCATCGCCAATCCGACGCCGATCCCCGACCGCTACGCCTTCCTGCGGGACCCCGTCCGCGCGCACGACCGCACCGCCGACGCCGTGAAGGCGATCCGCGGGGCGGACCTGTTCCTCGTGCTGGACATCGCCGACCTCGGCCGCCTCGGCCACCTGGGCGCGCCCCTCGCGGCGCGGGGCATCGTGACGGCGTGCGTGGACCACCACCTCACCGCCGGTCAGCTTCCGCCGGGCCCACGCCTGGTGGACGCCGCTGCCGCCGCGACGGGCGAGCTGATCTACGACCTCGCGGCCACCGCGGGGTGGCCCCTCACCCCCGAGGCGGCCCGCGCCCTCTACGTCGCCCTCCTCACCGATACCGGCGGCTTCCGCTTCTCCAACACCGCCCCGCGCGTCCTGCGGGTCGCGGCGTCGCTCCTCGAGCACGGCGTCCACCCGGAGCACGTCTACGAGTCGGTCTACGCCACCGCCCCCCTCGGCCGGCTGCGCCTCACCGCCGAGGTCCTCGACACGCTCGTCGTCGAGCCCGAGGCCGGCCTCTCGTGGCTGACCGTGCCGGCCGGGGCCGTCGAGCGCCACGGCGCCACCCCCGACGACCTCGAGGGGCTCGTCGAGATGGCGCGCTCGGTGCAGGGGACCCGCCTCGCCCTCCTCTTCCGCTCCCTCGCCAGCGGCAACATCAAGGTTTCCTTCCGCTCCGTCGGGGACGTCGACGTCGCCGCGTTCGCCCGCGACTTCGGCGGCGGCGGACACGCGAAGGCCGCCGGCGCCTCCCTTGCCGGGACCCTCGACGAGGTCCAGACCACCGTCCTCGCCGCGGCACGCCGTCTGCTCAAGCACGGGGCGCCGAGTTGATCGGCTTCCCGGGCCTTCCGCGGCCGGGTAGATTACGAGTGGATTTGTCGAGATATCCTGGAGAGGGAGGGACATGACCACCATCGAGAAGATCGAGCGCGTCCTCGAGACCGTGCGCCCCGCCATCCAGATGGACGGCGGCGACGTGGAGTTCGTGGACTTTGACGAGGACGAGGGCGTGGTGCAGCTGCGGCTGAAGGGGCACTGCGTGGGCTGCGCCGCGTCGATGATGACGCTGAAGAACGGGATCGAGTCGCGGCTGAAGGCGTCGGTGCCGCTGGTGAAGACGGTCGAGGCGATCTAGCCCGTGGCCCACGATCCCGTGCAGGCCCGGGTCGCGGCCGCGCTCACCGGGGTGCAGAACCCGCGGGTGGGGAAGGACGTGATCTCCGCGGGGACAGTGGCCGACATCCACGTGCACGACGGCGGCAAGGTGCACCTCACCGTGCTGCTGCGGCAGGAGGACCCGGCATCGCTTCCGCGGGAGATCCGCGCCGCGCTGAAGGACGTCGAGGGCGTCACCGGCGTGAAGCTCGACATCCACGACCCGGCGGCGGCCGACGCGCCGCGCCACGCGCCGCCCCAGCCGGGGATGGCGCCCGCCGCGCCGGTCGCGAAGCCGAGGCCGGCGCCGCAGTCGCGCCAGCTGCCGCACCTCGGGCACATCGTGGCGGTGTCGAGCGGCAAGGGGGGCGTGGGCAAGTCCACGGTGTCGGCGAACCTGGCCGTCGCGCTCGCGTCGGCGGGGCACCGCGTGGGGCTGATGGACGCCGACGTCTACGGGCCGAACCTGCCGCGCATGTTCGGCATCGCGGGGCAGCAGCCGCTGGTCGTCGAGGGGAAGATCCAGCCGGTGCCGGCGCACGGCGTGCGGGTGATGTCCCTCGGCAGCATCGTCGAGCGGGACGCGGCGGCCATCTGGCGCGGTCCCATCATCCAGAAGATCATTCAGCAATTCCTGAACGACGTCGAATGGGGACAGCTGGACTATTTCATCGTGGACCTTCCGCCGGGCACCGGCGACGCGCAGCTGAGCCTGGTGCAGTCGGTGCACCTCGATGGGGCGCTGATCGTGACGACGCCGCAGGAGGTGGCGGTGGGGGACGCGCTGCGCGGCGCGAAGATGTTCGAGAAGGTGGGCGTGCCGGTGTTGGGGATCGTCGAGAACATGTCGTACTTCGCCTGCCCGCACTGCGGCGAGCGCACCGCGATCTTCGCGAGCGGCGGGGGGAAGCGCCTGGCCGACGAGCTCGGCCTGCCGCTGCTGGCGGAGATCCCCCTCCAGGCCGGGATGCCGGACATGAGCGAGACGGGGGTGCCTGTGGTGGTGGGCGCCCCGGACAGCGCGGCGGCCCGTGCGCTCACGGCCCTCGCGGAGGCGGTCCAACAGCAGGTCGGCGGCCAGTCGGTCCGGCTCCCCGTCATCGTCGGCTAGCGCTGGCGCTGCTGGCCAGCGCGCTCGCCACGGCGGCCCCGCTCCACGCCCAGGAGTGGGTGTCGCCGGCCGAGACGGCGTCGGGGCAGGACCTCATCTACCGGGGCCGCTTCTCCGCGGCCCATCTCTACTTCTCCCGGCTCACCGAATCCCGTCCCCGCGACCCCATCGGGCCGACGCTTGCGGCGTCGGCGCTGATCTGGTGGGGGAACGCGCTGGGCGAGGACGCCTTCCTCGCCGATTCGATCGACGCGCTCCTCGCGGAGGGCGCCGCGCGCGCGACGGCGCTCACGCAGCAGGCGGAGGACGACTCGACGCGCGCCGCGGCGTATTTCTGGCTCGGCACCGCGATCGGGTACCGGGCCCGCCAGGCGGAGCTGCTCGGCAAGTGGTGGCGCGCGGCGCGCGAGGCGGGCCGGATGCGCTCGGCGCTCGAGCGCTCCTTCGCCCTCGATTCCGCCCGGACCGACTGCCTCCTCGGCCTCGCCGTGTACGAGTACGGGCTGGCGCGGGCGAGCGCCCTCGCCCGGCTGGTCGCCCGCATCATCGGGCTCGGCGGCGGCGACGTGGATCACGCCATGGAGCTGTTCCGGCGCGTCCTGGCTGACGGCGACCTCGCGCGCACCGAGGGGCGGTGGCTCTACGCCAACGTGCTGCTGCGCGAAGGGGAGCGGGACGCGTCGCTGCGGGAGGAGGGTCTCCGCCTCATCGCGCAGCTCGCCGACGACTACCCGGACAACCCGATCTTCCGCCGCGCCTTCGGCGGGGCCGCGCCCTCGCCGTGACGGCGCCGACGGAGCCGCACACCACCGACCTGACCAGCGGCCGCCTCTCCGCGGCCATCCTCCACCTGGCGGGCCCCGCCGTCGCCGCCGCGTTGCTGCAGCTCCTCTTCCTCCTCATCGACACCTTCTGGGTGGGCCGGATCCTCGGGCCCGCCGCGCTCGCGGCCGTCTCGACGGGCGGCTTCGCGGTGTGGATGCTGACGGCGCTCGGGGAGATGATCGGCGTGGGGCTCACCGCGGTGGCGGCGCGCCGCCACGGCGAAGGGGCGCACGGCCTCGCGGCGGTCGCCGCCGGCACGACGCTCGCCGTGGGGCTGGTGGGCGGCGTCTTCGTCGCGGCGGCGGGATGGCTCGGCCTTCCCCTCCTCTTCCTGGCGATGGGGACGCCGCCTGAGGTCACCGAGCTGGGCCGCCTCTACCTCGGCACCTACCTCATCGGCACGCCGCTCATCTTCGGCTACTTCGCGACGGAAGCCACCTTCCGCGCGTCGGGGGACACGCGCACGCCCCTCATCCTCCTCGGCGCGTCGGTCCTGGTGAACCTCGGCCTCGACCCCCTCCTGATCATGGGCATCGGGCCGTTCCCGGCGCTCGGCATCGCCGGCGCCGCGATCGCGGCCATCGCCACCCGCGGCCTCACGCTGCTGCTCGGGGTCATCGTCCTGGCGCGCCGGCGGCTGGTGCGCGTTTCGGTGCTGCACTGGCGCTCGGCGCTCGCGGTGATGCGCATCGGGGCGCCGACCGCCGCGACCGGCGTCGTCTTCAGCCTCGTCTACATCGGGCTGACGCGGGTCACGACCCGCTTCGGCACGCCGGCGCTCGCGGCCCTCGGCGTGGGACACAAGCTCGAGGGCGTCGCCTACATGGCGGCCACCGGGTTCGCCCTGGCGGCGGCAGCGGTGGTCGGCCAGAACCTCGGCGCCGTGCGACCCGACCGGGCGCGGCGCGCGGGATGGCTCACGACGGGTTACGCGCTCTGCGCGGCGGCGCTGCCGGCCATCGCCTTCCTCGCCTTCCCGGACGCGCTGGTGGGCATCTTCACACGGGACGCCGCGGTCATCGCGGACGGCGGCAGCTACCTGCGGATCATCGCCCTGGCGGAGCTGGCCATGGCGGTGGAGATCGTGCTCGAGGGGGCGATGGGGGGTGCCGGCTTCACCCTGCAGCCGATGCTCTGGTCCACATGCCTCACCGCCGCGCGCATCCCCCTCGGCGCTTGGTTCGCCGGCGCGTTCGGGCTCGCGGGCATCTGGTGGGCCATCTCCCTCACCGCCATGGGGCGCGGCGTCGCGATGGCCCTGCTGTGGCGGAGCGAGCGGTGGCGGGAAGCGAGGGTCTGAGGATGATCGTCACGCTGCTCACCGACTTCGGGACGAGCGACGGCTACGTGGCGGAGCTGAAGGGGGTCCTCCTCGCGCGCGCGGGCGGCGCGGCGCTGGTGGACGTCACCCACGAGATCCCCCCGGGCGACGTCGCCGCCGCGGCGTACCTCGTCGGCCGGACGTGGCGCGCCTTCCCCGCGGGGACGGTGCATCTCGCAGTGGTGGACCCAGGCGTCGGCTCGGGGCGCCTCGCGATCGCGGCCGAAGCGCACGGCCACCGCTTCGTCGCCCCCGACAACGGCCTGCTCTCGCACGTGCTGCGCGGCACCGAGGCGCGCGTCGTCGCGCTCCCGATCCCGCCCTCCGCCAGCTCCGTGTTCCACGGCCGCGACGTCTTCGCCCCCGCGGCGGCGCGCCTCGCCACGGGCGAGCCCCTGGCGGCGCTCGGCACCCCGCTCGCCGAGCCCGTGCTCCTCCCGGCGCCTCGGCTGGAGTGGCAAAGGGGAGACCTGGTGGGCGAGGTCGTGCACGTGGACCGATTCGGGACGCTCGTCACGAGCCTGCCCGGCGATGCGGTGGCCGCGGGCTCCGAGGTGCGGATCGGATCGGCCGGGGTTCTGCTGCGGAAGACCTTCGCGGACGTGGCGCGGGGCGCGCTGGTGGCGTTCGTGGGTTCGGGCGGGACGGTGGAGATCGGGGTGCGGGACGCCCGCGCGGATGCGGTGCTCGGTGCCGGGCGCGGTGCGGAGGTGCGGGTGGCGGCCCGCGGAGGCGCCGCCTAGCGGGCGGGCCCCGTCCAGACGACGTTGATGCCGCCGAACGCGGCGCTCACGTCCAGCACGAGCCGCCGCGCCGCCCGCTCGTATCCCGCCGTGTAGTAGGTGTCCCCCCGCCGCTGCAATCCCGACTGGTCGAACGACGCGAGGAGCCGGCTGAGGTGCACCGCCACGCCGGCATCGCGCGGAAGCATCAGCGTGAGGGTGCCGATCGCGACGTTGATGTCCGCGTCCATGACCCCCTGCCACGTCCCGCTGAAGTCCAGCGTCACGTCGCCCACGCCGCCCTCGAAGTGCACCGACCGGCAGTTCGCATTCCCGAGCGACCACGCGTGGAACGCCGCGGCCCCGGCCTCGAGCCGGAGCTCCGAGCAGCGGACGGTGTTGGGGCGGCTGAAGCGCAGCGACGTCTCGGACGCGCCCGTCCGGTAGCGCACGCTCCGGAGCGCCAGCCCGCCGAGGTCCACCTGGGAGCGGACGGCGCCGAGATCGAGGTTCAGTGTCAGCGGGACGTCGGGTGCGAGCTGGACGTCGAGCGTGGGCACCGGATCGCCCTTGCGGCGGTCCACGAGGTTCACGTGGTTGCCCACCCCGCGCACGCCGAGAAGGAGCCGCCCGCCGACGGCGTCGTACTCCCGCAGCGGCGTGAACCGGTCTTCGTCGTAGCGGAGGTCCATCCGGTACAGCGTGCCCTCCGGTGCGGCGGACAGCCGGAACTCCCCCGCGACGTAGTTCACCGTCACCGCGAGCTCCGCCTCGCCGTGCCGCTGGCGCGCGGAGGTGAGGCTCCGCCACGTCTGAGCGGCAAGCGGCGGCGCGGTCGCGAGGCAGGTGGCCGCGAGGACGATCAGGGGGCGCAGCCTCACGGCTGCCGTCCCATGCGGGCGGCCGTCGGCGTGGCCGGTGGCGTGGCCCAGAGGTATTCGTCGGTCATCTCGCCGGAGTACCGCCCGGCGAAGGTCTCGCGGAGGCCGGCGCGCGAGAGGAGCACCGCGCCGAAGCCGGTGGTCGCGGCCAGCCAGGTCACGATGACGGCCGCGAGCTTGAGGAGGAACACCACCGGTCCGAGCCAGCCGAAGAGCGCGGCCGCCGCCCACAGACCCAACAGGCCGACGAGGCCGGAGAAGATGTAGCCGTACGAATTGGGGCTGCGCACGAACGCGCCGTTCGCCATCCGCCGGCGCGTCACCGTCTCGCCGATGGCGTGGGCGACGGCGATGTAGCCGCCGAGCACGGCCAGGGCCGCGCCCAGGACGTACGCCAGGATCGCGAACGGCAGGACCAGGATCCCCACGATGGTGAGCACCAGGCCGACGATCATCATCGCGAAGGCGGGGAGCAGGAGCAGCTGGCCGAGGAGCCCGACCACGAACGCGCGCCCGAAGGAGTGCGACGCCGTGTCGGCCACGACCTCCACGTGCCGCCGGCCGAAGAAGACGGTTCCGAACCCGACCATCGCGAGGGCGATGAACACTGCCACCACCGTCCCGACGTCGGTGACCAGGAGATCGAAGGCGGAGCGCGCTTCCTCCCGCCGCTCGGCCGCCGCCACCGCCTTGCCGAGCCCCGAGAGGCTCTTGATCTCGCCGCGGATCGTGCCGCCCGCCTCCACGACGTGGCCGCCCACGGAGACCGCGTTGCCCTCGATCAGCCCGCCGTCGTGACAGATCACGTTGCCGAGCAGCGCGACGACGTTCCCTTCCACGGTGCCGTAGACGTCGACGTTGCCGCGGAAGACGACGAGGCTTCCGGCGACGCGCTCGCCGGCGGGGACCGCCACATGACCGAGCCGGAGGGGACTGGTCCGCACCGACACCGCGACGTCGGGGCCGATGTCCGGCACCGCGCGCAGCTGCACCTCGAGGCTGTCGAGCGCGGCGATGTCGGCGAGGGTCAGCGCTCGGCCCCCGGAGTCCGCGCTGCCCGCCACGGCGCTCGTGGAAACGCCGATGCGCTGCGCCGCGGCCGACGCCGCGAGCGCTGCGGCGGCCGGGGCTTCGGCGGTGAGGTTGCGGAAGGCCGCGTCGAGGCGCCGCTCGGCGGCGAGCTCGTCGCCGGAGAGCCCCGCTACCTTGAACGCCCGGAGGCCGGCCAGTACGCCCCGGGTGTCCTTGGCGGCGGCGTCGGCGAGCGCCTGCCGCCAGGCGCGGTCGAGCGCACCTCCCTGGCGGTAGCGCGCCACGGCGGTCCCGTTCACGAGCAGCTCGCCGGAGCGCAGCGAGACGACGCGCGTCGTGCCGTCAGCCAGCTCGAATTCCACCACCGCTTCGCGGGGGCTGAGGGAGACGGCGTGGGAGACGACCGCGGTGTCGCGGTCGAGGCCGAGCGCGTGGCGGACGAAGTGGACCCCGTCGCTCAGGATGCTGCGGGCTTCGTCGGCGGCGTGGCCGATGTCCCGCGCCTGCGCGGGGGCGGCGCAGGCCGCCAGCGCCGCCGCGAGGAGGAGGCTAGAACGTGCGCGCGATCGGAACACGCTTCCCCCCCGGGGTCTTCATCAGGTGGTGAAGCGCCACGCCGGCTGCGGCGTAGCTGGCGGAGAGGAGCGCCAGGACCGGCACCAGGTGCTCGCGGAGGAGCGGGGCGGAGCGAAGCGCGCCCCACGGCCGGGAGCTCCAGATCCAACCGGCCAGCGCCATCCCGAACTCGCGCGCCGCGGCGAGCGCCTTGTCGGCTGCCAACCCGGCGCCATACGAGAGGGACGCGCTGTGCTGAGCGACCCAGGGCGCCGCGATCCCGAGCGCGATGACTGCGCACGCGGCGTAGGCGCTGGCGAGCGCCAGGACCCGGCGCGGCTGCAGCACCCAGTCGCGGGTGCGCCGCAGGGCGACGACGGCCTTGGGCTCCGGCAGGCGGACCTGGGCCATGACGCGATGGCCGAACGCTCGCGACGGCTCGAACGCGGGCAGGCGCGACAACTCCCGGACGATGAAAGCGTCCAGGTCATTGTGTTCCAAGTGCTTATCCGTCACACCCCTACCTCCTGACTGGTGGCCTTACGCAGCCCGTTGGGGCCAGGTTTCAATCGTCCTTCAAGTGGTCCAACGACTCCCGCAACTCGAGCCGGGCCCGGTGGATGTAGGTCTTCACGGTGCCCAGGGGCAGGTCGAGGGTCTCGGCGATCTCCTCGTACGCCCGCCCCTCGACGTGCCGCAGGAGGATGCAGGCCCGGTACTCGGGCCGCAGCTTCGCGATGGCCTGCTCGATGGCCGAACCCAGCTCCTTGGACTCCAGGTCCGCGAGGGGGCTCGGCCCCCGGTCGGCCGCCTGGACGGCGGTCGCCTCGATCTCCTCGGCGGTCCGCGCGCCGGGGGCACCGTCGAGGGAGAGGGTGTCCACCTCGCGCCGCCGCAGGTGGTCGATGGCGGCGTTGTTTGCGATCTTGAAGATCCACGAGGAGAACTTGTACTCGGGGCGGTACGACTCGAGGGCGTTGAGGACCTTGATGAAGGTCTCCTGCGCGAGATCCTCGGCGGCGGCACGGTCCCGCACCATCCGGTAGATGAGCGAAAAGACGGGCCGCTCGTACCGGCGCAGGAGCTCCCGGTACCCGGTCTCCCTGCCAGCGCGAGCCAGCGCCACGACCTCCTGGTCGCTGAGCGACGGAAGGTCTTTCGCCGTCGGCATGCGGCGGGTAATCTACGCTGTGAATGCCGCCGTGCCTCCCACCCCATCCGTGAACACCGCCTCACCGGGGGCGAGCGCGTCCCCCGCCGAGAAGCGCCGTTACGTGCGCGAGATGTTCTCGGCCATCGCGCCCACCTACGACCTGCTGAACCACGCGCTGTCGCTGAACGTGGACCGGGGCTGGCGCCTGCGGGCCCTGGGCCGCCTCGGCTGGGAGGCGCGGCCCGACGGCCGGTTCCTCGATGCGTGCGCCGGGACGCTCGACTTCGGCGCGACCCTCCTCCAGCGGCCGGGGTTCCGGGGGCAGGTGGTGGGGGCCGACTTCGCGATCCCGATGCTCCGCCTCGGGGCGGGGAAGGCCGGGGGGCGGGTGCTCCGCGCGGGCTCGGACGCGCTGCAGCTCCCCTTCGCCGACGGTACCTTCGACGGGGCGTTCGTCGGGTTCGGGGTGCGGAACTTGTCGGACCTCGACGCGGGGCTGCGGGAGCTCCGGCGCGTGCTCCGGGACGGCGCGCGGCTCGTGGTCCTCGACTTCACGACGCCGGAGTTCGCGCCCCTGCGAGCGCTCTACCTGCTTTATTTCCGGCGCGTGCTGCCGCTCGTGGGGCGGCTGGTGTCGGGGCACCCGACGGCGTATGCGTACCTGCCCGCGTCGGTGATGGGGTTCCCCGCACCCGCGGCGCTCGCCGCGCGGATGGAGGGGGCGGGGTTCCGCGAGTGCGGCTGGCGTCTCCTGACCGGCGGCATCGCCGCCGTGCACTGGGGTGAGCGATGACGATGGACAGCCTGCGCGACTTCGTCCGGGTGCTCGAGGAGGCGGGAGAGCTCGTCCGCGTCCGGGAGCCCGTGTCCACGGTGAAGGAGATCACCGAGGTCGCCGACCGCTGCATGAAGAGCGCGGGGGGCGGGCCGGCGCTCCTCTTCGAGCACCCGGTGCTGCCGGGGGGCGCCGTGAGCCGCGTCCCGCTCGCCATCAACCTCTTCGGGTCGCACCGCCGCATCGCCCTCGCCCTCGGCGTGGCGTCGCTGGACGAGATCGGCGCGCGCATCCAGGGGCTGCTGTCCACCAAGGTGCCCGACGGCCTGCTGGCGAAGCTGGCGATGCTCCCCACGATCGCGGAGATCGCCAAGTACCCGCCGCGCGTCGAGCGCGGGACGCCGCCCTGCCAGACCGTGGTGCTCGAAGGGCCGGCGGCGGACGTCACGCAGCTCCCGCACCTTCTCTGCTGGCCGGGGGACGGCGGGCACTACATCACCCTCCCGATGGTGATCACCCGCGACCCGGCGACGGGCGTGCGGAACGTGGGGATGTACCGGGTGATGGTGCAGGGGCCGCGTGCGCTGGCGATGCACTGGCAGCGCCACAAGGTCGGCGCGGCGCACTGGCGGGAGATGGCGGCGCGCGGCGAGCGGATGCCGGTGGCCATCGCCCTCGGCGCCGATCCGCCGTCCCTCTACGCCGCGTCCGCGCCGCTGCCCCCCGCGCTGGACGAGTTCCTCTTCGCCGGCTTCCTGCGCCGCGCGCCGGTGCGCCTCGCCAAGGCCGTGACCTCGGACCTCGAGGTGCCCGCCGAGGCGGACATCGTGATCGAGGGGACCATCGACCCGGCCGAGGCGCTGGTGACCGAGGGCCCCTTCGGCGACCACACCGGCTTCTACTCCCTCGCCGACCTCTACCCCCGGGTGCACGTCACCGCGATCACGATGCGGCACGACGCCATCTACCCGGCCACGATCGTCGGACGCCCGCCGATGGAGGACTACTACCTCGGCCACGCGACCGAGCGGATCTTCCTGCCCCTCATCCGCCTGACGATGCCGGAAGTGACGGATTACCACATGCCGGCGTACGGGATCTTCCACAACCTCGTCTTCGTCTCGATCAGGAAGCAGTACCCGGGCCACGCGTGGAAAGTGATGAACGGGCTGTGGGGCGCGGGGCTGATGTCCCTCGCCAAGGTGCTGGTCGTCCTCGACGACGACGTGGACGTGCGGGACCCCGACGAGGCGTGGTGGGTCGCGCTGAACCACATCGACCCGCGGCGCGACGTCCGGTTCACCGACGGCCCGGTGGACGTCCTCGACCACTCGAGCCGCGCCTTCACCTACGGCTCGAAGATGGGGATCGACGCGACGCGGAAGTGGCCGGAGGAGGGGTTCACGCGGGAGTGGCCGGAGCGGATCGTGATGGACGAGGCGACGAAGCGGGCGGTGGACGCGCGCTGGGCGTCGCTGGGGATCCGCCTCCCGTGACCGTGGGGGTGGATGGACAGGTCCTCCGGGGCGGCTCCCGCCTCGTGGCGTACGCCAACTTCGTGAAGGTGGCGCACACCGTCTTCGCCCTGCCGTTCACCGTGGTCGGCCTCGTCAGCGCGTCGCGGGTGCACCCCCTGTCGGTACGCGTCGCTCTCCTGGCGGTGGTGGCGTTCGGGGCGGCGCGGTTCGCGGCCATGGGCTTCAACCGCATCGCCGACGTGCGTCTCGACGCCGCGAACCCGCGCACCGTGGGACGCGAACTGCCGGCGGGCCGGATGTCGCTCACGGAGGCGTGGGCGCTCGTCGTCCTGATGGGCGCGGTGTTCGTCACCGCATCGAAGCTCCTCAATCCACTCTGCTTCGCCCTGTCGCCCGTCGCGCTGGCGTGGGTCCTCGGCTACTCCTACGCGAAACGGTTCACGGCGCTCTCGCACCTGTGGCTCGGGCTCGGGATGGCGATCGCGCCGGTGGGTGGCTACTTGGCGGTGACGGGCGCGTGGATGACGCCGTGGTGGGGATTGGCGCTCCTCGCGGCGGTGGTGACGTGCTGGGGGGGCGGCTTCGACGTCATCTACTCGCTGCAGGACGAGGCGTTCGACCGGGCGCACGGGCTCCGCTCCCTCACGGTCGCGCTCGGGCCGGCGCGGGCGATCCTGACCTCGCGCGCCCTGCACGTCGCGGCGGTGGCCGCGTTGGTCGGGTTCGGGCTGGTGGCGCCGTTCGGCGCGCCCTTCTTCCTCGGTGTCGCGCTCGCGGCAGCGCTCCTGGTGTGGGAGCACCGGCTGGTCGTGCCCGGGGACTACCGGCGCCTGGACGCCGCCTTCTTCGCGATGAACGGCATCATCTCGGCGGTCGTGATGGCGGGCGCGGTGGCCGACGCGCTGCTCCGGTGAGCGATCCCCGCCCGGGCGCGCCCGAGCCGACGGGGCCGGCGCCCTACCCGTCGCATCCGCCGGCGCCGCATCACGTGCCCGTGCCGAATCACCCTGGAGTGCCGCCGTTTCCGAAGCGGCAGCCGCGGCCCGTGCCGCCCCGTCAGCCGCCGCATCCCGTGCGCCACCCGACACCGAACCGGAGAGGGCGATGACGCAGCCGCTCGTGTTCGCGATCACCGGGGCCTCCGGTGCACCGTACGCCGTCCGGCTCCTCGAGGTGCTCGCGCGGGAGCGGGTGCCGGTCTGGCTCCTCGTCTCGGCCCACGGCCTGCGCCTCCTGAAGGACGAGTGCGGCATCGCGTCGCTGGCCCAGCTCGAGCGGCGTACCGGGCCGTGGAAGACCGTCGAGGCGTTCGACGACGGCGACCGCGGGGGCCGGCCCGCCTCGGGCTCGGCGAAGACCGCCGGGATGGTGGTGTGCCCCTGCTCGATGGCCACCCTCGCCGCGATCGCGCACGGCACCAGCAGGAGCCTCATCGAGCGCGCCGCGGACGTGACGCTGAAGGAGCGGCGCCGCCTCGTGCTGGTCCCGCGGGAGACGCCCCTCTCCCTGATCCACCTGCGGAACATGGTGGCGGTGGCGGAGGCGGGCGCGACGGTGATCCCGGCGGCGCCGGGGTTCTACCACCGCCCGACGCGGGTGGAGGAGCTGGTGGACTTCGTGGTGCAGCGGGTGCTCGACCAGCTCGGCGTCGAGGTCGAGCTGGCGCCGCGGTGGTCGGGGAAGGTGCGGGCGCGCCGCCGGTGAGGCTCGGGATCATCGCCGACACGCACGGCCAGCTCCGCTCCGGGGTGCTGGAGGTGTTCGCGCAGGTGGACCGGATCCTCCACGCCGGCGACGTGGGCGATCCCGCGATCCTCGATCGGCTCGCGACGCTGGCGCCGGTGACGGCGGTGTTCGGCAACGTGGACGGAGGGACGCTGCGGGCGAAGCTGCCGCGGGTCGCGGAGGTGAAGATCGACGGCTTCGTCTTTGTGGTGACCCACGGCGACCAATTCGGCTCGCCGAAGCCGCAGGCGCTGAAGGATGCCTTCCCGCACGCGGACGTGATCGTCTACGGGCACTCCCACCGGCCGCTGATCCACGCCTTCGACGACTTCTCGGTGGCGCTGAACCCCGGCGCGGCGGGGCCCGCGCGCTTCGACCTCACGCCCTCCGTGGCCATCATGGAGACTGAGCCGGGGATCC
This sequence comes from Gemmatimonadales bacterium, assembly GCA_017881505.1. Lineage (GTDB taxonomy): Bacteria > Gemmatimonadota > Gemmatimonadetes > Gemmatimonadales > JACORV01 > JADGQW01. The sequence goes on from JADGQW010000002.1 coordinate 17,465, forward strand.
CTCCCCGGGCACGCATCGTCCCGCTCAGGTCCTAGCGCGCCAGCCAGTCGACGTAGGGGCTCGTCGCCTCGAACGCCTCGGGATGCTGCCGGAACCAGCTCGTGACGAGGAGGACGTGGTCCATCTCCGCGGCGGAGCGCGCCACGAGCGCGGGCGCGGGGACGTCGGCGTGGCGCTCCACGGCCGCGGCGAAGGCCAGACGCTCGATCGGGGTGCGGGGGAGTGCGGCTTCGGCGAGGACGAGGCCGCGGCGGATCAGGTAGACGCGGTCGTCGCGGTGGCCCGTGAGGTCTTTCACGAGGTACACGAAGCTCAGCGCCTCGAGGGCCGAGGCGAGCCGCGCCACGGCGCCGAAGAGCCACTCGAGCGCCTCGAACTTCTCCCGCCACACCGCCGCGCGCTCGAAGTCCCGGCGCTCCGCCGCATCCGCCATCACGTCGAGCACCCTCGCGAGCGGCTCCGCCGAGCGTCCCTCCAGGAAGTCCACGCCGGCGCCCATGGCCGTGCCGTACCGCGCGCCCGAACAACGCGCCGCGCAGGGGCCGAGGCACGTACCGAGGTCGTGGCGGATGCAGCGCGGCGCGAGGGGCGCGTCGAAGAGGTCCGCCTGGTCGGCGAAGAGCATCGGGACGTCCTGGGCGCAGTCGCGCAGGCCGAGGACGTCGTTGAGCACGCGGAGCGCGGCGGCCGCGCGGCTGCTCCCGCGGAACGGCCCGTAGTAGGCGGCGTCGGGGTCCGTGGTCTTGGCGGTGAGGCGGAGCTTCGGCGCGGCGCCGCCGGTTCGCTTGACGAAAAGCGTGCGCCGCCCCGTCCGGTTGCCGTGCACGTTCTGGAAGGGGCGGAGGCGCTTGATGAGCCGAAGCTCCTCGAGCAGCGCCGCGAACTCGCTCGGTACGTAGCGCCAGCGGATCGCGGTCGTGGAGCGGATGAGCCGGGCGCTCTTCGCCTCGGGCCAGGGCGCCGTGAAGTAGGAGAGGAGCCGCCCCCGCAGGCTCTTCGCCTTCCCGACGTAGAAGACCGCGCCGCCGTCGTCGAGGAACTCGTAGATGGCCGGACGCCGCTCGGCGTTGGCCCGGACGTGCTCGCGCAAGCCGTCGAGGGTCGCGGGGTTCCGCGTCGCCCGCCCGAGCGCTAGGACTGGCACCACGGGCAGAAGTAGGTGGCACGCCCGTCGATGGCGTGGGTGAGCGCGACGTGACGTCCGCACCGGAGACACGGCTCGCCCGCGCGGCCGTAGACGGCGAGGCGGCTCTGGAACCCGCCCGCGCCGCCCGTGCCGGTGCGGTAGTCGCGCACGGTCGTGCCGCGTCCCGCTACCGCGCGGCGGAGCACGTCCCGGACGGCGCGATGCAGGCGCGCGAACTCCGGCGCGCGGAGCCCCGCGACCGGCCGCGAGGGATCGATGCGCGCGATCCACAGCGCCTCGTTCGCGTAGATGTTCCCCACGCCCGCGACGCGCCGCTGGTCCATCAGAGCCTTCTTCACCGCGAGCCGTCCGCCGCCGAGGGCCCGGCCGAACCGCGCGGCGGTGAAGCCGGATGCGAGCGGCTCCGGTCCGATGCGGGCGGTGTAGGCCGCCCAGCTCTCGGGCGGGAGGAGGAGGATGACGCCGAGGCGGCGCACGTCGCGGTAGACGAGGTGTCGCCCGCCGTCCAGGAGGACGTCGAGCACGGCGTAGGGATCCGGTCGCTGGCGCCGCGCGATGGTAAGGGAGCCGGTCATCCGGGGCTGGATGACGAGCCGAAGGCCGTCGTCGAGGAGGAGGACGAGGTGCTTCGCGCGGCGGGCGACCTCGGCGATGCGGCGGCCCGCAAGGGCGCGGGCGAAGGCCGCGGGCTTCGCGTTCCGGAGGACGTCGGACTTGTGGATGCGGACGGCGCCGATGCGGGCGCCGGTCAGGTGGGGGCGGAGGTCCCGCGCGATGGTCTCGACCTCGGGGAGCTCCGGCACGGCGCTAGCGCTTCCGCGCGAGCTCCCGCCAGCCGATGTCGCGGCGGAACTGCTTCCCCTCGAAGCGGATGGACTCGGCGGCGACGCGGCTGCGCTGCGCCGCCTCGGCGATCGTCGGGGCGATCGCGGTCACGCCGAGGACCCGCCCGCCGGCGACGCGGAGCCGCCCATCGGGCCCCTGCGCGGTGCCCGCGTGAAAGAGGAGCACGTCGGGCGTGGCCTCGAGCTCGGCGGGGATGGAGATCTCGGCGCCCAGCACCGGCGCGTCGGGGTAGCCCTCGGCGGCGAGTACCGTCGTGACCGACGCGTGCCGCGCGTCCCCGAGCGAGATGCCGCTCGGCATCCACCCCCCTTCCGCGATGAGCCGGAGGACGGGGACGAGGCCCGAGGGCATCGCCGCGAGGATCGCCTGCGCCTCGGGGTCGCCGAACCGGCAGTTGAACTCGATGACGGCGGGGGACCCGTCCGGCCGGAGCATGAGGCCCACGTAGAGCACGCCGCGGTACGGGGCCCCGTCGGCCTTGAGGGCGCTCAACGTCGGGGCGATGATCTCGTCGGCGATGCGCCGCAGCAGCGCCGGCGTGGCTACGCTGACGGGGCAGTACGCGCCCATGCCGCCGGTGTTGGGGCCGAAGTCACCGTCCTGCAGCCGCTTGTGGTCCTGCGCCGGTGGGAGGATCGCGAAGTGCTCGCCGTCGGTGATGGCGAGGACCGAGAGCTCCTCGCCTTCGAGGAACTCCTCCACCAGCATCTCGCTCCCCGCCTTGCCGAGCGCGTTCTCGGCGAGCATCGCCCGCGCCGCGGCCCGGGCCTCGGTGCGCGTGGCGCAGACGATCGCCCCCTTGCCGCCGGCGAGGCCCGAGGCCTTCACGACCAGCGGCTCGGTGTGCGCGTCGATGTACCGCTCGGCGGCGTCGAGCTCGGTGAAGGTGCGGGAGCGGGCAGTGGGGACGCCGCTCCTGCCCATCAGCTCCTTGGCGAACGCCTTCGACGCCTCGATCCGCGCGGCGGCCGCCGTCGGCCCGAAGACCGGGATGCCCTCCTTCGCCAGGGCGTCCACGAGCCCGGCGGCGAGCGGCCCCTCGGGGCCCACGATCACCAGGTCGATGCGGTTGTCGCGCGCCGCCCGCACGACGGTCGCCACGTCGGTCGCCGAGCCGGGGAGGTTCGTCGCGATGCGGGCCGTTCCGGCGTTGCCCGGCAGGCAGAACACCGTGCTCTCCGGGCAGTCGCGCCGGCACGCCCACGCCAGCGCGTGCTCCCGGCCGCCCCCGCCCACGACGAGCGTCCTCACCGGCTGCCGGGCCCCTTCATGGCGCTGGAAAAGGCGTCGGCGGCCTTCCTCGCCACCTCGGCGACCTTGCCGACCACGTCCTTCGCCTGGTCGCCGTAGTAGCGGCCCGCCTCGCCGATGTCCTCGGCGATGGGCCGCTGGTCGTCGGCGGTGCCGCGGCGCGGGTACTCGCCCCGCAGGATCCGGTCGTAGTCGCCCCCCTCGACCCAGCGCTGCAGCTCCGCGGCGCGCAGGGTGTGGAAGGGGTGCGTGGCGCCGAGGGTGTTGAGGACCTTGTAGACGGTGTCCATCGCGTCGCCGCCCTGCTCGTACTCCTTCGCCTGCACCAGGAAGGCGTCGAGGTTCATCTCGGCGATGTTCCCGCCCCCCGCCAGCTTCATGAACATCCGCATGGAGGCGACCGGGTCCTGGCTGGCCAGGAGCCCCGCGCGGTCGGAGGAGAGCTCGCTCTTGCGGTACCACTCCATCAGGGCGATCTGGATCGGCAGCAGCGCGATCCCCGCGAGGAACGGGAGGTTGCGGAAGCCGAACTCCAGCAGGATGACGAGGATCGTGCGGTAGAGCGCATGCCCGCTGATGACGTGGCCGAGCTCGTGGCCGAGGATGGTGCGCAGCTCCTCGTCGTCGAGGAGGGCGAGGGCGCCGGAGTTGAGGACGATGAACGGCCGGTCCATCCCGTACGCGCCGGCGTTCACGAGGGGCGTCTGCGAGATGTAGAGATCCGGCCGCGGCTCCCAGTCCATCGTGGCGCACACCTCGGTGAACGCGGTGTGGACGCGGGGGAACTGGGTGGGCCCCACGCGCACGGCGTTGGCCTGGAAGAGGAGCCGCACGCCCCGCTCCCCGAAGAAGCCGTAGATCTTCCGCAGGACCTCGTCGAAGCCGGGCAGCGCGCGCAGGGTGTTGAGCGCCGCGCGGTCGGCGGGGTGCTCCCAAGCTCGGGCCGAGATCTGGGTGAGGACGATCCTCGCCCGCGCCGCCGGAAGCTGCCGCTCGTCCATGACCACTCCTTGCTGGGGTCCGCTCCCCCTACGCGCCGGGGAGGCGGACGTGTCAACCGGGCCCGCTACTTCCCGAGCGCCTGGTCGAGATCGGCGATCAGGTCGTCCACGTCCTCGATGCCCACCGAGAGGCGCACCAGCCCGTCGGTGAGGCCCATCGCGTCGCGCATCGCCTTGGGGACCGCGGCGTGCGTCATCGTCGCGGGGTGCCCGATCAGGCTCTCGACGCCCCCGAGGGACTCGGCGAACGCGAAGAGGCGCACCCCCTCCACCAGCCGGCCGGCCGCCTCGAGGGAGCCGGTCTCGATGGACATCATCGCACCGAAGCCCGACATCTGGCGCTTGGCGAGCTCGTGCTGTGGATGCGACGGGAGCCCGGGATAGTAGATCGCGCGGATCCGCTTGTCGGCGGCCAGCCACGCGGCGACCCGCCGGCCGTTGGCGTCGTGCTGGTGCATCCGGACGGCGAGGGTCTTGAGGCCGCGCAGGGCGAGCCAGCAGTCGAAGGGCCCCGGCACGGCGCCGGCGGAGTTCTGGATGAACGCCAGGCGCTCGGCGAGCGCGTCGTCCTTCGCCACCAGGATGCCGCCGACCATGTCGGAGTGGCCGTTGAGGTACTTGGTGGTGGAGTGGACGACGATGTCGGCGCCGAACTCGAAGGGCCGCTGGAAGATCGGGGTGGTGAAGGTGTTGTCGACGACGAAGAGGAGCCGGTGGGCCTTGGCGATGGCCCCCATCGCGGCGAGATCGGCGAGCCGCATCATCGGGTTGGTGGGGGTCTCGCCATAGAGCATCTTCGTCCGCGGGGTCACCGCCGCCTCGACCTGCTTCGGGTCCCGCGTGTCCACGAAGGTGAAGGTGAGCCCCATCCGTGACAGGACCTTGTCCATCAGGCGGTGCACGCCGCCGTAGACGTTCTCGCCGCAGACCACGTGGTCGCCCGTCGAGAGGAGCGTGAGGACCGCATCCACGGCGGCCATCCCGGAGGCGAACGCGAGGCCGTGCGTCCCCCCCTCCAGCGCCGCGACGTTGCGTTCCAGCGCCTGGCGGGTGGGGTTGCTCGTCCGGGCGTACTCGTAGCCCTTGTTCTTCCCGATGCCGTCCTGGACGTACGTGGACGTCTGGAAGATCGGGAAGGTCACCGCCCCGGCGAGGGGGTCGGGCTGCTGGCCGGCGTGGATGGCGCGCGTGGCCAAGCCATGGGAAAGGTCGCGATCGGTGATGCGGGTCACGGGGCGCTCGATTGCATGGGCGTTGCGCGAACCTTACACGGGCGACGGTCGCGGCGGCAAGGCGAATGGCGGGTGGACACGGCGCGGGCGCGCCGATAAACTCACAGCCTTATGGAAGAGCGGAAGGTCCTCTGCCTCGTGGTGGACGACGAGGAGAAGGTCCGGGACGTGATGGCTCGCGTCCTCTCGGGCGAGGGATTCGAGTGCCGGAAGGCGGCGTCCGGCCGGGACGCGGTCGCCCTCCTCAACTCGGAGCCGTTCGACCTGGCGGTGCTGGACATCCAGATGCCCGAGATGGACGGCACCAAGTTGCTCGCCGAGATCCGGCTCCGCTGGCCGGAGACGGGGGTGGTGATGGTGACCGCCGTGTCGGACGTCCGGACGGCGGTGGCGTGCCTGACGCACGGCGCCCTCGACTACGTCGCCAAGCCGTTCGAGATCGACGAGGTGCGGGCCCGTGTCCGCCAGGCGCTCGAGAAGCGCCGCCTCATCCGCGAGAACCGCGACTACCAGTTGCACCTCGAGGAGCGCGTCCAGCAGCAGGCCGCGCGCATCGAGGAGCTGTTCGTCCTGGGCGTGCACTCCCTGGTGCAGGCGCTCGAGGCCAAGGACCGCTACACCCGCGGCCATTCGGCGCGAGTGGCGGTGTACGCGGAGGAGATCGCCCGGCAGCTGGGGCTCGACGACGAGACCCTGGCGGAGATCCGCCTCGGGGGCGAGCTGCACGACATCGGCAAGATCGGCGTGCGCGAGGGGGTGCTGCAGAAGCCGGGCCCCCTGACCGAGGACGAGTACCTCCACGTGATGGAGCACCCGGTGCTCGGCGAGCGGATCCTCGCCCCGCTCCTCAAGGACCACCCGATCGTGGTCAGCATCGTCCGTTCCCACCACGAGCGACTCGACGGGGCGGGTCTCCCCGACCATCTGCAGGGCGAAGCGATCGCGCTGGTGGCCCGGATCGCCAGCGTCGCCGACGCGTTCGACGCCATCACGACGGGCCGGCCGTACATGCGCTCGCGGCCGCCGGAAGAGGCGCTCGCCGAGCTGCGGCGTTGCGTCGGGTGGCAGTTCGACGCCGACTGCGTCGAGGGGTTCGCGCGCGCCTACCCGGACGTCAGTCTTCTCCCGATTCCCACGCCCGACGTCGTCGCGCTGCGCCAAGCCTCTCTCCGCCGGAGCTGATGTCGTGAGTCCCCTCATGCGCTCGGTCTCCGGAGTCCGGGGGATCGTGGGCACGGATCTCGACCCGGATGTCGTACGCCGGTACGCGGCGGCGTTCGGGGCGTTCGTGCGGGAGCGTGGCGGCCGGCGCGTCGGGCTGGCGCGCGATTCCCGCGCCTCGGGTCCCGCCCTCTACGCCGCCGCGGCCGAGGCGCTCTGCGCGGCGGGCGTGGACGTGGTGGAGCTGGGCATGGTCCCCACCCCGACCGCGCAGCTCGCCGTGGAGGACCTCCCCCTCGATGGCGGGATCGTCGTCACCGCGAGCCACAATCCCGTCCAGTGGAACGCCCTCAAGTTCGTGGGGGCGGGGGGCCGCTTCCTCACGCGCGCGGACGCCGAGGCGCTGTTCGGTCTCGCCGACGGCGGCGCGGCCGGCGCGGCCGGCACGCCGGGCACGCGTTCCCGCGACGAAGGCGCCGTGGGGCGCCATCTCGAGCGGGTCCTCGCCCTCCCCTGGCTCGATGCCGCGGCCATCCGCGCGCGGCATTTCCGCGTGGCGCTCGACTGTGTGCGCGGCGCGGGGGCCACGGTGATGCCGGCGCTCCTCGACGCGCTCGGGTGCGAGGTCGCCGCGATCCATCTCGAGCCTGACGGCGCCTTCCCCCGGGAACCGGAGCCGATCCCCGAGCACCTCGGCGAGCTGGGCGCCTTCGTGCGGGAGCAGGGCGCCGACGTCGGCATCGCGGTGGATCCCGACGTGGACCGCCTCGCCCTCGTGGACGAGCGGGGCCGGCCGATCGGCGAGGACTACACGCTGGCCTTCGCGGTCCGGGCGGTGCTGCCGCACCTGCGCGGTCCCGTGGTCACCAACCTCTCGACCAGTCTCGTGGTGGACGACGCGGCGCGGGCCTTCGGCATCGCGGTCGAGCGCGCCCCGGTCGGCGAGGCGAACGTGGTGGAGCGGATGCAGGCGCGCCGCGCCGTCGTGGGGGGCGAGGGGAACGGCGGCGTGATCCTCCCCGCCGTGCATCTCGGCCGCGACGCGCCGGTGGCGGCGGCCCTCGCGCTGGCGCTCCTCGCGGAGCGGCGGGAACCGGTCTCGGCCGTCGTGGACGCCGCGCCCCGCTACGTTATCGTTAAGGCGAAGCTCCCGCGGCCCGACGGTCCCCTGGACCAGGTGTACGCGGGGCTGCGGCGCCGCTGGCCGGACGCCGCGACCGACACGCAGGACGGGCTGCGGCTCGCGTGGGACGACCGCTGGATCCACGTGCGTCCGTCGGGGACGGAGCCGGTGGTCCGGGTGATCGCCGAGGCGCCGACGGCGGCCGCCGCGCAGGGGATGGTGAACGACGGCCGGCAAACGCTGCTGACGATGGGGGCCTGACGATGTGCGGGATCGTGGGGTACGTGGGATCGCGCCAGGCGGTGCCGATCCTGTTGCAGGGGCTCAAGCGCCTCGAGTACCGGGGCTACGATTCGGCGGGGCTGGCGCTGATCACGGACGGCCACCTGAAGGTGGTGAAGGCGGCCGGGAAGATCGCGCAGCTCGAGGCCCAGCTCGGGCCCCACGTGCCGCAGGCGGTGACGGGCATGGCGCACACGCGCTGGGCCACGCACGGCGCACCGACCACCCGCAACGCCCATCCGCATACCGACTGCACCGGAACCGTGGCCGTGGTCCACAACGGCATCATCGAGAACGCGCCGGTGCTCCGCGCCAAGCTGGTGGAGAAGGGCCACACCTTCGCCTCGGACACCGACACCGAGGTGCTCGCGCATCTCATCGAGGAGTTCTACCAGGGTACGCTCGCCGAGGCGGTCGCCGCGGCGCTCCACGAGGTCGAAGGCACCTACGGCATCGCTGTCCTCTCCTCCCGGGAGCCCGACACGATCGTGGCGGCGCGGCTCGGCAGCCCGCTCCTGGTCGGCGTGGGGATCGGCGAGAACTTCATCGCGTCGGACCCGGCGGCGGTCCTGGAGCACACCCGGTCCGTGGTGTACCTCGACGAGGGGGAGATGGCGGTCGTGACCCCGTCCGGCTACCGGCTGATGGACCGCCAGTCGGTGCCCCTCACCAAGGAGATCAGCCAGATCGACTGGGACCTCGCCACCGTGGAGCGGGCCGGCTTCCCGCACTTCATGCTGAAGGAGATCTGCGAGCAGCCCGAGTCCATCCGGAACGTCCTCCGCGGCCGGCTCCTGGAGGAGGAGGGCGCGGCGAAGCTCGGCGGCCTCAACCTCTCCGACGAGTACCTGGCGGGAATCGACCGGATCGTCATCACCGCGTGCGGGACGTCGTGGCACGCGGGGCTGGTGGGCGAGTACATGCTGGAGGAGATCGCGCGGATCCCGGTGGAGGTGGAGTACGCCTCCGAGTTCCGGTACCGCAGCCCGATCCTCACGCCGAAGACGCTGGTGATCGTGATCTCGCAGTCGGGTGAGACCGCCGACACCCTCGCGGCGCTGCGGGAGGCGAAGCGGCGCGGCGCGCGGACCCTCGGCATCATCAACGTCGTGGGCAGCACCATCGCCCGCGAGGTGGACGGCGGCATCTATCTGCACGCCGGCCCCGAGATCGGGGTCGCCTCGACGAAGGCCTTCACCAGCCAGATCGCGGCGCTGGCGGTCTTCACCCTGCACCTCGGGCGCCTGCGGTCGCTCTCGATCCTCCAGGGGCGCGAGATCGTCCAGGCGCTCCGCATGCTCCCCGAGCAGCTCGAGGCGGTGCTCCGCAAGCAGGAGGAGGTCGAAGCGCTTTCCGAGCGGTTCATGCGCGCGACCAACGTCCTGTACCTCGGCCGGGGCGTGAACTTCCCGGTGGCGCTCGAGGGCGCGCTGAAGCTGAAGGAGATCTCCTACATCCACGCGGAGGGGTATCCCGCCGCCGAGATGAAGCACGGCCCGATCGCCCTGATCGACGAGCTGATGCCGGTGGTCTTCATCGCGCCGCAGGATGCCGTCTACGCCAAGATCCAGTCGAACATCGAGGAGGTCCGGGCGCGCGGGGGGCGGGTGGTGGCGGTGGTGACGGAGGGGGACACGGCGATCCGCAAGGTGGCGGACACCGCCATCGAGATCCCCAAGACCCTGGACATGCTGACTCCGGTGCTCGCGGTGGTGCCGCTGCAGCTCTTCGCCTACTACATCGCGGTGCGGCGCGGCTGCAACGTGGACCAGCCCCGCAACCTCGCGAAGAGCGTCACGGTCGAGTAGCCGGTGCGCGCGGTCGTCCAGCGCGTGAGCCGCGCGGCGGTGCGCGTCGACGGCGAGACCGTCGGCGCGATCGCGCGCGGCTTCGTCGTCCTCGTGGGCTTCGCCCCCGCGGACGACGAGGCGGCGCTGGCGTGGATGGCGGAGAAGCTCGCCGGGCTGCGGGTGTTCGGCGACGCCGAGGGGAAGATGAACCTCGGCATCCAGGAGGTCGGGGGCGCGATGCTGGTCGTCTCGCAGTTCACCCTCTACGGCGACGCCTCCAAGGGGCGCCGGCCCTCTTTCGTCGGCGCCGCGCCCCCCGAGCAGGCGGAGGGGCTGTACGAGCGCTTCGTGGCGCTGCTGCGGGAGCGGGGCGTGCGGGTGGAGACGGGCCGGTTCCGCGCGATGATGGACGTCGAACTGGTGAACGACGGCCCCGTCACCCTTCTCCTCGAGCGCCCGTGAGCGTGCCGCTCGTCCTCGCGTCGGCCTCCCCGCGCCGCCGCGAGCTCCTCACCCTCCTCGGCCTCACCTTCGACGTGGTCCCCGGCGGCGTGGACGAGACGTGGCAGGGGGGCGAGCCCCCCGCGGTGCACGCGGAGCGTCTGGCGCGCGCCAAGGCCGGCGCGGTGCACCGGCCCGGCGCCGCGACGGTGGCGGCGGACACGATCGTGGTGGTGGACGGGGACATCCTCGGGAAGCCGCGCGACCGGGAGGAGGCGGGCGTCATGCTGCGCCGCCTGGCCGGGCGCGACCACGTCGTGCACACCGGCATCGCGGTGGCGTACGGCGCGCGCACCGCGTCGGACGTGGTCTCGACGCGCGTCTGGTTCCGGCCGCTCGACGACGCCGTCATCGCCGCGTACGTCGCGACGGGCGAGCCGATGGACAAGGCGGGGGCCTACGGCATCCAGGGATATGGCGCGGTGCTGGTGGACCGGATCGACGGGGACTACTTCACGGTGATGGGACTCGGCCTGGCGCGCTTCGTGGACCTCCTCGGCGCGGTGGGCCTCCGTTACGCCTTCGGGGCGATCACTCCGGTACCCTAGCGCGCCGCCACGGCGGCCCGCTCCCGTAGCGCTCCAGGGCGAGCCGCACCTTCTCCGCCACGATCCCCACGGTGATGCGCCCCATCCGCCCCGGCCGGTAGCGCGCCGCCGGACCATAGTCCTCTCCAGGTTCCCCGAAGGCATCCACCAGCAGGTCGGCGAAGCGATGGTACGGCCCGAACCGCTTCGGGTTCGTGTAGCCGTAGAGCCCCACCGCGGGCACCTCCATCGCCACCGCGATGTGGAAGGGGCCGGTATCGGGGGAGACGACGGCGTCGCACGCCTCGAGGAGGGCGAGGGTGGTCCGCAGACCGCGGCCGAGGGCGTCGAGGGGCGCCGCAGTCGTGCCCGTGAGGATGGCGTCGGCGGCGGCGCGCTCGTGCGGTGCGGCGCTGCCGAGGAGCACGCAGCGCGCGCCGTGCGCGGCGGCGAGCTGTGTCGCCAGCGCCGCGTACCGCTCGGGGGGCCAGTTCTTGGCGGGCCGGCTCGTCGCCACCACGCATCCCACCAGCGGCCCCTCCGTCCCCGCGAGGAGCGCGCGCGCCTCCGCCCGCTCGGCGGGCGAGGGCGCGAGGCCCCAGACCGGCTCGCCGCGCGGGACGCCGAGGGCGTCGAGGTACTCGAGGAACTGGTCCTGGATGTGTCCCAGCGGGCGGGACGGGATGCGGTGCGTCGTGAAGAGCGCGTTGAGATCGCGGGACCGGGCTCGATCGAGCCCGAGCTTCACGGGCGCGCGGGCCATCCAGGTGAGGAGGCCCGCCTTGAAGTACGGCTGGAGGGCCAGCACGAGGTCGAAGGGGCGCGCGGCGAGCGCCCGCCGCACGTCGAGGAACCCGCGCCACCCGTTGCGTCGCTCGAAGAGCACGATCTCGTCCACGGCGGGGTGCCCCTGCACGAGGGCGGCGGGCCCGGGCTGGAGGATCCACGTCAGGCGCGTGGCGGGGGCGTGGCGCTTGATCGCCGTGACCACCGGGAGCGCATGGACCACGTCGCCGAGGGCGGAGAGCATCACTACCCCGACGCGTCGCGGCCAGTCGCCCTCCGCGCCGAAGAGCCCTCCGGTCGTCACAGGGTCGGTCACCGGACCCCGGCTCCCGGTGCGTAGCGCACGCGCCAGCGGTCCACCCGCTCGAGGACGTCGGCGACCTGGATGCGCGGCATCCGGTCCCGGCGCTTCTCCGCGCTGATGGGATAGTCCTCGCCGGGGTCGCCATACGCGTCCACCAGGAGGTCGAGGAAGCGGCGATAGGGTCCCGTCCGCTTCGGGTTCCACGCGCCGCACAGGCCGATGACCGGACGGTCGAGGGCGACCGCCATGTGGAGTGGAGCCGAGTCGAGCGCCACCACGAGCGCCGAGCCGTCGAGCAGCCACACGAGGTCGCGTAGCGGTGCACCGAGGGTGGAGAGGGGCCGGTGCCGTGCCAGCGCGGTGATCTCGCGCTCCGTTTCCCGCTCGCGTGGGGAGCCCCCGCCGGCGAGCACCGGCTGGAGGTCGTATCGCTCGACGAGCGCGTCCGAGAGCTCGGCCCATCGCGCCACGGGCCACTCGCGCTGCGGGTCGCTGGTGCCGATGGCGAGCGTGGCGACGGGCCTTTCGAGGGGGCCGAAGAACCGCCGCTGCGCCTCGCGCTCCGCCGCCCAGGGCCCGAGGTCCCAGACCACCGGCTCGTGGGGCACGCCGAGCGCGTCGAGGAACTCGAAGTACTGGTCCTGCACGTGCTGCGGCGGATGCGGCGGGATGCGGTGCGTCGTGACGAGCCAGTTGCCGTCGCGGGCCCGCGCGCGGTCGAAGCCGAGCTTGACGGTTCCGGGGAGCAGCGCGGTGAGGAGGCCGGCCTTGAAGTAGACCTGGAGGGCGAGCACGAGGTCGTAGGGGCCGCCGAGGCGCCGGAGAGCGTCCCGGTAGGCCCGCCACCCCTTCGCCTTCTCGAAGAGCACGATCTCGTCCACGGCGGGATGGCCCCGCACCAGGGACGCGGGCCCCGGCTGGAGCACCCAGGTGATGCGGCACCGTGGTGCGTGGCGTTTGAGGGCGGTGAGCACCGGCAGGGTGTGCACCGTGTCGCCGACGGCGCTCATCATCACGACGCAGACGCGGCCGGTGCGCCAGCGGTCGGGGATCGTCACGCGCTGTCCCCGTAGCCGGCCTCGAAGTGGGCGCGGTCGCCGGCGGTCAGCCGCGCGCCCCGCAGGCCGTTCCACTTCTCCCACGAGCGGTAGAACCGGTCCACGTTGCGCCGACGGTCGCCCGCGCCGCCCGCGTCGCGGCACGATTCGACGTCGAGGAGCCAGGCCTGGGGCGGATCGCCGGCGACGACCACGTTTCGCAACTGCAGGTCGGGATGAACGAAGCCAGCGTCGTGGAGGCGGCGCACCAGCCGGCCCACGGCGCGCAGCACGGCGGCGCGAGGCTCCCCCGAGGGGGGGGCGTCCCCGAAGACGACGGCGGCGAGGTCGCGCCCCGGGATCCGCGCCGTGGCCACGTCGGCGCGATGCACGGCGCCCGCGCGGTACCAGGCGCCGGCCAGCAGCGCGGGCGTCGGGACGCCGGCCTCGGCGAGACGCCGCGACCAGGCGAGTTCCCGGAAGAAGCGGGGAGTGCCGGCGTATCGGTCACCGAGCAGCGGGCCCAGAAAGCCGCCGCGCCGCGCGTGCCGCACCACGGCGTCCACGCCGCCGAGGGTCACGCCATATGCCTCGCCCCTGCCGGTGAAGGCGGTGCGGTCCGGCTGCTCGGCGGCCCACGCATAGAGGGAAGGGTGCGTGCCGAGCGCGGCGCGCACCGCGGCGGCGACGTCGCGCCGGGCCACCGCGCCCCCCGCGCCGAGGCTCCACGTGTCGTACCCGGGAGGCAGGGCGGGGAACCGCGGCAAATCAGTACTTGACGTGGTAGATGGGGACGGGCTTCGACTTCCCCTTGACCTTGATCGGGTCGCGCGCCTCGACGGGCGGCGGGTTCTTGAGGCGCTTGAAGAGCGGCTCGGAGACCATGATCTCGCCGCGGCCGGCGTTGGAGCAGAGCCGCGAGGCGGTGTTGACGGCGTCGCCCAGCACCGTGTACTCCATGCGCTGCTCGCTGCCGATGTTGCCCGCGAACACCTCGCCGAAGTTGATCCCGATGCCGATGGCGATCTCGGGCTTTCCCGTGGCCTTCCAGTGCTCGTTGAGGGGCACGAGGGCGCGCTGCATGTCGATGGCGGCCGCCATCGCCTTGTCAGCGTCGTTGTCCGAAGCGAGCGGGGCGCCCCACAGCGCCATGATGGCGTCGCCGATGAACTTGTCGAGCGTGCCGCCGTGGCGGAACACGATCTCGACCATCTCGTTGAAGTACTCGCCGAGCAGCGTGGCGACGGATTCCGGCGCCATGTTCTCCGACATCGAGGTGAACCCGCGGATGTCGGAGAAGAAGATGACGACCGGCCGCTTGGCGCCGCCGAGCTTCACTTCCTCGCTGTGCTCCGCGATCTGCTTCGCGAGGTCGGGGGCGAAGTAGCGCTGGAAGTTCGACAGCACCATCGCCTCGCGCCGCAGCCGATCGCCGAGCTGGCCGTTCTCGATGGCGACCGCCGCCACGCCGGAGAAGGCGATCAGGAACTCCAGGTCCTCGGCCGTGAACGCGTGCGTGGACGTGAGGTTGTCCACGTAGATCAGGCCGAGCACGGTGCCGTCGGAGGACATCAGCGGCGCGCCCATCGCGGACCGGACGCTCTGCAGCATGATGGACTTGCCCTTGAAGCGCTCGTCCTCCGCGGCGTTGTCGGTGAGGATGGCGACGCGCTCGTTCACCACCTGTCCCACGATGGACTTGGGCACGTGGCGCGCCGACGCCGACCCCTCGCCGAGGCGGCTCTTGGAGATCCGGGGGATCGGGTCCGTACCTCCCGGCTCGTGGAGAAGGATCGAGACGCGGTCCACGTCCATCACCTGGAACGTGAAGTCCACGACCGATTCGAGCAGCTTGTCCACGTCCTGCTGGCGGGAGAGGGCCTTGGAGATCTCGAGGAGCAGCTCGAGCTTCTTGGCGTTGCGCGCGGTGGCGGCGTCGGGCTCGGCCGTCGCCTTCGCGACCTCCTCCTCGAGGGCCTTGAGGGGACTCGAGAGGGACCCCGACTCCCGCACCGGCAGCTGCCGCACGATCGTAGCGCCGGCGGGCTTGTGCGGCACCGCGAACCCCGCCGACGTCGGGGGCTTGGGCGCGGGGGCAGGCGCCGCGACGGGCCGGACGTAGAAGGCGACCTTGCCGAAGGTGATGACGTCGTTGGGCGCCGCGGTGCACTCGGTGACGCGGCTGCCGTTCAGGAAGGTGCCGTTCGAGGAGCCAAGGTCCTTGACCGCGACCCCGCCGTCCCGGGCGGTGACCTGGGCGTGCTGGCGGGAGATCGTCGGGTCGAAGATGGGCACGTCGCTCGTGACGGCGCGCCCCACGACCAGCGTCTGGCCGGGTTTGACGTCGATCGATTGGTCGCCGGCGGTACTGACCAGCTTGAAGGCGTCGGGCATCGGCAGCGCGGTTCGGAGATGCCGTAATATGCCCGTCCGGCGGAACGGGCGCCAGCGCGCGCAGGCCACCCCAGGGGGCGCCGGCTCCGGGCGAGGCCCCGCCCGCCGCGGCGCCGGCCTCCCCGTGCTTGCTGTGCGCCGCACGCCGTCCCGATATTGCGGCATGGATCGCCGAAGCGCCGCGCTCGGCCTGGCTCTCGCGCTCGCCGCCAGCGGGTCGGCGGCGCGCGGAGCGGTCGCCCAGGAGTGGGATTCCCCCGCCGTCCGGATGCTCGTGCAGCGCGCCGTGGACCGCCGCCAGCAGGCCCTCGCCGACACCACCCTCACCGACTTCACCGCCCGCGCGCATGGGTTCCTCTTCTTCCTCGGCCAGATCGGGGAGGGGCTTCAGGAGCCGCCGCGGCTCATCAAGTCGGATCAGCTCGAGCTCGAGGTGTCGTGGAAGGCGCCGCGCTTCAGCCGCCAGCGGATCATCGGGTGGCGCGATCGGCGCGAGCTCCCGACCGACATCAGCTACCACCGCGACCACCTCGGCATCGTCCTGAACAACTTCGCGGACTTCATCCGCCTCGGAGAGGGGGACGAGGTCCGCGACGTGCCGCACCCCCTGAGCCCCGCCGGCCT
The DNA here is from genome assembly GCA_017881505.1 of Gemmatimonadales bacterium. GTDB lineage: Bacteria > Gemmatimonadota > Gemmatimonadetes > Gemmatimonadales > JACORV01 > JADGQW01. The sequence goes on from JADGQW010000002.1 coordinate 33,471, forward strand.
CCGCCTCTATCAGTTCGCGCTGGCGGACTCGCTCACGATCACACTCCCCGACCGGGCGATCCGCGTGTACGAGGTGCGCGTCCGGCCGGTGGATTTCCGTGCGCCGCGGCTCGTCGGGTCCCTGTTCCTCGACGTGGACCGCGCGGAGCTGGTCCGGATGCGCTTCGACTTCACCCGCGCCGCCTACCTCGACCACCAGCTCGAGGACATCACCGTCAGCATCGAGAACAGCCTGTGGGGAGGGCGGTTCTGGCTGCCGCTGCGGCAGGAGATCGAGATCCGGCGCCGCGCCGAGTGGCTCGACTTCCCGGCGCGCGGCATCATCCGGGGCCGGTGGGAGATCGACACCTACCGCTTCAACCAGGGGCTGCAGCTGGCGCTCTTCGCCGATGGGCGCCCCGAGATCGTGGCGGCCCCGCCGGAGGTGCGCGACTCCTTCCCGTGGACCGATTCCCTGGAGGCCGAGGTGCGGGACGTGGCCCGGCCGGCGCGCCTCGCCGACCTCGACGCGGTCCGCGCGGAAGCCGCTTCCGTCGCCGAGGGACACGTCCTGACGGGGTTGCAGCGCGCCCAGCTCGGGGGCGCGTCCGTGTCCGAGTTCGTGCACGTGGATCGCGCGGAGGGCCTCGCGCTCGGCGTAGGGGGCGTGCTGCGCTCGGGGGACGAGGCGACGGAATTCCGCGGGCGGGCGGGAGCTGCCACCGCCACGACCCTCTTCACCGGCGGTCTCGCGCTGCGGATACGCCGCGGGGCGTGGACCTGGGGGCTCGCGGGGTATCGGGACGTCCGCGACATGGGCGACGCACCGGTGATCGCGCGCGCCGTGAACTCCCTCCTCGCCCAGGAGACGGGGAGCGACTTCGGCGACTACTACCTCGCCACCGGCGGCGAGGGCGGCGTCACGCGGGCGCTCGGCGGCCGGACCGCGCTCGCGCTCACCGCGGGCGTCGCGCGCATCGACTCGCTCCCCGTCCGGGCGACGTGGGCGCGGGGCGCGTACCGGCGTCCCGCGCCGCAGGTCGCCGAGGGGTCGTGGGCCTATGCGCGCCTCGGCCTCCGCCGCCAGGCGAGCTCGTTCGCGATGGTCCGCGAGTTCACGGGCCGCGCGGAGCTCGAAGCGGCGGGGCTCGGTGCGGCGCGGTACGTCAGGGGCTACGCCGAGGGCCGCTGGCAGGTGCCGGCAGGCGCGGGGTGGCTCGTGCTCCGCGCCAGCGCTGGCGCCGCCACCCGCGATCTCCCGGCCCATCGCGCCTTCGTCCTCGGAGGCCGTGGCACGCTGGTGGGGGAGGGGTTCCGCGCCCTGTCGGGACGGCAGGCCGCCTGGCTCTCTGCGGATCTGCGGATCCCGGCGGGGGTGCCGGAGATCCCCCTCGGATCTCTCGCGGGGACGGGCCGCAGCGCGACCCTCGTCCCGTTCATCGCCGCAGGATGGACCGGGGGCGGCGTCGCGGGCGCGCCCGGCGCTCCGGCGCGCGGGGTGCGCCCCGTCGTCGGCCTGGGGCTCGAGTGGCCGCACGACCTCCTGCGGATCGACGTCGGGGTGAGTCCGCGGACGGGGACCGTCGGCGTGGCGGTGGACGTCAGCCGGGCCTTCTGGGACATCCTCTGAGCTGTCGGTAGCCCCAGCCGGAGCCACGGCGCTCGCTGGACGGAAGGTGCGGCGGGGCCGTATCTTGCGGCACTGTGGCAGAGCACACTTTTCCCGATGAGTGGCTGGTCGCGACCGTCTCGCTGATACTGGGCGGGGACGTGGTCGGGCGGCTGCGCCAGTCCGCGCAGCCGACCACGACGTTGTGGGACCTCGTCACGCAGGGCGGCCTCGCCACGGAGGAGCAGCTGCTGGCCGCGATGTCCGGCCGCTCCCGGGTCAAGCTCGCCGACCTCTCCAAGCCCGACCCCCGCGTCAAGGAAGTCATCCCCGAGGCGATCGCCCGGCGCTACCACGTCCTGCCGCTCCGCGTCACGGACTCGTACGTCGAGGTCGCGACGGCGAATCCGTACGACATGGACATGGAGAAGGGGATCGCCTTCGCGTCGGGCCGCGAGGTGCGGATGGCGCTCGCCGCGCCGGCGAAGATCGCGGCGCTGACCGACGAGGTGTACCGCCCCGAGAACGTGATCGACAAGCTCCTCGAGGGGATGCACTCGGCGACCGACGTCGAGCACATGGAGGACGAGAACCCGGCCGACGAGATCCAGGTCAGCGCGGAGGAGGCATCCCAGCGTCCCGTCGTGCGGCTGGTGGACCTGATCCTCTCCGAAGGCATCCTCTCCCGGGCGAGCGACATCCACATCGAGCCGGAAGAGGGCGGCTTCGCCGTCCGCTACCGCATCGACGGCGTGCTGCGGCAGGTGATGAAGGTGCCGCGCGCCGCCGGGTTCCCCCTCGTCTCGCGCATCAAGATCATCTCGAGCCTGGACATCGCCGACCGGCTCCGGCCGCAGGACGGCCGCGCGCGGGTGGCGGTGAACGGCGTCCCCGTGGATCTGCGCGTGTCCACGCTGCCGGCGTCCCTGGGCGAGAAGGTCGTGATCCGCATCCTCGACTCGCGGGCCACGGTCCTCTCCCTCGACGCGCTGGGCCTGAACCAGGACGAGCTCGACGGCATCCGGAACCTGCTGACCCACCACGAGGGCGTGGTCCTGGTGACGGGGCCGACGGGGAGCGGCAAGACCACCACCCTCTACTCGGCGCTCCGCGGCATCCAGACGGGGAAGACCAACATCGTCACCGTCGAGGACCCGGTGGAGTACCGCCTCCAGGGGATCGTGCAGGTGCAGGTCCACGAGAAGGCGGGACTCACCTTCGCCAGCGCCCTCCGGTCCATCCTGCGGCAGGACCCCGACGTGGTGCTGGTCGGCGAGATCCGCGACAAGGAGACGGCGAACATCGCCATCCAGGCCTCCCTCACCGGGCACCTGGTCCTCTCGACGCTGCACACCAACGACGCCGCCAACGCCGTGACGCGCCTGGTGGACATCGGCATCGAGGCGTACAAGATCGCGGCGTCGCTCCGCGGCGTCGTGGCGCAGCGGCTGATGCGGAAGCTCTGCCCGCAGTGCAAGGAGGTGTGGGTCGAGTCCATCCCGGAGAAGCTCGCCCCCTGGTTGTCGAGCGGGACGCCGCTGTACCGCGCCGTGGGCTGCACGGAGTGCGCGATGACGGGCTACCGCGGCCGCTTCTCGATCGTGGAGGTGCTGACGGTCACGCCGGAGGTCGAGCGGGCCATCAGCTCGGGCGCGACGGCGGACAAGATCGCCGAGGCGGGGCGGAACGCGGGGATGCGGGGCCTCTGGGAGAGCGGGGTCGCGCACATCCTGCGCGGCGAGTCGTCCATCGAGGAGCTGATGCGGGTCGTGGACGTCCCCTTCGACGAGGAGGCGGCCGGCGCGGCGACTGCCGCCGCGGCTGCTGCCGCCGCGGAGGCGACTGCGGCCGCCGCGGCGCCCGAGCGCGCGCCCCGCTCGCCCATGGACACCTTCGAACTGCTCGACAACCTCGACGGCAAGCCGAACGTCGCGCGGCTCAACCGCAAGGTGCTGCTCGTAGATGACGAGGACGCGCTCCGCCGCGTGATGAAGGACCTGCTGGAGCGCGAGGGCTACATCGTCTCGGAGGCGCGGGACGGCGTCCAGGCCCTCGACCAGGTGGACAAGGTCGGCCCCGACGTCATCGTGCTCGACCTCAACCTGCCGGGGCTCGACGGCTACGGCGTCCTCTCCCACCTCCGCTCGCGCCCCGCGACCGCCAACATCCCCGTGGTGGTGCTGACCGCCAAGAGCGATGAGGACAACGAGGTGCGTGTCTTCCAGCTCGGCGCCGACGACTTCCTGACCAAGCCGTTCCGCGCCCGTGCCCTCTCGGCGCGGCTCGACGCAGTCCTGGGGCGCCGCCACTTCCCTGAGTGATCCGCTGACCGACATCAGCGTCGCCGTCGTGGACGTCTACGTCCTCCGGCCCGCCGCCGGCGGGTGGGAGGCGCTCTGCCTCCGTCGGGCCCCCGACGAGCGTTCGGCGGGGACGTGGGAAACGGTCCACGGGCACATCCAGGAGGGGGAGTCGCCGGTCGAGGCCGCGATACGCGAGCTCGCGGAGGAGACGGGCCTCGCGGCCGGGCGCCTCTACAACGTGAGCCGCGTCGAGAGCTTCTACCTGCACCGCACCGACGAGGTCGTGCTCATCCCCGTCTTCTGTGCGCTCGTCCCGGCCGGGGCGGAGGTCCGCCTCTCGGAGGAGCACGACGCCTGGGAGTGGCTCCCGGCGCCACGGGCCCCGGAGCGGTTCGCGTGGCCGCGTGAGGGTCGCGCCCTCGCGGACGCGCTCGCGCTCGTGGGCCGCGGCGACGCCGGCGGCCTCGAGGACGTGCTGCGCGTGCGGTAGAGGGCGCTACGCCTGGCCGCTGCCGGACCAGACCGCCGCGGCGGTTTCGCGCAGGTCACGGAGATTGAACGGTTTGTGGAGGATGCGGGCGGCCGGGTTCGGGCCGCCCGGCGCCGTTGCGGGCTGGACGTCGGCGGTCGAGACGATCACGCGCGCCCGCCAGCCCGGCCGCACGGCTTCGAGCGCCTGCAGGAAGGGCGTGCCCCTCGCGGCGGCGCGGCGGTCGGCGATGACGAGGTCGTACTCGCCCGCGCACGCCAGGCCGAGGGCCGCGTCCCCGTCCGTGGCGGTGTCCACGGCGTGCCCTTCGCGCGTGAACAACGCGGTCACGAGCCGCCGCACGCCCGGATCGTCGTCCACCAGGAGGATGCGCCGCGGCACGGTCGCCGGCGCGGGAGAGCGCCCCTCCTCCCCTCCCGGGGCGGGAATCTCCCCCTCGCCCTCGCGGGGCAGGGAAAGGGTGAACGTGGCGCCGACGCCGGGGCGCGACTCCACCGTCAGGGTGCCGCCGTGCCCTTCAACGAGCCCGTAGGAGATGAACAGCCCGAGGCCGGTCCCTTCCCCCTGCGGCTTCGTCGTGAAGAAGGGGCTGAAGACCTGCGGCAGCACGTCCGCCGGGATGCCCAGGCCCGAGTCCGCCACCCGGACCACCACCCGCTGCCCCGCCGGCTCGACGCTCACGGTGATCCGCCGGGGGAGCCCGGCTGGGAGCGCCGCCACCGCCTGCGCCGCATTGGTCACCAGATTGAGCACGACCTGCTGCAGCTGTTGCCGGTCCCCCATCACCGCTGGGAGGTCCCGCGCCACGTGCCGTTCCAGGGCGATCCCCTGCAGCTTCATCTCCCAATCCATCAGGAAGAGGGTCCGCTCGACCACGTCTCCCAGGTCGAGGCGCTGCCGTTCCGAGGGGCCCTTCCGCGCGAAGGTGAGGAGGTTCCGTACGATGCTCCCCGCGCGCTGCGCCTCCTCGGCGATGACGCGGAGGTGGTCGCGGTCGGGGACCGTGCCCAGGGGTTGCTCGAGGAGGAACTCGGCCAGACCGGCGATCGAGGTGAGGGGGTTGTTGAGCTCGTGGGCGACCCCCGAGACGAGCGTGCCCACCGCGGCCATCTTCTCGCTCTGGATGGCCTGCGCCTCGATGGCCTGCTGCTCGGTCACGTCCTCCACCGTCACAATCACCGATCCGACGCCCGCGTGCGGGGCAAGGGGGGCGGCCACCACCCGCAGGACACGATGCAGCAGCTCGGAGCGTCGGACGAGGGGCGGGGTCCGGACGCCGTCGCGCGCGGCCCCGAGCATGTCGGCGAGGCTGTGCGGTTCGCCGAAGAGCGCCTCGCTCGCGCCGCGGCCCATGAGCGCCTGAAGCCGGACGCCGGCCAGCTGGGCGAAGCCCGCGTTGGCTCGGAGGATGCGGTCGCGGGCGTCCACGAGGGCGATGCCTTCCGAGAGGGCGTCGAACGTCGCCTCCCATTGGCGCTTGCCCCGCTCCACCATCTCGAAGAACCGGGCGTTCGTCAGCGCCACCGCGGTGTGGGTGGCGATCGCGGCGAGGAGGCGGCCGTCGTCCTCGTCGAAGGCGCCCTGGCGCTTGTCCGCCACCACCAGTGCGCCCGCCGTGATGCCGTGCGCGAGGAGGGGCGCCGCCGCCGCCGAGCGGGCCCGCACGTCGCCGCACACCAGGACGCCGTCCGTCCCGTCGCCGGCGGAGAGGCGGACCTCCTCATGGGCCACCGCGTCGAGTACCAGGCCGCCGGCGTCGCTCTCCAGCCGCTTCCCCGCGCACGGCGCGAGGGTCCCGTCGGCGGCCGCGGCCACGAAGCCCTGCTGGTCGTCGGTGGAGAGGAGGACGGCGGCGCCCGCGGCGTCGAGGATCCGCCGCGCGAACCCGGTGACGCCCGCGGCCACGCGATCGACCTCGAGCGAGGCGGAGAGGATGCGGGTCAAGTCCTCGAGGGCGCGCGATTCCGCGTTGCGGCGGGCGAGCTCGGAGGAGAGGCGGCCGCCGGACCCCGGCACGGCGCCGGCGAGACGGGCGAGGAGGCGGCGGAACAGGCTCACGCCGACCCTCAGGGCTGCCGTGCCGCCGCCCGCCCCAGCACGCGGGAGCGCTCGGCGTCGAGCGTCCGCAGATTCGTCTCCCAGGCGTCGGAGCGGAGATCGCCGTAGAGGACCGAGAAGGGCTGGAGGATCTGCAGGTCCGACGGGAAGAGGTAGATGGCCACCGCCTGCTCCCGCTGGCCGAGGGTGCCCTCGCTCCAGCGCGGCGTGAGCGGCACGATGCCCAGGGGACGGAGGAAGGAGTTCTGGCTCGAGAGATAGAGCTGGTCGGGCTCGAAGCGCGTCTCGGGCTGCAGGCCGAAGAAGGTGACCACGAACGCGCTTGCGCTGTCGCTCATGGCGTTGCGGGCGGCGGCCGCCATGTCGGTCGCGCGGGTGCGCTTCAGCTCCCGGAGCGACGCGTAGGTGTCGGGGGCGAGGAGCCGGATGACGCGCTCGTCGAGCGGGAGGACGCGCACCGTCAGGTTCCCGGTGCTGAGGGTGATCGCGACCTGGTCCTGCCGCAGGGAGCCGAAACCGGCCGGTGGCAGCTCCTGCGCCGCGAGCGCGCCGGCGGCCGAGAGCAGGAAGGCCGCGCTAAGCGAGAAACGCCAGGACGCTGTCACGGAGTTCCTCCATCCCCTCGAGGGTGCGGGCGCTGGTCACGAGGCAGGCGTCCTCCTCGAGGCCGAGGGCGAGCGCCACGGCACGCAGGCGCGACGGGCGGAGGGCCCGCGGGACCTGGTCCGCCTTGGTCAGGACCGCCAGCGCCGGGATGCCGCGGGCCGCCAGCACCTCGCCGATCTCGGCGTCGTCGGGCGACGGGTCGCGCCGCAGGTCGAGGAGCCAGAGCACCGCGGCCAGCTGCGGCCGGCCCGAGAGATACCCCTCCACCAGCTTCCGGTACCCCGCCCGGTCGCCGCGGCTCGCCTGCGCCCAGCCGTATCCCGGCACGTCCACGAGGTACAGGTGCTCCCCCCACGTGAAGACGTTGAGGGCTCGCGTCTTCCCGGGGGTCCGGCTGGTGCGGGCCAGCGCGCGCCGCCCCACCAGGCGATTGAGGAGCGTGGACTTCCCGACGTTCGAGCGGCCGACGAGCGCGATCTCGGGGCGGACCGGCCCCGGCACCGGGGCATCGGGCCGTACCAGCGAGGTGACGTAGGCACTCAGCAAAAGCCCCCTCGCCGGGGAGGGGGCCTCTTCGGCGGTCACTCAGGCCTCTTTCTTGGCCCGCTGCGGCTCGGTCACGAGCAGCGGCGGCCGCCCCTCCAGGATGCACTCCCGCGTCACGACGACCTCGGACACGTCGTCGCGGCCCGGCAGGTCGTACATGATGTCGCGCATCACGTCCTCGAGGATGGCCCGCAGGCCCCGGGCGCCGGTGCCGTGCTTGAGCGCCTTCTGCGCGACCGCCAGGAGCGCCTCCTGCTCGAAGGTGAGCCGCACGTCCTCCAGATCGAAGAGCTTCTTGTACTGCTTGGAGAGGGCGTTCTTCGGCTCGACCAGGATCCGCACCAGTGAGGCCTCGTCCAGCGTCTCGAGGCTGACCACCACCGGGAGCCGGCCCACCAGCTCGGGGATCAGCCCGAAGCGGAGCAGGTCGTCCGGCTCCACCTCGGCGTAGGGATTGTGCTGGGTCTGCTGCGGCACGCCGCGCGCGACCTCGTCCTTGGTGAAGCCGATCTGCCGCCGCCCCGTCCGGTTCTCGATGATCTTGTCGAGGCCGTCGAAGGCGCCTCCGCAGATGAAGAGGACGTCGCGGGTGTTGACCTGGATGTACTCCTGCTGCGGATGCTTGCGGCCCCCCTGCGGGGGCACCGACGCGACCGTCCCCTCGAGGATCTTCAGGAGCGCCTGCTGCACCCCCTCGCCCGACACGTCGCGGGTGATGCTGGGGTTCTCGCTCTTCCGGGCGATCTTGTCGATCTCGTCGATGTAGACGATGCCACGCTCGCACTCGCCGACGTTGAAGTCCGCCGCCTGGAGGAGCCGCACCAGGATGTTCTCGACGTCCTCGCCGACGTAGCCGGCCTCGGTGAGCGTCGTCGCGTCCGCGATGGTGAAGGGGACGTCGAGGAGGCGCGCCAGCGTCTGCGCCAGGAGCGTCTTGCCGACGCCGGTGGGGCCGATCAGGAGGATGTTCGACTTCTCGAGCTCGACCTCGCCGTCCTTCGTCGCCTGGGAGTTGATCCGCTTGTAGTGGTTGTAGACGGCGACCGCCAGGGTCTTCTTGGCCTGCTCCTGCCCGATCACGTACTGGTCGAGGATCTCCTTGATCTCGACCGGGGTCGGGACCTGGGTGATCGCCTCCTGGACCTCGCGCTCCTCGTCCTCCGCCAGGATCTCGTTGCAGAGCGCGATGCACTCGTTGCAGATATAGACCGACGGCCCGGAAATGAACTTCCGGACGGCATCCTTCGACTTGCCGCAGAAGGAACAGCGCAGGTGCCGGTCGTTGGTCATCGGCCTCGGTCTCGTCCGAAGGGGGACAAGTCCAATATCCGGCGCGGCTTACGACGAGTCAAGCGGTCTTCCCCACGACGGCCGCGTCGAGCTCGGTCCGGTTGGCGATCACGTGGTCCACCAGGCCGTACGCCTTCGCCTCCTCCGCCGACATGAACCGGTCGCGGTCCATGTCCTTCTCGATCTGCTCGAGGGGCTGCTGGGTGTGCTTGGCGTACAGCTCGTTGAGCTTGCCGCGGAGGTAGAGGATCTCCCGGGCCTGGATCTCGATGTCGGCCGCGGTGCCCTGGGTGCCGCCGGAGGGCTGGTGCATCATGATCCGGGCGTGGGGGAGCGCGCTCCGCTTCCCGGCCCGGCCGGCCGCGAGGAGGAACGAGCCCATCGAGGCCGCCATGCCCATGCAGATGGTGTTCACCGGCGCGCGCAGGAACTGCATCGTGTCGTAGATGGCCATCCCGGCCGACACGATGCCCCCCGGCGAGTTGATGTAGAGGTAGATGTCCTTCTCGGGGTTGTCAGCCTCAAGGAAGAGCAGCTGGGCGATGATGATGTTGGACACATCGTCGTTGATCGGCACGCCGAGGAAGACGATCCGGTCCATGAGGAGGCGCGAGAAGATGTCGTAGGTCCGCTCGCCGCGGCTCGACCGTTCGATGATGTACGGCGGATACAGTGTGGACATGGGTTCCATGGGCTGACGGTCCAGGCCCCTCCTAGTGGTGGGCTGCGGGCGCATCCTCGACCTCGCTCAGCGCGAGGAGGTGCGCGAAGACCTTCTCCTCCGTGATGGAGCGCTCCAGCTCCCGCAGGCGCCCCGCCTTCTCCAGCGCGGCGTACACCGTCGCCGGCTTCTCGCTGCGGCGCGCGGCCAGCTCGGCGATCCGCGCGTCGAGCTCCTGCTCGGTGCAGGCCAGCTTCTCCTTCTCGGCGACGGCGTCGAGGATCAGGTCGCGACGGACCGACGCCTCGACCACCGGGGTCATCTCGTTCACGAACGGCTGGAGCTGGGCTTCGGGGACGCCATACGCCTTGGCGTAGGCGAGCACCGCCCGGTCGCGGAGCGACGGGGGGACGGACACGTTGTTCGCCGCCGCGAGCTGCTCCACCAGCTGCGAGCGCACCTCGGCGTCGGACTCGCGGCGGCCCGACTCCTCGAGGTCCTGCCGGACGGCCTGCCGCAGGTCCGCCACCGCCTCGAAGGGCCCCGCCTCCCGCGCGAAGTCGTCGGTGAGCTCGGGGATCTCCTGCCGCTTCACCTCGTGGAGGGTCACCCGGACCCGGCGCGAGTGCCCCCGCCGCGCGACGTCGGGATGGTCGTCGGGGAAGCGGATGCTCCCCTCCCACGACCCGCCCGCGTCGAGCGCCATGAGCTGCTCCTCGAGGTCGGGGAGGCCGCGTCCCTGTCCGAGGACGAACCGCACCGGCTCCTGCGCCTCGGCCGCGGCCTCGTCCAGGTTCACGATGGTCGCCTCGACGAGGTCCCCCGGCTTGGCCCGTTCCGTCGCGGGGAGCCACGGCGCCTTCTGCTCGCGGAGCTGGAGGAGCTGCGCCTCGACCATCTCGTCCGTCACCCGGTGCACGTGGCGGCCCAGGCGGAAGCCGCCGAGGCGCTCGAGCGCGAGCTCGGGCTTCACGTCCACCAGGAGCTCGAAGGTGAGGGGCGCCCCGTCCACGAAGCTGAGGTTGCGGACCTGGGGGTCCCCGATCGGCTTCAGCGACTCCTGGTCCTTCGCCTTCAGCCACGTCTCGCGGACCAGGTCCTCGAGCGCGGTCTGGCGGATGGCGTCGGCGAAGCGCTTCCGCACGACGTCGCGCGGCACCTTCCCCTTTCGGAACCCCGGCAGGCGGGCCTGGCGGGCGAAATGGGAGGTGGCGTCGTCCTCGGCGCGGCGGACCTTCTCCGGCGGCACGGTGACGGAGAACGTCCGGCTGGCCGCATCCTTCGCGGCGACGGTGATGGCGATGTCAGGCACGGTCATAGTGCGAAAGGGGGGATTCGAACCCCCACGGGTTGCCCCACGGGCTCCTAAGGCCCGCGCGTCTGCCGTTCCGCCACTTTCGCGCAGGCGGGAAAGATAACCCGGC
>JADGQW010000030.1 GCA_017881505.1 Gemmatimonadales bacterium
CGTGTACTTCGCCCACCCCTTCATCGCCGCGATCTTCGTGATCGCCGCCGTGAGCGTCGTCTTCCCGTGGTCCACGTGCCCGATCGTCCCCACGTTGCAGTGCGGCTTCGACCGCTCAAACTTCGCCTTGGCCATGGCTCAGCCCTTCACCTTGGAGATGATGTCGTCCGCCTTGGACTTCGGGACTTCCTCGTAGTGCGAGAACTCCATCGAGTACACCGCGCGCCCCTGGCTCATCGAGCGCAGGGTCGTCGAGTACCCGAACATCTCGGCCAGCGGGACGGAGGCGCCGATCACGTGCGCCGCCGCGCGCTGGACCATGCCGCCGATCTTGCCCCGGCGGCTGGAGAGATCGCCCATCACGTCGCCCATGTACTCGGCGGGGGTGACGACCTCGACGTCCATGATCGGCTCGAGCAGCATCAGCCCAGCGCGCTCCGCCGCCGCCTTGAACGCCATCGACCCGGCGATCTTGAAGGCCACCTCGCTCGAGTCCACCTCGTGGAAGGACCCGTCGATCAGCTCGACCCGGATGTCCACCATCGGGTAGCCCGCGAGGACGCCGTTCTCCATCGCCTCCTTGATGCCGCGCTCCACCGGGCCGATGTACTCCCGGGGGATCGAGCCGCCGACGATCTTGTCCTCGAAAACGAAGCCCGCGCCCTTCTCGGCGGGCTCGAGGTTGATCACGCAGTGGCCGTACTGCCCGTGGCCGCCCGTCTGCTTGATGAACCGCCCCTCGACCTTCGTCGCCCGGCTGCGCACCGTCTCGCGGTACGCCACCTGCGGGCGGCCGACGTTGGCGTCCACCTTGAACTCGCGGAGCATGCGGTCCACGATGATCTCGAGGTGGAGCTCGCCCATCCCCGAAATGATCGTCTGCTGCGAATCCGGGTCCACGTGGACCTTCAGCGTCGGGTCCTCCTCGGAGAACTTCTGCAGCGCCTGGCCCAGCTTGTCCGAGTCGGCCTTCGTCTTGGGCTCGATGGCGACGTCGATCACCGGGTTCGGGAACTTCATCGCCTCGAGGATGACCGGCTTGTCCTCGTCGCACAGCGTGTCGCCGGTGCGCGTGTCCTTGAGGCCGATCACCGCCGCGATGTCGCCGGCGCGGACCTCCTCGATCTCCTCGCGCTTGTTGGCGTGCATCTGCACCAGCCGGCCCACCCGCTCCTTGCGGTCCTTCACGGCGTTGTAGACGTAGGAGCCGGCTTCGAGGACGCCCGAGTAGACGCGGATGTAGGTGAGGCGGCCGACGAACGGGTCGGTCATGATCTTGAAGGCCAGCGCGGCGAAGGGCTCGTCGTCGCTCGTCCTCCGGATGACGTGCGTCTCGTCGTGGTGCGGCTCGTGCCCCTGGATGTCGGCGACGTCCACCGGGCTCGGCAGGAAGTCCACCACCGCGTCGAGCAGCGGCTGCACGCCCTTGTTCTTGAAGGCCGAGCCGCAGAGGATCGGCACGATCCCCTGGGCCAGGGTCGCCTTCCGGATGGCGAGTCGCGCGTCCTCGTCGGAGAGGTCGTGCTGCTCGAGGTACTGCTCCATCAGGTGGTCGTCGTAGTCGAGGGCGGCCTCGATCACCTCGCGGCGCAGCGTCTCCACGCGCTCGCGCAGGGCGACCGGCACCGGGGCCTCGAGGAACTTCTGGCCCAGCGACGCCTCGTCCCACACCACCTCGACGCGGCGGATCACGTCGATGATGCCCGTGAAGAGCTCCCCCTCGCCGAGGGGGATCTGCACCGGGAACGCCTTCGCCCCCAGCCGGGTGCGGATCTCCTGCACCACGTTGCCGAAGTCGGCGCCGACGCGGTCCATCTTGTTCACGAACGCGACGCGCGGCACGCCGTACCGGTCCGCCTGGCGCCACACCGTCTCGGACTGGGGCTCGACGCCGCCCACCGCGCAGAACACCGCGATCGCCCCGTCCAGCACGCGCAGCGAGCGCTCCACCTCGACGGTGAAGTCCACGTGCCCGGGGGTGTCGATGATGTTGATCTGGTAGGGGATGTCGCAGCGGACCCACTGGGTGGTCGTCGCAGCGGAGGTGATGGTGATGCCGCGCTCCTGCTCCTGCTCCATCCAGTCCATCGTGGCCGTGCCGTCGTGCACCTCACCCAGCTTGTAGGTGCGGCCCGTATAGTACAGGATGCGCTCGGTCGTAGTCGTCTTCCCGGCATCGATGTGCGCCATGATGCCGATGTTCCGAAGACGGTCGAGCGGGGTGTTGCGCGCCATCACGCTCCTCTAGTCAGCAAAAATGCGGGGCGACCGTGCGCGGACGAATCCGCAGGTCTCGCTCCGCCTACGTCCGCCTCGCCGGGCGGACGGGGACCGCTTGTGGCAGCGGTCCTGTGTTGTTCGCGCTAAGGGTTCAGCCTACCACCGGTAGTGGGCGAACGCCTTGTTCGCCTCGGCCATCCGATGCGTGTCTTCCTTCTTCTTGATCGCCGAGCCCTCGCCCTTGGAAGCCGAGATGAGCTCGTTCGCCAGGCGGTCGGCCATCGTCTTCTCGCCGCGCCCCCGGCTGTACTGGATCAGCCAGCGCATCCCCAGCGCGGTGCGCCGGTCCGGCCGCACCTCGACCGGCACCTGGTACGTCGCGCCGCCCACCCGCCGGCTCTTCACCTCGACCACCGGCTTCGCGTTGGCGAGCGCCTGCTTGAACACGTTCACGCCGGGCTGGCCCGTCCGCTGCTCGATGATGTCCATCGCCGCGTAGAAGATCCGCTCCGACGTCGACTTCTTGCCCGCGCGCATCAGGTTGTTCACGAACTTCGACACGGTCTGGCTGTCGTAGCGCGGGTCCGGAGGGACCGTGCGCTTGACGCCCGCAGGGCGGCGGCTCACTTCGCCGCCTTGGGCCGCTTGGCCCCGTACTTGGAGCGGCTCTGCTTCCGCTCGTTCACCCCGGCCGCGTCGAGCGTGCCGCGGATGATGTGGTACCGCACGCCCGGCAGATCCTTCACCCGGCCGCCGCGGATCAGCACGATCGAGTGCTCCTGCAAGTTGTGGCCCTCACCGGGGATGTACGCCGTCACCTCGAAGCCGTTGGTGAGCCGCACGCGCGCGACCTTCCGCAGCGCCGAGTTCGGCTTCTTGGGCGTCGTGGTGTAGACGCGGGTGCAGACGCCGCGCTTCTGCGGGTTCCCGCGGAGCGCCGGGGCCTTCTCCTTCGCGTGCTCGTCCGCCCGGCCGGCCTTCACCAGCTGATTGATCGTCGGCATAATCCCCAAACAAACGCGCAAGAATAGACGCGCGGCCGACTTCGGCCGCAGACTTGAAGAATACCCGGGCATCGGGGGAGGGTCAAGGGTCCGTCCCCGGCCGACCCCCGGGGGGCCGCGCCCCGCCCCCGTCCCGGCGCCCGCTAGATTCCCCGGACCGTGGACGCCACCCTCCTCGTGATCGCCGGCGCGGTGTACCTGGGCATGCTCCTGGGGGAGATCCCGGGGCTCGCCCTCGACCGGACGGGCGTCGCCCTCCTCGGCGCCATCGCCCTCGTGGCCACCCGGCGCGTGGCGCCCGCCGAGGCCTGGATGGCGGTGGACGTCACGACGATCGCCCTCCTCCTGGGCCTGATGGTCGTCTCCGCGCAGTTCCGCCTGGGCGGGTTCTACGGCGCCGCGGCGGCACGCCTCGCGGCGTGGCCGGCCGGGCCCGAACGGCTCCTCGCCGCGCTCGTGCTCCTCGCCGGGGTCCTCTCCGCCCTCCTCGCCAATGACATCGTCTGTCTCGCGATGGCGCCCGTCCTCGCCGCCGGGTGCGCGCGGCGCGGGCTCGACCCCGTGCCGTTCCTCCTCGCGCTCGCCGCCGCCGCCAACGTCGGTTCCGCCGCGACGCTGATCGGCAACCCGCAGAACATGCTGGTGGGCCAGGCGCTCCACCTCTCCTTCGGTGGGTACCTCCTCGACGCGGCCGTCCCCGCGGCCCTCGGCCTCGGGGTGGTCTGGCTCGTCATCGTCGCCGCGTACCGCGGCCGCTGGACGCGGGAGTCGGCGGTCCCCGCCGTCACCGCGCCGGCCCTCAACCGGTGGCAGACCGGCAAGGGGTTCCTGGTCCTCGGCGCCCTCGTGGCGGCCTTCCTCGTCAGCCCGTGGCCGCGGGAGACCTTGGCGCTCGTCGCCGCCGGGGTCCTGCTCGCGAGCCGCCGCATGGCCTCGCGCGACATCCTGGCGGAGGTGGATTGGCACCTCCTCGTCCTGTTCGCGGGCCTGTTCATCGTGAATCACGCGCTCGCCGCCTCCGGCGCGCTCGCTGCGGGGCTCGGCGCGCTCCGCGGCGCGGGCGTGGACGTCGCCCGTCCGGCGTGGCTCTTCGGCGTCACGGCGGTGCTCTCGAACCTGGTCTCCAACGTCCCCGCGGTGATGCTGCTCCTCCCGGCGGCGCACCACCGGCTCGGCGGGCCGGTCCTGGCGCTCTCCAGCACCCTCGCCGGCAACCTCCTCGTGGTGGGGAGCATCGCGAACATCATCGTGGTGGAGCAGGCGTCCCGCCTGGGCGTGCGCATCGGCTGGCGCACCCACGCCCGCGTCGGGGTGCCCATCACCCTCGTCACCCTCGCTGGCGCGGCCGGGTGGCTGTGGCTGCGCTCGGGGTGGTAGACTTCAGCCCTTCCCAAGAAGGAGCGGTCGTGGCCCTCGGCAAGCGGATCGGCGTCGTCGCCGCCATCATGGCCTTCGTGCTGCTGGTCGCCTCGGCGGGACTCTATTGGCTCTTCGACCGGGTGACCTCCGACGCGCAGGAACGGGCGGTCCGGCCCGGCTGGCTCGATTCCCTCCACGCCGCGGGCCGCGCCCCCGATCTCGCCGGCCTCGCCCTCGAGCGCCAGGGGAGCGGCGACGGCGCGGCGCTCGCCTACGACAGCGGCGCGGCCTGGCGCCCCGAGCGCGACGTCACGCCCCTCTACGGCGCGCTGACGCGGCACCGCCCGATGACCGCCGCCGACTCGGGGCTCTGGAAGCGCGTCGCGGCCGACGGCGGGCTCGACCGCATCGTCGCGTACGCGCGGATGCCGCGCTGGGACGCGGCCCCGCGCGCGGCCGCCGGCGATTCCACGTGGGTGTGGGGGCTCCGCCTCCCCGCCTTCGCGCGCCTCCGGGAGGCGTTCGAGGGGCTGATCGTGCGGGCCTACTGGCGCAGCGCGCACCGCGACGAGGCGGGCGCCCGCGCCGACGTGGGCGCGGTCCTCGCCCTCGGCGAGCAGATGGCGCGGCGCGAGCCGACGATGCCGGGCACCTTCTTCGGCCGCTCGTGGATCCGGGACGGCGCGCGCGCCTGCGCCGAGCTCGCCGGCCGGGGCGCCGACACCGCCCGGGCCTCCCGCTGCACCCGGCTCGCGGCCGCGAGCGGCCGCCCCTACTTCGCCATCTTCGGCGCCCTGCAGGCGCGCGCGGACACCGCGGCCCTCGTCGCGGCGGACGCCGCGCTGCCGCTCGGCCTCCGCGCGGAGGCGCTCCAGGCCCTCGCGCTCCATTCGCTGCTGCGGATGCGCGGCTTGATCTTCGGCCCGCCGCAAGCCGACATCGCCCGGCTCCAGCCCTTCCTCACCGACCGCGACGCCGACCTCGCCCGCATGGCCGCCATTACCCAGCGCACCGCGGAGCGGCTCCGCCACCGGTCCATCCGCGACCGGCTGCGCGCGATGGGCGGCACCCTGCGCGTCGCCCCCTGAGCGGGCCGCGATGACCACCGCGACGCCGTTCGATCCCTCCGCCGACGACGTCCGCGCCCTCGGCGAGGCCACCGCCGCCATCGTCGCGCGCCACTTCGCGGCGCTGCGCGACCTGCCCGTCGTGCCCGCGGTGACGCCGGCCGAGACTTTCCGGCGATTCGCCGAGCCGGTGCCGGAGGATCCCACCGCATGGCCGGCGCTCCTCGAGCTCTTCGAGCGCGAGGTGGTGCCGCGGAGCTTCCACCTGCCGAGCCCGCGCTACTTCGGGCTGATGAACCCCACCCCCCTCCCGATCGCGGTGTTCGCGGAGGCGCTGGCGGCGGCGCTCAACCAGAACGTGGGGGCGTGGCACCACAGCCCGGCGGCGACGGCGATCGAGGCCGCGACGGTGCGCTGGCTGTGCGAGATCGTCGGCTACCCCGCCACCGCGTTCGGCAGCCTCACCAACGGCGGCTCCCTCGCCAACACGACGGGCCTCAAGATCGCCCTCGCGGCGAAGGTCCCCGCCTCGACGACGGAGGGGCTCTTCGGCCTCCCGCACCGCCCCGTCTGCTACGCCTCGGCGGAGGCGCACTTCTCGATCGAGAAGAGCGCGAACATCCTCGGCCTTGGGACCCGCGCGCTGCGGAAGGTGCCGGTGGACCGCGACGCGCGCATGGACGTCGCGGCGCTGCGGCGCATGGTCGCGGCCGACCGCGCGGCGGGCCTCGCGCCGTTCTGCGTCGTGGGCATCGCGGGGGTCACGAGCAACGGCGTCATCGAGCCGCTCGACGCCATCGCCGACGCGGCGGCGGAGTTCGGCCTCTGGTACCACGTGGACGCCGCGTACGGCGCCGGCGGGCTGATGAGCGAGCGGCTGCGGCCGCGGTACAAGGGCATCGAGCGCGCCGACTCGGTCACGGTGGACCCGCACAAGTGGTGGTACATGCCCTACCCGTGCGGCGCGATCCTCACCCGGGACGGCGACGCCGGGCGGCGCGCCTTCCTCGCGCAGGCCGTCTACATCCCCGAGACCGCAGACGCCATCGAGTTCCGGGACCACGGGCTCGCGGGCTCCCGCCCCTTCAGCGCGCTCAAGCTCTGGCTCGCGATGAAGCTGGTGGGCCGCCGCGCCTACGGGCTGCACGCGGAAACCCAGGTGGACCTGACGCAGCGGTTCGCCGCGGAGCTGACGAAGACCGGCGACTGGGAGATGGTGACCCCGGTGGACACGGCGATCGCGGCGGTGCGCTTCGTCGGCGCCACGGGCGCGCGGGCGCACGGGCGCACGGGGCCCGACACCGACGCCGTGCAGGACCGGATCGTGGCGCGGGTGCTCGCCGGCCGGACGCACTGGATCTCCCCGACCACGACGGCGGGGAAGCGCGCGATCCGGGTGATGGTGATCAGCTACCTGACGCGCTGGGAGCACCTCGCCGAGCTGATCGCCGCGCTCCGCGCCGCGGCCGCCGAGGAGCACGCGCCCTAGGCATCGCTTCCCGCTCCCGAACGCCTGCGCGCCCGGAGGAGTGCTCCCCCGGGCGCGCCGTGCTTCCTCCCTGCGGTCCGCCGCGCCGCCCCTTGGCGTCGTGGCGTCCGGCTCCCGACTACAGCTCTTCGACTCCCGCGCTCAACTCCGGGACGGGCGCCGCGACGACGGCGCCGAGCGCCGGCTCGGTGGGCGGCGGCGGGGGCTCGAAGCCCTCCGGCGGCGTCACGTCGATCTCCTGGTACCGGTAGATGCCGGTGCCGGCGGGGATGAGGTGGCCGATGATGATGTTCTCCTTCAGGCCGAGGAGGTCGTCCTTGGCCCCGCGGATGGCGGCATCGGTCAGCACGCGCGTCGTCTCCTGGAAGCTCGCCGCGGAGATGAACGACTGCGTGGTGAGGCTCGCCTTGGTGATGCCGAGGAGCAGCGGCTCGCTGACCGCGGCCTTGCCGCCCTTGCGGACCACCCGCGCGTTCTCGTCGCGGAAGACGTTCTTGTCCGCGTGCTCCCCCTCCAGGAACTCGGTCTCGGCGGGGTCCATGATCCGGACCTTCTGGAGCATCTGCTTGACGATCACGCCGATGTGCTTGTCGTTGATCTTCACGCCCTGGAGGCGGTAGACCTCCTGGACCTCGTTGAGCAGGTATTCCTGCACCGCGCGGGGGCCGTTGATCCGCAGGATGTCGTGCGGATTGACGGGGCCCTCGGTGAGCCGGTCGCCCGCGCGCACGCGGTCGCCCTCGTGGACGCGCAAGTGCTTCCCGGCCGGCACCTCGTAGAGCACGGCCTCGGCGGTGTCGTCGGCGACCCAGGTGCCGTCCTTCAGCACGCGGACCGGCTGGACGTAGATCTCGCGCTTGCCGCGCTTGATCTCGCCGAACCGCACCACGCCGTCGATCTCGGAGATCGTGGCCGGGTCCTTGGGGCGCCGGGCCTCGAACAGTTCCGCGACCCGCGGGAGGCCGCCGGTGATGTCGCGCGTCTTGTAGGCCTCGCGGCTGATCTTGGCGATGGTCTGCCCGCCGCGGACCTCCTCCCCGTCGTCCACCATCAGCTGCGCGCCCTCGGGGACGACGTAGTCGCGGACCCTGCGGTCCTTGCCGGCCTTCCCCTGCACGATCTCGACGTGCGGGTGCAGCTTCTTCTCGCGGTCCTCCGTGATGACCCGCTGGCGGAGGCCGGTGAGCTCGTCCAGCTCCTCGCGGATCGTCTCGTCCTCGACGATGTCGCGGTAGCGGATGGTGCCCGTGACGTCGGTGATGATCGGCGTCGTGTACGGGTCCCAGGTGAACAGCAGGTCGCCCTTCTTGAGCGACTGGCCGTCGGTGACCGCGAGGTCGGCGCCCAGGGGGACCTGGAAGCGCGAGCGCACCCGGCCGTCGGCGTCGCGCAGCACCAGCTCGCCGTCGTGCTTCGTGACGATGTTGTGCGCGCCGGCGTCGTCCTCGTACAGCACGTGCTGCAGGCGGTCGCCGTACTCGACGATGCCCTCGAGCTTCGACTTGCGGGCGGTGACCTCGGCGATGCGCGCCGCGGTGCCGCCGATGTGGAAGGTCCGCAGGGTCAGCTGCGTGCCCGGCTCGCCGATGGACTGCGCGGCCAGGATGCCGACGGCCTCCCCGACGTCCACCATCTCCATCGTGGCGAGGTTCCGGCCGTAGCACATCCGGCACAGGCCCCGCTTCGACTCGCAGGTGAGGACCGAGCGGATGCGCACGGCCTCGATCCCCGCGTCCTCGATCGACTGGGCGATCTCCTCCGTCACGAGCTGGCCCGCGGCCACCAGCACCTTCGGGTCGCCGTGCTCGTCGAGCTCCGCCGGGTCGAAGATGTCGTCCGCCGCGACGCAGCCGACGATGCGCTCGGCCAGCGGCTCGACGATGTCCTCGCCCTCCTTCAGCGCCGCCATCTCCAGGCCGAGCACCGTGCCGCAGTCCTCCTCGGTGATCGTGACGTCCTGCGCCACGTCCACGAGGCGCCGCGTGAGGTAGCCCGCGTCGGCCGTCTTGAGGGCGGTGTCGGCGAGGCCCTTCCGCGCGCCGTGCGTCGAGATGAAGTACTCGAGCACGCTGAGGCCTTCGCGGAAGTTCGAGCGGATCGGGCTCTCGATGATCTCGCCGATGCCGCCGGTCAGCTTCTTCTGGGGCTTCGCCATCAGGCCGCGCATCCCCGCCAGCTGCCGGATCTGGTCGCGGGAGCCGCGCGAGCCGGAATCGAACATCATGAAGACCGGGTTGAACCCGCCCTTCGCCTGCCCCATCGCCTTCACCATCTCGTCGGCGATGTCGTTGTTGGCGTGCGTCCAGGCGTCGATCACCCGGTTGTAGCGCTCGCCGTTGGTGATCGAGCCGGTCTGGTACGCCTTCTGGAAGCGGTTCACCCGCTCCTCGGCGTCGCCCAGGAGCTTCGCCTTGGCGGCGGGGATGTGCAGGTCCTCGATGCCGATGGAGATGCCGCCCAGCGTCGCGAACCCGAACCCGGCGGTCTTCAGCCGGTCGAGGAACTCCACGGTGCGCGCCAGGCCGCACTCCCGGTACGAGCGGAAGACCAGGTCCGACAGCGCGCGCTTCTTCATCACCTCGTTGCGGAACCGCAGCTCCGGCGGCAGGATGGCGTTGAAGAGCACGCGGCCCACCGTCGTGCCCACCCACCCCGGCGCCCCCTCCTGGGGGACGAACCAGAACCGGATGGGGGTGTGGTACGTGACGCGCTTGTGCAGCAGCGCCGTCTCGACCAGCGCCTCGTCGCCAAAGGCCGGCGCCGTCTTGACCTTCTCCGCGAAGTCGGACGACTGCTTGGTGAGGAAGTAGCAGCCGAGCACCATGTCCTGGCTCGGCTCCGCCACCGGGCGGCCGTCGGACGGCTTCAGGATGTTGTTGCTCGAGATCATCAGCACCCGGCACTCGAGCTGCGCCTCGAACGACAGCGGCACGTGCACCGCCATCTGGTCGCCGTCGAAATCGGCGTTGAACGCCGCGCAGACCAGCGGATGGATCCGGATGGCCTTGCCCTCGACCAGCACCGGCTCGAACGCCTGGATGCCCAGGCGGTGCAGCGTCGGCGCGCGGTTGAGCATCACCGGGTGGTCCTGGATGATCTCCTCCAGGATCTCGTACACCTCCGGGCTCTCGCGCTCCACGATCTTCTTGGCGCGCTTGACCGTCTCGGCGATGCCCTTCTCCACCAGCTTGTGGATGATGAAGGGCTTGAAGAGTTCGACGGCCATCGCCTTGGGGAGGCCGCACTGGTGGAGCCGCAGCTCCGGGCCCACCACGATCACCGAGCGGCCGGAGTAGTCCACGCGCTTGCCGAGCAGGTTCTGGCGGAACCGGCCCTGCTTCCCCTTCAGCATGTCCGACAGCGACTTGAGCGGCCGCTTCCCCCGGCCCCGGATCGCCTTGCTGCGGCGGCCGTTGTCGAACAGGGCGTCCACCGCCTCCTGCAGCATCCGCTTCTCGTTCCGGAGGATGACCTCCGGCGCGCGGTGCTGGATCAGCTTCTGCAGCCGGTTGTTGCGGTTGATCACCCGGCGGTACAGGTCGTTCAGATCGCTGGTGGCGAACCGGCCGCCGTCGAGCGGCACCAGGGGCCGCAGGTCGGGCGGGATGACGGGCACGACGTCGAGGATCATCCACGCCGGGTTGTTCCGGACGTCGCTCTCCTCGCCGGAATTCCGGAAGGCGTCCACCACCTTGAGCCGCTTGAGGAGCTGCTTCTTGCGGTGCTGGCTCGTCTCCCCCGACACCTCGCCGCGGAGCCGCTCCGACAGGGTGTCCACATCGAGCTTCTCGAGGAGCGTGCGCACCGCGGGCGCCCCGATGTCGGCCTTGAACGCCGCGTCGCCCATCTCGCGCGCCTTGGCGCGGAGCTGGAGGAACTCGTCCTCGTCCAGCAGCTGGTTCGTCTCGACGTCCTGTTGGCCCGGCTCGATCACCACGTAGTTCGTGTAGTAGATGATCCGCTCGAGATCGCGCAGCGTGATGTCGAGCAGGTTCCCCATCGGGCTCGGCAGCGTCTTGAAGAACCAGATGTGCGCCACCGGCACCGCGAGCTCGATGTGGCCCATCCGCTCGCGCCGCACCTTCGAGAGCGTCACCTCGACGCCGCAGCGGTCGCAGATGACGCCGCGATAGCGGATCCGCTTGTACTTCCCGCAGTGGCACTCCCAGTCCTTCACCGGGCCGAAGATGCGCTCGCAGAACAGCCCGTCCCGCTCCGGCTTGAAGGAGCGGTAGTTGATGGTCTCGGGCTTCGTGACCTCGCCCCACGACCACCAGGCGCGCTGCCCCTGCATCTCCAGGCGCTCGCGCTCCTTGGGGTCCTTCGGGCCGCGGATCTCCTCGGGGGAGGCGATCCGGATCTGGATGAAGTCGAAGTTCGAACCCGACCGTTCGCGGGGGCCGCGGAAATCGATCATCGCCTACTCCTCAGCGTCTTCGGTCGTGCCGAGATGCACCCGGATGCCGAGCGCCTGCAATTCCTTCACGAGGACGTTGAACGATTCGGGGATGCCGGGCTCGGGCAGGTTCTGCCCCTTCACGATGGCCTCGTACACCCGGCTCCGGCCGTTCACGTCGTCCGACTTGACCGTCAGGATCTCCTGCAGCGTGTGCGCCGCGCCGTACGCCTCGAGCGCCCACACCTCCATCTCGCCGAACCGCTGGCCGCCGAACTGCGCCTTGCCGGCGAGGGGCTGTTGCGTGACCAGCGAGTAGGGACCGATGGACCGCGCGTGGATCTTGTCGTCCACGAGGTGCGACAGCTTCATCATATAGATGGAGCCGACGGTCACCTCGCTGGCGAAGAAGTCGCCCGAGCGGCCGTCGCGCAGGCGCATCTTCCCGGTGGGGGTGAGGCCCGCGAGGCGGAGCAGCTCCGCGCCGGCGGCGTCCACGTCGGACTCCCCCTTCTTGCCCAGCATCGCCGCGAGGGCGGCGTGGCCCGCGTGCTCGAGGGCGTCGCCCGGCGCCGCGTGCTTCGCGGCCAGCGCCTCGATGCTGCGGACGCCCTTCTTGACGTCCGCCTGCTGGACCTTGGTGAGCTCCGCGTCCTCGGCCAGCAGGCCGTGGGCCGCGAGCTCGGCGTCCCACGCCGCCGCCTGCCGGGCGCCCAGCTCCGTGGCCGCCTCGACGAGGAAGTCGCGCAGGGCGTGGTAGAGGTCCCGCGTCGCCTGCGTGGCGGCGCGGCTGGCCAGCCAGTCGAGCCGCACCGCGCTCAGGTCCGGCCGCTCGCTCGCCAGGGACGGGAGCCGCTTGAGGTCGGCCAGCATCGCCCGCAGGGTGTCGGCATCGAGCGCCGGCGGCCGCGCGGTGAGGCGCAGCGCCTGCGCCGCCCAGTGGAGCCCGGCGAGGCGGAGCAGCAGGCCGATCTCGTTCTCGTTGGCGCCCTGGAAGACGGGCGTCTTCGCCATGAAGCCGAGGATCCGCGCGCACCAGCCGAGGTGCGTCTCGAGGATCTGCCCCACGTTCATCCGGCTCGGCACGCCCAGCGGGTTCAGGACGATGTCCACCGGCGTCCCGTCGGGGAGGAAGGGCATGTCCTCCTCCGGCACGATGCGCGCGATGATGCCCTTGTTCCCGTGGCGGCCCGCCATCTTGTCGCCCACCGAGATCTTGCGCTTCTCGGCGCAGTACACCTTCACCAGCTGGATGACGCCCGGGGGCAGCTCGTCCGGCTGGAGGATGTTGTCGATCTGGTCCTCCGCCTTCTCCTCGACCTTGCCGCGCTCGCCGTTGGCGGCCTCGATGATGTGGCGGATCTGCTCGTTCACCGTCTTGGACGCGACCCGCAGGGTCTTCACGTCTACGTCGGTGAGGTGGATCTGCTCCAGCACCGGCTTGCTGAGCTTCGTGCCGGCGGGGAGGTACTCCTCCACCGTGCCCGCCTTCAGGCACAGCGCGACCTCCTGATTGAGGAGCATCCGCAGCAGGTCGTCGTGGAGCGCCGCGGTCACCTGGGCCTTCTCCTCCGTCTCCAGCCGCCGCACCTCGCCGATGCGCTCGCCGCGGTCCTTCTCGACGACCTGGTCCTCGATGCGCGAGAAGATCTTCACGTCGATGACCACGCCCTCCATCCCCGGCGGCACCTTCAGGGAGGAGTCCTTCACGTCCTTCGCCTTCTCGCCGAAGATCGCCGTGAGGAGCTTCTCCTCCGGCGAGAGCTCCGTCTCCCCCTTCGGCGTGATCTTGCCGACGAGGATGTCGCCCGGCTTCACGTGGGCGCCGATCCGCACGATGCCCCGCTCGTCGAGGTCCACGAGGGACTCCTCGGCGACGTTCGGGATCTCGCGGGTGATCTCCTCCTGGCCGCGCTTGGTGTCGCGGACGTGCAGCTCGAGCTCCTGGATGTGGATGGACGAGTAGACGTCGTCCTTCACCAGGCGCTCGGAGAGGACGATGGCGTCCTCGAAGTTGTGCCCGTACCACGGCATGAACGCGACGAGTACGCTGGCGCCGAGGGCGAGTTCCCCCGCCTCGGTGCCGGCGCCGTCGGCCACGACCTCGCCCGCCTTCACGCGCTGGCCCTGGCGCACCAGGGGCCGCTGGTTGATGGCGGTGTCCTGGTTGGTCCGCCAGAACTTCTTCAGGCGGTACCGGTCGTGCTGGGTGAGGCTCGCCAGCGGGTGGTCGATCGCGCTCCCGTCGCCGGACGAGGTGTCGATGATGATCTCGTCGGCGGTCACGCGTCGCACCACGCCGGCGCGCTTCGCGACGACCACGGAGCCGGAGTCGGCGGCGGCCACCGCCTCGAGGCCGGTGCCCACCAGCGGGGCCCGCGGCTGGAGGAGGGGCACCGCCTGGCGCTGCATGTTCGAGCCCATCAGGGCGCGGTTCGCGTCGTCGTGCTCGAGGAACGGGATCAGCGCGGCGGCGATGGACACGAGCTGCTCGGGCGCGACGTCCATGTAGTCCACGCGCGCCGGCGTCAGCATCGGGTAGTCGTCCCGCTTGCGGCAGAGGATCCCTTCGTCGCGGAACGTGCCGTCGGGGTTGAGGGGGGTGTTCGCCTGCGCGACGGCGAACGTCTCCTCCTCGGAAGCCGACAGCCAGCGGATCTCGTTGGTGGCGCGGCCGTCCCGCACGACGCGCAGCGGCGTCTCGATGAAGCCGAGCTCGTTGACGCGGGCGTAGGTCGAGAGCGACGTGATGAGGCCGATGTTCGGGCCTTCCGGCGTCTCGATGGGGCACATCCGGCCGTACTGCGAGTAGTGCACGTCGCGGACCTCGAACCCGGCCCGCTCGCGCGTAAGCCCGCCCGGGCCCAGGGCGCTCAGCCGGCGCTTGTGCGTCAGCTCGGCGAGGGGGTTCGTCTGGTCCATGAACTGCGACAGCTGGCTCGACCCGAAGAACGCCTGGATGACGGCGCTCACGGTGCGCGCGTTGACCAGGTCGTCGAGCGTGATCTTCTCGGGGTCGTTGCTGATGCTCATCCGCTCCTTGATGAGCCGCGCCATGCGCGAGAGGCCCACCGAGAGCTGGTTGGCGATCAGCTCGCCGACCGAGCGCACCCGCCGGTTGCCGAGGTGGTCGATGTCGTCCGTGTGACCCCGCCCGTCGTGCAGCTCGATGAGGTAGCGCACGATGGCGATGAAATCGTCCTGGGTGAGGACGGTGTGGTTGGGCGGCAGCTTCACGCCCAGCCGCTGGTTGATCTTGTAGCGGCCCACCCGCCCCAGGTCGTAGCGCTTGGGCGAGAAGAAGAGGCGGCGCAGCGCGTCGCGCGCCGTCTCGATGTTCGGCGCCTCGCCCGGGCGCAGCAGCGAGTAGATCTGCTGCAGGGCCTCGCCCTCGCTCGTCGTCGGGTCCTTGGCGAGGGTGTTCTTGATGAGCGGCGACTCGCCGCGCCCCGCCGGGAGGAAGACCTCGACCGTCTCCACCCCCGCCTTGCGGAGGCGCTTGCGGAGCATCTCCCCGAGCTCCTTGCCCCGCTCGGCGAGGAGCTCGCCGGTCTGCGGGTCGGCCACGTCGAAGGCGAGGACGTGCTTCGCCTCGCGCTCGCGGAGCGCCTGGGGGACCTCGTCCTCGTCGCGCAAGTTGAGGGTGACGTACCCCGAGAAGACCGTGACCTTCTCCACGCCGGCCCGCCGCAGGACGTTGATCGTCTCGAGCGTGAGCTCGTCCCCCTCCTGCGCCAGCGGCTCGCCCTTCGGCTCCTCGGGGTTCGCCACGGCGGCGGCGAGGAGCGTGCCCAGCACCTCGCGCCGCTGCGAACGCGCCTGGAGGTTGCCGGTGATGTCGAGCTCCTTCTTCGCGAAGAAGAGCTCGAGGATCTGGGAGTTGGTGGAGTAGCCGAACGCCCGCAGCAGCGCGGTCGCCGGGAACTTCTTCTTCTTGTCGATGTGCACGAACACGACGTCGTGGATGTCGATGGTGAACTCGACCCACGAGCCGCGGAACGGGATGATGCGCGCCGAGAAGAGCCGCTGGCCGTTGGGGTGGATGGTCTCCTCGAAGACCACGCCCGGCGACCGGTGCAGCTGCGAGACGATGACCCGCTCCGCCCCGTTGATGACGAAGGTGCCCAGGGGCGTGAGCAGCGGCAGCTCCCCGAGATAGACTTCCTTCTCGAGGATGTTCTTGGGCCGCTTGGTGCCCGCCACCTCTTCCATGATCAGGAGGCGGAGGGTGGCCTTGAGGGGCGCCGAGTACGTCATGTCGCGCTCGATGCACTCCTCGACCGTGTACTTGGGCTCGCCGATCGCGCACTTCACGAACTCGAGCGAGTAGTTCTCGTTGACGTCGGCGATCGGGAACAGGTCGCGGAAGACCCGCTCCAGGCCGATGTCGTCCTCCCCCTTCTCCGTCTCGGGGGTGAGGAGCCGCTCGAACGCCTTGGTCTGGATGTCGAGCAGATGCGGCATCGGCATCGCGGCGTCGAGCTTGCCGAACGAGATCTGGGGCAGCGTCTCAGGCATGTGTCATCCTTGCGCGCAGCGCAAAAGGCCCCTCGGGCCCGGGGGCGGCACGTCCGGTGCGTGGAGCCCTTGCCGTCGTCAGCCTACTTCAACTCGACCGTGGCACCCTGCTCTTCCAGCTTCGCCTTCATGGCCTGCGCCTCGGCCTTCGGCACGCCGTCCTTCACGGTGCTCGGGGCGCCGTCGACCAGGTCCTTCGCTTCCTTGAGGCCCAGGCTGGTCAGCTCCCGCACGACCTTGATGACCTGGATCTTCTTGGCGCCGGCTTCCTTGAGCATGACGGCGAACTCCGTCTGCTCCTCGACTTCGGCGGCGGCGGCGGCCGGCGCGGCGGCGGCCGGCGCGGCGCTGATCGTCACGTTGAACTTGGTCTTGAACGCCTCGATCAGGTCCGCCAGCTCAACGACCGACATCGAGCCGATCGCGTTGAGGATGTCGTCCTTGCTGAGCGTCGTGGTGGTCGTCATCTGCTCATCCCTCCAACCGGTTCAGGCAGCGCTCGAGCGCTGCGCATGGAGCGCCTCGACGGCGCCGACAAAGGTGGACAACAGCCCCGTGAGGGCACCGACGAAGCCGGCCAGCGGGCCCTGCAGCGCCCCCGCCAGTTCGCCCAGGAGCACATCGCGCGGCGGCAGCTGCGCCAGCCGGCGGACCTGCTCGGGGGAGATGGACCGGCCGTCGACGATGGCGGCCTTGAGCGCCGGCTTCTCGAACTCCTTCGCGAAGTCCGTGAGGACCTTCGCGGCGGCCGCGGCGTCGCCCTGCGAGAGGGCGAAGGCCGTCGGGCCGGTGACGTGGGTGTCGAGCCCGGACACCGACGCGGCCTTGAGGGCCCGCAGCGCCAGGGTGTTCTTCACGACCACGTAGTCGACGCCGGCCTTGTGCAGGCGGCGCCGCAGGTCCGTGACCTTCCCGACCGTGAGGCCCTGGTAGTCGGTCACGTAGATCGCCCGCGCGTCCGCGAGCTTCGCGGTCAGCGCGTCGATGGCGGTTTGCTTCTCGGTGCGGTTCATCGATACAACGCCGGGTCGATGCGGTACCCGGGGCCCATCGTGCTGGACACGGCCACCGTTCTCACGTAGGTGCCCTTGGCCGCCGACGGCTTCGCCCGGACGATGGTGTCCATGAACGCGGTGTAGTTCTGCTCCAGCTGCTCGACCGAGAAGCTCACCTTCCCGATCGGCGCGTGGACGTTGCCCGTCTTGTCCACGCGGAACTCGATCTTGCCGGCCTTGATGTCGCGGACCGCCTTGGTCACGTCCATCGAGACCGTCCCCGCCTTCGGGTTCGGCATCAGGCCGCGCGGGCCGAGGACCCGGCCGAGCGGGCCGAGCTGGCCCATCACGTCGGGGGTCGCGACGATCGCGTCCACGTCGAGCCAGCCATCCTTGATCTTCTGGATGTACTCCACCCCGACGAAGTCGGCGCCCGCCGCTTCGGCGTCCTTGACCTTGTCGCCCTGCGTGATGACGAGCACGCGGACCTTCTTCCCCGTCCCGTGCGGCAGCACCACCGTGCCGCGCACGATCTGGTCGGCGTGCCGCGGGTCCACCCCGAGGCGCACCACGATGTCCACCGTCTCGTCGAACTTGGCGAACGCCCGGGTCTTCACCCGCTCCAGCGCCTCGTGGGGCTGATAGCGGTTGATCGGGTCGTGGCCCTCCGCGGCCTTGCGATAGAGCTTCCCGTGGACGGTCATCAGTCCGCCACCTCGATGCCCATCGAGCGCGCGGTGCCGGCGATCATCGCCATGGCGCCCTCGAGGTCCATCGCGTTCAGGTCGGGCATCTTGAGCTCCGCGATCTTCCGGACCTGCGCGCGGGTCACCTTCCCCACCTTGTCGCGGTTCGGGGTCGCCGAGCCCTTCTCGATGCCCGCTTCCTTGCGCAGCAGCACCGCCGCCGGCGGGGTCTTGGTGATGAAGGAGAACGAGCGGTCGCCGTAGACCGTTACGATCACCGGGATCACCATGCCGGGCTGGCTGGCCGTCTGCGCGTTGAACTGCTTGCAGAAGTCCATGATGTTCAGGCCGTGCGGCCCCAGCGCCGAGCCGACCGGCGGGGCCGGCGTCGCCGCACCGGCGTTGATCTGGAGCTTGACGACGGCCAGGACCTTCTTCTTCCCGGCCTTGGGCTTGGGAGGCATACCGTCCTCGATTCACGCCGCGGCGATGAGCCCGCCGCTGACTGCCGCGATGACCCGCGCGGTCGCGGGGAACTTCACAGAGCCATCAGCCATCAGCCGTCAGCGATAGGGGCCCTCAGCCTCCTGATGGCTGACGGCCGACGGCGGACGGCGCCCTAGTGCGCCCGGAGCTGCAGGTAGTCCAACTCGACGCTCGTCGGCCGGCCGAAGAGGCTCACCGCCACCCGGACCTTCCCCTTCTCCGTCAGCACCTCTTCCACCGAGCCGCTGAAGTCCGAGAACGGCCCCTCGATGATCTCCACGATCTGGCCCACCAGGAACGGGATCTCGTCCCGCTGCTCCGTCTCGGCCACCGGCTCCTCGATCCCGAGGAGGCGGTTGACCTCGTCCTGGCGCAGGGGCATCGGCTCGCGGCCCGTGCCGACGAACTTGATGACCCCCTGGATGTTGTTGATCACGTGGAGGGTCTCCTGGTTCGAGACCATCTCCACGAGCACGTACCCCGGGAAGAGCTTGCGCTCGACGGTGACCTTCTTCCCGTTCTTCACCTCCACCACGTCCTGCACGGGCACCAGCGCCTTGCGGATGGCCTTGTCCTCGGCCGGCCGGGGATCCTCCTGGATCCGCCGGTCGATCAGTAAGCGCACCTTGTTCTCGTGGCCCGCCGTCGTCTGGATGGCGTACCAGCGGTGCTCCATCGCGACGCCTTCGGTCATCCCAGCAGCCGCGGCAGCACGTTCACGAAGATCGCCTGCAGGATGAGGTCCATGACGCCGATGATCGTCGCCATCACGAGCACGAAGGCGATGATGACGAGCGTGGCGTTCTTGAGCTGCTGCCGGTCCGGCCAGGTGACCTTCTTCACCTCGGCCGTGACCTCGCCCGTGAAGACCGCCGTGCTGTGCGCCATCGCCCGCACCTGCTCGCGCCAGACGACCAGCGCCGCCGCCGCGGCCAGCGCCGCGACCACGCCGAGGACCGCCAGGAGGCTCACTTCGTCTCCTTATGCATCGTATGCTTGCCGCACCGCGGGCAGAACTTCTTCCACTCGACCCGCTCCGGATGCGTCCGGCGGTTCTTCGTGGTGAAGTAGTTCCGCTCCTTGCAGTCGCTGCACGCCATGATGATGTTCTCGCGCGCCATCGGGACCTTCCCCTACTCCAGGATCTTGGTGACGACGCCGGCGCCGACGGTCCGCCCACCTTCGCGGATCGCGAACCGGAGCCCCTCTTCCATCGCGATCGGGGTGATCAACGTGATCGTCATCTGCACGTTGTCCCCCGGCATCACCATCTCCACCCCTTCCGGCAGCTCCACGTTCCCCGTCACGTCCGTCGTCCGGAAGTAGAACTGCGGCCGGTACCCCTTGAAGAACGGCGTGTGCCGGCCCCCCTCCTCCTTCGTCAACAC
>JADGQW010000031.1 GCA_017881505.1 Gemmatimonadales bacterium
GGTAGAAAGGTGACTACTTGAGTCGTCTTTCATCAACCCTGCACGGAAAGGGCGATGAGGAACTGGGCCGCCCAGTAGGTGGCCAGCGTGACCGGTTCACCGAGGCGGAGGGGCCGCCGGAAGCGGTTCACCGCTAGGACCGCATCCGACGCCAGGAAGAGGCACGCGCCCGCGAGCGCCGCCGCGCCGCTCGGGAGCGGGACGCCCGGCGCGAGCATGCGCGCCGCGGCGCGCCACGCCATCGCGCCGATGGCGGCCGCGTAGACCACGACGGCGCCGCGCAGCACGGCGTTCGGGAGGCCCTTCCAGAGGGCGAGCACCACGACGCCCGCGAAGAAGGCGAAGGGCGCGGCCCAGGGCAGTTGCGCGACGGACAGCGGCGCGTCGGTGGTGAACGCCCACGCGTACAGGAGCTGGGCGACGAGGAAGCACCCCAGCCCAGGAAGGAACCGCTGCGCGCCCAGCATCAGGAAGACGTCCCCGGCGAGCGAGAGGACGAGGCCGGCGAGGATCAACTCCCTGTAGCGCGACGCCGACGGCGCGAACAGCAGGAGCGTCGCGGCGAGCACGAGGAGGGTGGTGAGCGGCTTGAAGACGTAGACGCCGCGCTGGTCGCCGCGGTAGGCGGCGCGAATGGCGGCTGTGGCGGACGCGGCCACGACGAGAGCGGCGACGAGGACGGTCAGCGGCATGGCGAGTCCTGGGAGGCGGGAAGAGGCCAGGGACCTCCTGCGCACACAATGTACGTTCAGACGGTCGGATGACAGACGCCAAGGGGGCAGGAGCTCCCTTGGCGTCTGGTAACCGGGCACTTCCCCTTAGCGTCTGGCTCCTGGCACCTACCGCTTCCAGCGGACATTGGGGCTGCGCGCCGCGGCCGCCTCGTCGAAGCGGCTGACCGGCGTGTTGCGCGGCGCTCCCGTGAGGAGCTCGGGCGACGTCTCCGCCTCGCCGGCGATCTGGAGCATGGTGTCGGCGAAGCGGTCGAGCTCGTCCTTCGTCGCTGTCTCCGTCGGCTCGATCATCAGCGCTTCGTGCACGATGAGCGGGAAGTAGACGGTCGGCGCGTGGAAGCCGAACTCGAGCAGCCGCTTGGCGATGTCGAGCGTCTTGACGCCGAACTCCTTGAACCGCGAGCCGTCGGCGACGCACTCGTGCATCCCGCGGCCGTAGGGCATCGGGTACTTGGACTCGATGCGCGCGGCGAGGTAGTTGGCGTTGAGGACCGCGCCCTCCGCGGTGTGCTTGATCCCCTCGCGGCCGAGGCGGGTGATGTAGGTGTAGGCGCGCACCAGCACGCCGAAGTTCCCCAGGTAGCCGTGCAGCTTGCCGATGCTCTGCGGCCGCGCCCACTCGCGGCGGTAGCGGCCGTCCTTCTCCTTGTGGATGATCGGCACCGGGAGGAACGGCTCGAGGAACTTCTTGACGGCCACGGGGCCGGAGCCGGGCCCGCCGCCGCCGTGGGGCGTCGAGAAGGTCTTGTGGAGGTTGAGGTGCATCGCGTCCACGCCGAAGTCGCCCGGCTTGGCGATGCCGATGAGGGCGTTCATGTTCGCGCCGTCCATGTACAGCAGGGCGCCGGCGTCGTGCACCAGCTTGGCGATCTCGACCACCTGGGTCTCGAAGCGGCCGATGGTGCTCGGGTTGGTGAGCATCAGGGCCACGACGTCCGGCCCCAGCGCGGCCTTGAGGGCGACGAGGTCGGTGAGGCCGTCGGGGCCCGACTTGATCCCGCGCACCGTGAAGCCGGCGAGCGCCGAGGTGGCCGGGTTGGTGCCGTGGGCCGAGTCGGGGATGATCACGACGTTGCGGGCGGTGTCGCCGCGCGACTTGTGGTACGCGGCGATCAGGAAGATGCCCGTCATCTCGCCCTGCGCGCCCGCGGCGGGCTGCAGGGTGATGGCGTCCATCCCGCAGATCTCCTTCAGCCACTCGCTCAGCTCGTACATGAGCGCGAGCGCGCCCTGCACCTGCTCGTCGGGCGCCATGGGGTGGATGCCGGTGAAGCCGGGGAGGCGCGCCATGTCCTCGTTCACCTTGGGGTTGTACTTCATCGTGCACGACCCCAGGGGATAGAGCGCCCGGTCCACGTGGTGGTTCTTGAGCGACAGCTCGATGTAGTGCCGCACCACCTCGAACTCGGGCACCTCCGGCAGGTCCGGCGGCGTCGCGGCGAGCGCGCCCTTCGGGAGCACGTCGGCGGCGCGCCTCGCCACGATCGGCTTCGGCACGGCGGTGCCGGGCCGCCCCTCGCGGGAGCGCTCGAAGATCAGCGGGGTCGGGATCGGCTGGAACGGGAAGGCCTGCATACGCTCCTCAGAAGCTGTATGTCTGGCCGGGCTGGAGGACGACGACCTCCGCCCGGGCGCCGACGGCGCTCTGGAATCGCTTCGGATCCGTGTCGATGGCGGGGAACGTCCCGAAGTGCATCGGGATCGCCACCCGCGGTTTGACGAAGCCCACCGCGCGGGCGGCGTCCTCGGGGCCCATCGTGTAGTGGTCGCCGATGGGCACGCACATCACGTCCACCTGCCCCTCGAGCAGCTGCATGTCCAGGGTCAGTGCGGTGTCACCGGCGTGGTAGACGTGCTGGCCGCCCATCGTGACGACGAAGCCGCAGGGGAAGCTGGTGTAGCCCCCCTTGCCGCCCGACGCCTCGCCCTCGACCACGCCGCCGTGGACCGCGGCCACGAGCTTCACGTGGCCGAAGGGGAACTCCCGGCTCCCGCCGATGCCCATGCCGTTGGCGTCCTCGACGCCGCGGTCGCCGCAGTACAACGCCAGCTCGTACGGCGCGACGAGGGTGGCCGCATGCTGCTTCGCGATCGCCACCGCGTCGCCGAGGTGGTCGGCGTGGCCGTGGGTGACGAGGACGCCGTCGAGGTGGGGGAGGTCCGTCGGCTTCACGTCGGCCTTGGGATTCCCCGAGAGGAACGGGTCGAAGATGACGCGCTTGCCGCCGTGCTCCAGGACGAAGCACGAGTGCCCGTGGAACGTCAGCGTCGGCATCGCGGCCTCCCGCTCAGACCTGTCTGAGCACGTCGATCAGCCGGTCCACGTCCTCCGCCGTGCGCTTCTCGGTGGCGGCGACGAGCATCACGTTCTCGCCCTCCAGCGGATACGCGAAGCGGTCCATCGCCACGCCGGGGAGGACGCCGAGCTGGGCGGCGCGGTGGACGATCTCCGACGCCGGCTTCGGCGTCGTCACCGCGAACTCGTTGAAGAAGGCGCCGCCGGGACAGAGCGGGGCGTAGCCGGGGAGCTTCAGCATCCGGTCGTACACCTCGTGCGCGTTCACCGCCGAGGCCTCGGCCACTCCCCGCAGCCCCTGCTTCCCCATCGTGGCGAGGTACACCGTCACGGCGAGGGCGAGGAGCGCCTGGTTCGTGCAGATGTTGCTGGTCGCCTTCTCACGGCGGATGTGCTGCTCGCGCGTCTGCAGCGTAAGCACGTAGCCGCGACGGCCGTCGTGGTCGTCGGCCTGGCCGGCGATGCGGCCCGGCATCTGGCGGAGGAACTCCTGCTTCGCGGCGAACAGGCCGCACACCGGCCCCCCGAAGCTCATCGGGATGCCGAGCGGCTGGCCCTCGGCGACGGCGATGTCGGCGCCGCAGGCCCCCGGGGTCTTGAGGAGCGCCATCGCGATCGGGTTCACCGCCACGACGAGCAGCGCGCCCGCCTCGTGCGCCAGCGCGGCCGCGGCCTCGAGGTCCTCGATCACGCCGAGGAAGTTCGGCTGCTGGACCACCAGGCACGACGCGCCCGCGAGCATCGCCTTCGTCCTGGCGCGGTCGAGGGTCCCGTCGGCGCTGCGCGGCGCGCTCAGCACCTTGCGCCCCGTGGCGTGGAGGTACGTCTCCGTCACGCGGCGGAAGTGCGGGTGCACCGTGTGGGCCATCACGATGTCGCGGCGGTCCTTCTTGACGTTGCCCGCGAGGATCGCGGCCTCGGCGCAGGCGCTGGCCCCGTCGTACATCGAGGCCTGCCCGACGTCCATCCCGGTCAGCTGGCAGACCATCGTCTGGAACTCGTAGATGACCTGCAGCGTGCCCTGCGAGACCTCGGCCTGGTACGGCGTGTAGGCCGTGTAGAACTCGGAGCGGCGGAGGATGTGGTCCACCGTCGCGGGGACGTAGTGGTCGTACAGGCCGGCGCCGCCGAAGCACACCAGCGCCGCGTCGCGGTCCGCCAGGGCCGAGACCCGGCGAACCGTGTCCCATTCGGACTGGCCCTCGGGGATGCCCTTCAGCTCCCCGCAGCGCAGCCCGGACGGGACGGACGCGAAGAGGTCGTCGAGCGACTTGACGCCGATCGTCGCCAGCATCGCGCGGACGTCGGCTTCACTATGGGGGACGTAGGACATAGGGATTGACTCTGCCGGAGATGCAACGCCCCGGACCGGGGTCCGGGGCGCCGCGTGTTACTGGCCGATGTGGGCCGCGTAGGCCGCCGGCCCAAGGAGCTCGTCGAGCTCCGCGGGGTTCTTCACCTTCAGCTTGACCATCCAGCCGGCGCCGTAGGGATCCCGGTTCACCACCGACGGATCGCCCTCGATCGCCCCGTTGACCTCCACGACCTCGCCGGAGACCGGCGAATAGACCTCCGAGACGGCCTTCACCGCCTCGATCGTGCCCAGGACCTCCATCTTCTTGAACTTGGCGCCCACCTGGGGCAGGTCCACATAGACCACGTCGCCGAGCTCGTGGGAGGCGTAGTCGGTGATCCCGACCGACACGATGTCGTGGGCGTCGGGCTTCTGTACGTACTCGTGCTCTTCGGTGAAGAGCAGGTGCTCGGGAATGAGCGTTGCCATCCTCAGACCGCCTGACGAAGGTGGAAAATGTCCTGCCGCCCCTACGCTACCGGGGCGCTCAGGTAGTGTCAAGCAACGAAGAAATCGCTCACCGGAGGCCCCGAATCGGGCGCGAAATCCGCCCTGCCGAACACCTCGCGGCCCACGCGTTCGCGCCACGCCGGCGTGTCGAGCGGCACCGGATAGCGCTGCGAGGCGTGGCACTTGATGGCCGCTTCCTTCACGTCCAGCCACGGCCGGCTGTCGAGTTCCGCCGCAATCTCCGCGCCGCGCCGCCCGATGAGCCCGCGGTCAGGAAGGAGCCGGGCGGCCTCCTCCGTGATCGCGACCTCCCAGAGGGGGCAGGGACGTCCCTCCGCCTCCCAGCCGCGGCGGGTCCAGGCGTGGATCGCCCGGTGGTCGGGATGGCCGGAGACGCCGTCGGGACCGTAGGTGACGATGGCGTCGGGGCGGGTGCGGCGGATCGCGGCGGCGACCGCCCCGGCGCCGGCGGCGTCCCGGGGCGCGAGGGTCTTGTCGCGGTAGCGCAGCAGCTGGAGGGTGTGCACGCCGAGGACGAGGCACGCCTCCCGGAGCTCCGCCTCGCGGTGGCGCCGCAGGGCGTCGGGATCCGCGAGCCCGGCGCGCCGCTTCGCGGCCTCGCCACCCGTCGCGCAGACGAGGTGGACCTCGAGCCCGGCGTCGGCGTAGCGGGCGAGGGTGGGGCCGGGGCCGTACGTCTCGTCGTCGGGGTGGGCGAAGACGGCGAGGAGGGAATGCGGCGTCGCCCCGCCCAGGGCGCGCCGGGCCGCGAGCGCGCGCAGCTCCTGCCAGACGGCGAGGGCCTGCCGCTCGAGCGCATCCCGCGAGCCGTCGTTGTCGATGACGGCATCGCTCCGCCCGCGCTTCTCCGCGCTCGGACGCTGCGCCCCGATGAGCGCGTCGGCCTCGTCCCCGCCGAGGCCCCGCTCCGCCACGAGGCGCGCGCGGCGCACCGCCACCGGGGCGTCCACCAGGATCACCTGGTCGAAGTCGGCGGGGTCCCGCACCTCGAAGAGGAGGGGCACGTCCATCACCACGATCAGGTCGCCGGCGGCTTCGGCGGCGCGCGCGAGCGCGTCGGCGCGTTCCCGCACCAGCGGATGGACGATGGCGTTGAGGGCGAGGCGCTCCCCCTCGTCAGCCATCGCGCGGCGGCGCAGGGCGGCGCGATCGAGGGAGCCGTCCCCCGCCAGGACGCCCGGCCCGAAGCGCCCGGCGAGGGCGGCGAGCCCCGGCGTGCCCCGCGCGACCACCTCGCGGGCGAGGAGGTCGGAGTCGATGACGGTGGCGCCCCACGAGGCCAGGAGCGCGAGCACGGTGGATTTCCCCGCCGCGACGTTGCCGGTCAGCCCGACGAGCAGCATCAGGGCAGCAGGTCCCCCTGGCCCTCGTCCTTCCGCGGCACCTCGTGGCAGTGCCGGCAGCGCGCCTCGTACGACTCGCGGCCCCCCACCATGATCTGCGGGGACTCGTACGGCGCCGGCTTGCCGTTCACGAGCCGCTGGTTGAGGGACGCGGGCCCGCCGCACACGACGCAGATGGCGTGGAGCTTGTCCACCACTTCCGCCGACGACATCAGCTCGGCCATCGCGCCGAAGGGCTCGGCGCGGAAGTCGCTGTCGGTGCCGGCGACGATGACCCGCACGCCGCGCCGCGCGAGCGCGTTCGCGACCCGGACGATCCCCTTGTCGAGGAACTGCGCCTCGTCCACCGCGACGACCTCGGTGTCGGGCCGCACGCGCTCCATGATCTCGATGGCGCTCTGCACCGGCTCGGCCTCGACGATGGTGCCGTCGTGGCTGCTCACGGCGTAGACGCCGGCGTAGCGCGCGTCGAGGTGGGACTTGAAGACCTGGACCTTCTTCCGGGCGATCACCGCGCGGCGGACGCGGCGGATGAGCTCCTCGCTCTTGCCGCTGAACATCACGCCGCTGATGACCTCGAGCCAGCCGGGTGTCGTGCCGTAGAACATGTCGGTGCCTGGGGGCGGAGGGAGCAGCGGACGCGAAAGTAGGCGCGGCGGTCGCGCAGCGTCAAGCGAGGTGCGCCCACGCCCCGGGCCCGGGCGCTTGACCACCGGGGGCGCGGCGCCGCAGCTTCCCGCGTGATGCGCGACGCACTCCCCACCGCCGCCGGCCGCATGCCGGTGCTGTTCGTCGGCCACGGCTCGCCGATGAACGCGATCGAGGACAATCAGTGGAGCCGCGGCTTCCGCGACCTCGCCGCGCTCCTGCCGCGGCCGCGCGCGATCCTCGCCGTCTCCGCCCACTGGTACGCGAACGGCACCTTCGTCACGGGCAACGAGCGCCCCGAGACGATCCACGACTTCGGCGGCTTCCCCCAGCCCCTGTACGAGGTCGAGTACCCGGCGCCCGGGGACGTCGCGCTGGCGCAGCGCGTCGTGCGCCTCCTCGGCGAGGACCGCGCCTTCCTCCGTGAGGACTGGGGGCTCGACCACGGCACCTGGTCGGTGCTGGTGCACCTGCGCCCCGAAGCCGACATCCCCGTGGTCCAGCTCAGCCTCGACTATCGCCAGGGGGCCGCGGCGCACCTCGCCCTTGGCCGCTCCCTCGCCGCGCTGCGCGAGGAGGGCGTGCTGGTGCTCGGGAGCGGGAACATCGTCCACAACCTGCGGCACGCGATGACGAGCGCCCATCGCGGGGAGCTGGCCACGCCGGCGTGGGCCGCGGCCTTCGACGCCGACGTCGCCAAGGCGCTCGAGCAGGGCGACGGCGCCTTCCTCGCCCGCGCCGCGGACGGGGACGCCTTCCGGATGGCCCACCCGACCCCCGACCACTACCTGCCGCTCCTCTACGTGGCGGGCGCGGCGGCCCCGGGCGAGGCGGTGCGCTTCCCCGTCACCGGCTTCGACCTCGCCTCCCTCTCGATGCGCGCCGTGCTGATCGGATGAGGGTCGGCTTCCTCCTCTGGACCGCGGGCAACCTGTACGTCTTCTGGCGCGCGTGGTCGTTGCCCCTCTTCGCGCCGCGTCGCCGCCGCTGGCTCCTCGCCGCCGTGGCGCTCCTGCTGTGGGGGAGCTTCCTCGCATCCCGCGGCCTGGAGGGGGTCCTCCCCGGCTGGGTGGTCCGCCCCAT
Organism: Gemmatimonadales bacterium; assembly: GCA_017881505.1. Lineage (GTDB taxonomy): Bacteria > Gemmatimonadota > Gemmatimonadetes > Gemmatimonadales > JACORV01 > JADGQW01. The sequence continues at coordinate 7,930 of JADGQW010000031.1, forward strand.
CGCGCTCGTCGGAGCGGACTGGCTCGCCGTCATCTTCTGGGCGGCCGCGGGGCTCCTCCTCGTGGACGTGATCACCCTCTTCGGCTTCGCGCTGCGGCGCTGGGTGCCGGCGCTCCGCGGTGCGGCGTTCGCCCTCGCCGGCGCCTTCGCGGTGATCGGCGTGGTACAGGCGGTCCGCCCGCCCGTGGTCCGCGAGTACGAGGTCCGGCTCGCCGGGTTGCCGCGCGATGCCGACGGCCTCGTGGTCGTCGGGATCTCGGACCTGCACCTCGGCACCCTGATCGGCGAGCGGTGGCTGGCGGCGCGGGTGCGCCAGGTGGAGGGGCTCCATCCCGACGCGATCGTCGTGCTCGGCGACGTGCTCGAAGGCGACACGCCGTCGGAGTCGGGACTGCTGCCGCTGCTCCGCGCCTTCCACGCGCCCCTCGGCGTCTGGGCGGTGAACGGCAACCACGAGCACTACGGCCGCCCGGGGGGCGGCGGGGGACGCCTCGAGCAGGCGGGGTTGCGCGTGCTGGTGAATCAGTGGGCTGAGGTGCGGCCCGGGCTCGTCTTCGCGGGGGTCGAGGACCTCACGCGCCACGGCCGCGGGCGGACGACCGTCGCGGACCCCATCGGGACCGCGGTCGCCGGCCGGCCGGCGGGGGAGGCCACGATCCTCCTCTCCCATTCACCGCTCCAGACGGAGCGCGCGGCGCGTGACGGCGTCGGCCTGATGCTCGCGGCGCACACCCACGGCGGCCAGATCTGGCCCTTCGGGTACTTCACCGCGATGAACTACCCGTTGATGGGCGGCCGGTACGAGGTGGGGGGGATGACCGTCATCGTGTGCCGCGGCACCGGCACCTGGGGGCCGCGGATGCGGCTCTTCCGGCCCAGCGAGATCCTGCGGATCACCCTGCGGAGCGGAACCTGAGCGTGACCGGGACGCTGCGGCGGCGCGTGGTCATCAACGCCGACGACCTCGGCCTCTCCGTGCTGGTCAACGAGGGCATCGAGGAAGCGGTGCGCGCGGGGGTGGTCACGTCGGCGTCACTGATGGTGAACACTCCCGGCTTCGACGATGCGGTGCGCCGCGCGCGGGCGCTGGGGGGGCGGCTCGGCGTCGGGCTGCACTTCAACCTCACGACGGGCCGGAGCGTGGCGCCGGCGGCGGCGGTGCCGAGCCTGCTGGACGGCGAGGGCCGCTTCCTCTCCCTCGGCCGGCTGCTGCGGCGCGCGCTCGCGGGGGGGGTGCGGCCGGAGGAGGTGCGCCGCGAGGCCGACGCGCAGCTCGCGCGGCTCCGCGCGGCCGGCATCGTCCCGACGCACGCCGACAGCCACCGGCACGTGCACGCCTTCCCGGCGATGCGCGGCGCGCTCGCGGCGGCGGCGGCGGCCGCCGGCGTGACGGTGATCCGGCGTCCCCTCGAGCCGCTGTGGGCGCGCCCCACGGGCCTGGTGGGGATCATCAAGCGCGCCCTCGTCGCCGCGGCGTGGGCCGTGCCGTCGCGGGGGCCGCGCCCGCTGCCGGGGGCCGCGTCGTTCCGCGGCATCGCGCTCTTGGGGGTGCCGCGGTTCCAGGAGGACCTGCTGGCGCTGCTCGACGCGCTGCCGGAGGGGAGCACCGAGGTGATGGTGCATCCGGGGAAGGACGATTCGTCGGTGGTGGCGTGGGATCCCTACATCGCGGGCCGGGCCGTCGAGCTCGCCGCGCTCCTCTCGGCGCCGGTGCGGGAGCGCCTCGCGCGCGGCGACCTCGTCCTCACCCGCTTTGGGGCGGCGTGAGTCCGGGTCAGTCCTTCCGCGCGACCGCGCCGATGTTGATGGCCTCGTCCACGATGTAGTGCGGCCGCCCCTTCACCTCGTCGTAGATCGCGCCGACGTACGCCCCCAGGATCCCCATGAACACCAGCTGCACGCCGCTGAAGAGGAGCAGCAGCGTCACGATCGTGGCGTAGCCCCGCGGCGTCTGCGGATCGGTGAAATAGCTGACGACCGTGACCGCGCCGTAGGCGAAGCCGAGGAGCGCGAAGCCGAGGCCGACGAAGATCCCCATCCGGAGCGGCTTGGTGCTGAAGGAGAGGATGCCCGCCGTCGCCAGCGCCATCATCCGTGACAGCGAGTACTTGCTGCGGCCGGCCGCGCGGTGGCCCGGCGTGTACGCGACGGCGACCTGGTTGAAGCCCACCCAGCTCAGGATGCCCCGCAGGAAGATCCCCCGCTCGTGGATCTGCTCGCGCACCGTGCGCGCCACGCGCCCGGAGATGAGGCGGAAGTCGGCGGTGTTCCGCTGCACGGGGATGCTCGCCAGCCACCCCATCACCCGGTAGAAGCCGTTCCCGAGGAGGCGGCGCATCCGGCCGATCTCTGCGGAATCCCTCCGGACCGTGAAGACCACGTCGTTCCCGCGCTCGAACTGGGCCAGGAGCTCGGGGATCAGCTCCGGGGGATGCTGCAGGTCGCTGTCCATCATCACGATGGCGTCGGCGTCCGCGGCGTGGTCGATCCCGGCGAGGAGAGAGAGCTGGTGGCCGAAGCGCGAGGAGAGGGCGAGCACCTGCACCTCGGGGTCGCGCGCGGCGATGTCGCGGAGGATCGCCAGCGTGTCGTCGGTGCTGCGGTCCACGACGAACAGGATGCGCGGTGCGTAGCGCTCACGCAGCGTCTCCAGGACCGCCTTCGTCCGCGCGTAGAACTCCGCGATGACGTCCTGCTCGTTGAAGACCGGCGCGACCACCGTCACGCGGCGGCGCGCGGCGGGGAGGCCGGCGGCGGGATCAGGCATCGGCGAGGGCTCGCGTCTTCGAGAGGTCGGCGTAGATCAGGGGCACGTCGGTGCCGAGGCGGGTCGGGCGGTCGGGTGCCTCGCGCACGGCCTCCGCGGGGATCCCGGCCTCGCGGAGGATCCGGCCCAGCAGGTCGCGCATCACGACGGGCCGGCCGGAGGCCACGTGGTAGACCTCGCCCGCCACGCCGCGGTCGGCGATGCGCAGGAGCTGGTCCACGGCCTCCTCGCCCTCCACGTAGTCCCGCGCGCTCGCCAGGTTGCCGAACTCGAGGATGGCGATCTCCCCCCGGCGGTACTGCGCGATCAGGCGCTCCGCCCGCCCGAGGATGAGGCCCTCCGGGAGCCCGGGCGCGAGGAGGTTGAAGAGCCGGGCGACGACGATGTCGGTCCCGTGACGCGCGGCGAAGTGCGCCGCGATCCCCGTCTGGAACGCCTTCGTGAGCCCGTAGACGGAGAGCGGCCGGAGCGGCCGGGACTCGGGCACCGGGTTCTCCTCCGGGGCGACGAGTCCGTACTCCGCGGCGCTGCCGATGACGACGATGCGCGTCGTGAGGCCGGCCGCCCGGACCGCCTCGCACAGGGACCAGGCGCCGTCGGCGTTCACCGCGCGGTCCCGCGCGTAGTCCCCCGAGGCGCTCCCGGCGAGGTGGAAGATCCGGTCGGGGCGCGTCCGCCCGACGAGGGCCGCCACCGCGGCGGCGTCGGTGACGTCGCAGGGGAGGTCGCCGGGGGCGCCCGACGGCGCGCGGTCCGAGTGGAAGAGCTCGACGGAACCCGCGCGCGCCAAACGGCCGGCGAGGAGGCGGCCCAGGGCCCCGGCGGCGCCGGTCACCAGCACCCTCACGGGAGGCCGATCCCGAGCCGCGCGGCCAGCTCGTCGAAGTGCTCGTCGGCGTACTCGTAGTCGTCGGTGCGGCCGATGTCGAGCCAGTAGCCGGCGAAGGGCGCCACCTGCACCCGGCGGCCGTGCGCGAGGCTGTCGCGCATCAGGTCGTCGAAGCCGTAGGTCCGGCCCCGCTCGAGCGCCGCCACGACCCGGCGGCTCAGGCAGTAGACCCCCATGCTGACGTCGAACGAGAGGGACGGCTTCTCCTCGAATCCCTCCAGCGCGTGGTCGGCGCCGTAGCGCAGGACGCCGAAATCCACGTGGACGTCCCGCCGGTACGCCGAGACCGACACGTCGCTGCCGCGCGCCACGTGCGCCTCGAAGAAGGCGCGGTAGTCGAGGTCGCAGAGGACGTCGCCGTTCATGACGAGGAAGTCGTCGGGCAGGTCGTCGATCAGCGTCAGGGGGCCGATGGTGCTGAGGGGCTTGTCCTCGAGCGAGTAGTCGAGCCGGATGCCCCAGCGCGCGCCGTCGCCGAAGTAGGCCATGATGAGCTGCGAGAGGTGGTTCACGGCCAGGGTGACGTGGTCGAACCCCGCCTTCGCGAGCTGCATCAGCACCAGCTCGAGGACGGAGTAGCGCCCCCCGAGCGGGACCAGCGGCTTCGGGATGAGCGTCGTGTAGGGCCGCAGCCGCGTGCCCTTCCCGCCGGCGAGGATGACCGCGCGCATCGTTCCGCCTAGAGGTTGTACTGCCAGGCCTTGTACCTGGCGAGGTTCGCGGGGTCGCGGAACCACCGCACCGTCTCGCGCAGCCCCGCCGCGAGGTCGAACGCCGCGCGCCACCCGGTGAGCCGCACCAGCTTGGCGTTATCGCCCACGAGGCGCTGCACCTCCGACTTGTCGGGGCGGACGCGCTCCGCGTCGGTGACGATGCGGGCGGCGGGATTGAGCTCGCGGATCAGGAGCGCGGCCACGTCGGCGATGGCGTGCTCCTGCCCCGTGGCGACGTTGACCTCCTCCCCGACCGCCGCGTCGGCCGCGGCGAGCGCCACGAAGCCGCGCACGGTGTCCGCGACGTAGGTGAAGTCCCGCGTGGGTCCCACGCTCCCCAGGCGGATCTCGGTGGCGCCGCCCAGCAGCTGCGTGATGATCGTGGGGATCACGGCGCGCGCCGACTGGCGGGGCCCGTAGGTGTTGAAGGGCCGGACCACGACGACCGGCGTGTCGAACGACCGGTAGAACGCCTCGGCGAGCCGGTCGGCGCCGATCTTGGTCGCGCTGTAGGGGGACTGGCCCTGGAAGGGGTGCTGCTCGTCGATCGGCGCGTAGCGGGCGGTTCCGTACACCTCGGAGGTGGAGGTGACCAGCACCCGCGCCGTGCCGAGCTGCCGCGCCGCCTGGAGGACGTTCAGCGTCCCCTTCACGTTCGTGTCCACGTACGAGTCGGGGGAGTGGTACGAGAACGGGATCGCGATCAGGGCGGCGAGGTGGAAGACCACGTCGCACCCCTGCATCGCGGTGCGGACGCCGTGGGGGTCGCGGACGTCGCCGGCGAAGACGTCGAGGGACCGCTGCGCGTCGGGGGGCAGGGTGTCGAGCCACCCGCGGCTGTTGAACGAGTTGTAGAACACGAAGGCGCGGACGTCGCAGCCAGAGGCGCGGAGCGCCTCGACCAGATGGCTGCCGATGAAGCCGTCGGCGCCGGTGACGAGCACGCGCTTGCCCGCGAGGTCCATGGCGGTCCCTCAGCCCGCCGGCGCGTGGGCTGCGCCGGGAGGCAGCGCGCTGCCGGGGCGGCGCGGTGCGAGGAGTTCCCACAGCATGGCGAGCCAGACCAGGAGGATCGGGATCGCCTTGTAATGATACGGCCGGCAGCAGACGTTGAGCACGCTCGCCGGGAAGATCTCCGAGAAGAGCGACACCAGCACCCAGGCGAACGCCATCAGCGCGTGATGATACCAGCGCCGCGGCCCCAGGAGGTACCAGGCGACCACGCCCGTCATGGCGATGATGTACGTCGGCGATTCGGCCTGGTGGTTGAACAGGATCACGTACTGCAGGAGGAAGAACAGCATCGCCCGCCGGAAGATCGCGTCGCCCCAGTCGGCGCGGCGCACCCAGTAGGGGAGCAGGAGGAGGAGGGTGCCCGCCACCTGCACCGGCCAGTTGGGCCAGGCCCCGGGGATCACCAGGTTCAGCAGCGCCATCAGCGAGTCGATGCGGAGCGCGTTGCTGTAATGGCGCTCGAGCGCGACCCAGGAGTGGTACTGGTGGAGCAGCGTGGCCGGCGGGGTCACCAGCAGCGGAGCGAGGATCGCGACGGCGAGCGCGGCCGCGAGCGCCGCGCCGAAGCGCCAGCGCCAGCGGTGCGGGAGGGCGAGCGCCCCCGCGGCCAGGGGAAAGATCTTGATGGCGGCTCCCGCCGCGATGGCCGCTGCCGGCCGCCCGACGCCGCCCTGTTCGAGCCACAGGAACGCCAGGATGAAGATGCCGGTGACGAGGGTGTTGATCTCCGTGTTCTGCGTGGAGCGCAGGACCTCGAAGTAGAGGATCAGCAGGGCGGCGAGCCCCACCCGCCCCGGGAGGAGCCGGCGGACGGCGTAGTAGAAGACGCCGACGTTGAAGGCGTTGAAGAGGAAGAGGCCGAGCCACACCGGCGGCACGGCGAACGGCGCCACGAGCAGCGCGAAGGTCGGGCTGTACTGGTACAGGTCGTAGAACCGGCCGGGAGCGGGCGCGTAGAGATCGCCCCCCTGCAGCAGCTGGTAGAAGGACCAGCGCGCCATCCGCCAGTTGTTGATGTGATCGAGGTGCAGCTGCTGCCACGTCACGAACGCCGCGGTGAGGGCGTAGAGGGCGAGGATCCACGCCTCCCCGCGCGCGGGCCAGCGTCGCGGCGCGGCGGCTGTCAGCGGCTCGGCGGTGACGGGCGTGGGCGACATTGCGGAAAACCTAGTCCATTCCTAGGTTGCGGGCCATCCACCCGCGGGAACGCCGCGGCCCCCGAATCCGTGCCTGGAGCGTATCCGGTGAACAAGTCCGAATTGGTGCACGCGCTGGCCTCCCGGGCGAAGATGTCCAAGGTCGAGGCGGCGCGCGCCGTCGAGGCCCTCTTCACGCCGGCGGGCGTCATCGCGACGGAGCTCCGGAAGGGCGCCAAGGTGCAGATCAGCGGCTTCGGCAACTTCGAGACCCGCAAGCGCGCGGCGCGGAAGGGCAGGAACCCGCGCACCGGCAAGGAGATCCAGATCAAGGCGTCGGTCGTGACGGTGTTCCGCGCCGGCAAGGGGCTCAAGGAGATCGTCGGCCGGAAGAAGTAGCGTTCCCCGGCCCCGGACGGACGAGGCGCCACCGCGGATCCACCGCGGTGGCGCCTCGTCGTTCGCCGGGCACCATGGACGTGGTGCGTCGGGTGCTCACCCCCGCCGGGGGGGCCGGGAGCCGCCGGTGCCGGCGCCGGGGCCGCGATCGATGCGCGCGGTGAGGCGCCGTCCGCGCATCGTCGCGCCGGTGAGCGCGCTCGCCACCCGCTCCGCGTCCTCCGCCCGCACCTCGACCAGCGCGTAGAGTTCGCGGATCTCGATCTTGCCGATGCGGTCCGCGCCGAGCTTCGTCTCCCCGACGATGGCGCCGACGAGATCCCCCGGCCGGACGCCGTCCTTCTTCCCCACGCCGATCCAGAGCTTCGCCCACGCCGGCACCGCCCCCGCCGCCGCAGTGTCGATAGGCGTGGCCGCGACCTCCACGCCGGGCCCGCCGAGGAGACCGGCGCCGGCGGCGCGCACCGCTGCGGCGGCCACGTCGGCGGGATCGTAGCGCGAGAAGAGCGGGCCGAGGGCGAGCAGCTCGCGGTCGAGGTCCCCCGCCTCGATCAGCGCCGCGAGCGCCGAGCGTACGCGTTCGGCGCGGCGGTCGGCGAGGTCGGCGGCGGAGGCGATGCGGACGGCGGTGAGGGGCTGGAAGTGGCGGCGCAGCCACGGGAGCTGGCACGGCTCGACGACGAACACCGGAGGGGCGTCGGCCGGTGCCGTGGCGGCGAGCGCCGCCGCCGCCTCGCGGCTCGCGGGGCAGGGGGCCACGACCAGCGTGTCCTCCCCGTCGGGGTTGAGGGCGTCGAGCACCCGGCGCTTCATCGCCGCGAAGGCGCCGCCTCGCGCCGTCACGAAGCGCGCCGGCCCGATCGGCGGCGCGGCCGGCTCGTCCACCGCGGGAAAGCCGAAGGTCATCGCCTTCCAGGCGTAGCGCTCCCGCAACGCGTCCACGCCGCTCCCTGGGAGCGCGGCGAAGAGGAGGCGCTGCGCCTCCTTGTCGCACTCCGCCATCACCGCCTCGAGCGCGGCCGTGCCCTCCCGCTCCAGCTCGTCGGGCCAGGCGAGGACGATCGCCCGCGCCTCGGCGGGGCGCAGCAGCGAGCGCCGCAGCAGCGCGGCGGCATCCTCCACCGCGACGAGGAGCATCGCGGGCACGCCGCCGGCGAGGCGGCGCGCGGCGCGCGCGAGTCCCGAGACCGCCACGAGGTCCGCGGCGGGGCGACCGGCGCCCTCCAGCGCGTCGGCGAGCGCGACGGCGCGGGCGGCGTCGGGGGTGAGGACCAGCGTCTTGCGGTCGGTGATGGCGAGCAGGTACGGGAGAGCGGCCTCCGGGACGGGAGGGATGAGCGCGGCCACGTTGTGGCCTCGGGCGATGACCGGTGCGGCGTCCACGGGAGCTCCCCCTTCGGATGTCAAAGAATCAGCGGCGACGGAAGGTAGCCGCTTCGGCGAGCGGGCTCAAGCACGCGACGCGCGGGAGGCCCGGCGACCGTCCGCGCCGCGCGTCGCGGGGCTTGCACGCCCGTGCGCGGGATGACATATCAGCGGCACACCCCAGGGCCCCTGCGGGGCCGGAGGCGTCATCCCGTGGCCGCCAAGCTCGACCTTTTCAAGAAGCACCGCGCCGAGTACGTCACCCCGCGGAAACCCGCGCTCGTGACGGTCGGCCCCGCGCGCTATCTCACCGCCGAGGGACGGGGCGCTCCCGCCGGCACCGCGTTCCAGGCCGCCGTCGGCGCCCTGTTCGCGGTCGCCTTCACCATCAAGATGACGCGCAAGGGGGTGGGGAAGGGCGACTACAAGGTCGCGGCGCTCGAGGGGCTCTGGTGGGGCCCCGACAAGCGCGCCCCTTTCGCGGTGAAGTCCCCGAAGGACTGGCGCTGGAAGGTCCTCATCCGGACGCCGGTGTTCGTCGCGGCCGCCGACCTCGCGCGCGCCAGGAAGGCGCTCCTCGCCAAGGGGAAGGTCGGCGAGATCGCCACGGTGAAGCTGGAGACGATCCGCGAGGGGCGCTGCGTCCAGATGCTCCACGTCGGCGGGTACGACAAGGAGCCGGCGACCCTCGAGGCGATGCTCGCGTTCGCGGAGGCGAAGGAGCTGGCCTTCCGCGGCGTGCACCATGAGATCTACCTCTCCGACCCGCGGCGCACCGCGCCCGCGAAGCTCCGGACGATCCTCCGCCACGCGGTGAAGTGAGCGGCGCCGCGCCGGCCGCCGCGCCGGCTTCCGACCACCGCGCCGCGGTCCTCGCCGGGTTCCTCGGCTGGACCCTCGACGCGTTCGACTTCTTCCTGGTCGTGATGACGCTCACGGCCATCGCGAAGGACTTCGGCCGCTCCGACGCGGCGGTCGCGCTCTCGATCACCCTCGCCCTCGCCTTCCGCCCCGTGGGCGCCTTCATCTTCGGGCTCCTCGCCGACCGCTACGGCCGGCGCATCCCGCTGATGGCGGACCTCGTCTTCTACTCGGTCGTCGAGGTCCTCTCGGGGCTGGCGCCCAACTTCGGTACCTTCCTCGTCCTGCGCGCGCTCTTCGGCATCGGGATGGGGGGCGAGTGGGGCGTCGGGGCGTCGCTGGTGATGGAGAAGGTGCCGGCCCGCTTGCGGGGGGTCTTCTCCGGCCTCCTCCAGCAGGGCTACGCCGCCGGCTACCTCCTCGCGGCGCTCTGCTACTGGCTCGTCTTCCCCCGCTGGGGGTGGCGCCCCCTGTTCTTCATCGGCGGGCTCCCCGCGCTCCTCGCCCTCTACGTCCGCTTCAAGGTGAAGGAGTCGGAGGTGTGGGCCCGGACGCGGGAGCGCGACTTCAGCGCCATCGGCCGCTCGGTGCTGCGCCACTGGCGGATGTTCCTCTACCTCCTCGTGCTGATGACCGCGATGGGCTTCGTCTCGCACGGCACGCAGGACATGTTCCCGACCTTCCTGCAGCGCGACTGGCACCTCGAGCCGGGCCGCCGCGCCCTCCTCACCGCGCTCTCGATGGTGGGCGCCATCGCCGGCGGCGTCCTCTTCGGCCTCGTGTCCGATCGCATCGGGCGGCGCCGTTCCATCGCCATCGCGCTCGTCTGCGCCCTCACCGTCATCCCGATCTGGGCCTTCGCGCCCTCGCTCGCGATCCTCGTGGTCGGCGCCTTCCTGATGCAGTTCTTCGTGCAGGGGGCGTGGGGCATCATCCCGGCGCACATCACCGAGCTCTCCCCCGACGCCGTGCGGGGCTTCCTCCCCGGCTTCGCGTACCAGTGCGGGATGATGATCGGCGGCACGATCGGCTACCTGCAGGCGCTCGCGGCGCTCCACGTGAGCTACGCGTGGGCGATGGCCATCACCGCCGCGCTCGCCTTCTCCATCGCCGCCCTCGCCGCGGTCTTCGGGCCCGAGCGGCACGGGATCGTGTACGGGGCGGGCGCGCCCGCGGGGGCCGGCGCGTGACGCCTTCCTCGCGCGCCGCGGGCCACGGGGAGCCGGCGGTGGCGATCCGGCCGCCGAGCGGGGCCGACGCACTCCGCCTCGACGGGCTCGTCGTACAGCTCGGCTATCCCTCGCGCCCCGGCGAGATCGAGGCGCGGCTGGCGCGGCTCCTGGCGGACCCTGCGCAGCTGGTTCGGGTCGCCGCGGCGGAGGGCGCGGTGGTGGCATGGGTGCACGCGGCCGAGCAGGAGCTCTTCGAGTCGGGACGGCGCTGCGAGATCCTCGGCCTCGTCGTGGACCGCACGCGGCGTCGCGGCGGCGTCGGACGTGCACTCGTCGCCGAGGTGGAGCGCTGGGCCGCGGCGCGCGGCCTCCCCGAAGTGTCCGTGCGCAGCAACGTGGTGCGGGAGGAGTCGCATCCCTTCTACGAGCGCCTCGGCTACGCGTGCGCCAAGACCCAGCACGTCTACCGCAAGGCGCTCCCGCCCGGCGCGCGCTCCGCCGGGACGGTGTCTTGAGGTGGCGCGCCCCCGCGCCCATCTTCCCGGAGTGGCTCTGCGCGCCCGTCTCTTCGCCCTGATCCTCGTCCCGCTGGCGTTCGCGGCCTGCGAGCACGCCGCGCCCGGCAGCGTGCAGGTCCCCACGGATGCGGGCCCCTTCTCCGCCACCCTGCCGCGCCGCCTCACCTTCTCGGTCCTGAACGACCGGACCCCCAGCGTCTCCGGCGGCTCCATCGTGTACGCGCGGCAGGGCACTGCCTACGCCGATCTCTCGTACTCCCCGAAGGGGCGGGAAGCGTGCCTCGCCTTCCTGCCCGTGGACGGCGGGACGATCGAGCGGCTCTTCTGTCCGCACAGCCTCCTCTCCCCCGCCGACACCTTCGTGAACACCTGGTTCGAGCCGTCCCTCTCCCCGGACGGCACGCGCCTCGCGTTCACCTGGCAGCGCGGCCCCCACGTGAGCCCGCTGGGCATCAGCGACGCCGACCTCGTGGTGACGCCGGCCGACCGCCCGACCGCCACGCCGGACGTCCGGGTGGTCGTCAACTACGCGGAAGCCGGCTACATCCCGCGCCGCGCCACGCACGCCGGGCGGATCACCTGGCTCGACGGCGGCCGGCTCCGGTTCCTGGCGACGTGGGAGTACATCTTCAAAGTGAGGGGGGGTGGCGCGGACCGGGTGACCGATACCCTCTTCGTGCCCCTCGCGCTGCAGGACCTGGATGTCGCCACCGGCGTCATCACGGACGTGCCGGGCGGCGACTCCGTCATCGCGTACGCGCCCGCGCCGTCGGGGCACGTCTGGGTGGTGCGCGAGCCGCACCCCGACTC
>JADGQW010000160.1 GCA_017881505.1 Gemmatimonadales bacterium
GACACGGTGCGGGTGCTGCGCGTGGATACCGTGGAGGTCCAGGCGCCCGAGGTCGATCAGCTCGTGCTCCGCGTGCAGTTCGTGACCGACTCGACGCGGCTGCTGCGGCGGACGATCCCGCTCCTCGACACGATCGCGAGGGCGCTGATCGCGACCCCGGACGCGCACTGGGTCGTGGAGGGCCACACCGACAACGTCGGGACGCCCGAGCACAACCGGGTCCTCGCCCAGGGCCGCGCACAGACGGTCTTGGATTACTTCGTTACCAGGGGCGTGGACCGCAGCCGCCTGGAAGCCCGGGGCTACGGTGAGTCCCGCCCGGTGGTCTCCAACGCCACCGTCGAGGGCAGGGCGCAGAACCGGCGCGTGCAGCTGCGGCGCCGGCCCGAGGGACCGCCGCCCGGAAGGCCGGTACGGTAGCAGGGGCCTGACGGGTTGATCGCGATGGTCTGACCGCGGGAGTCGGACGTGTGTCCGGCTCCCGCTTCGCGGGCGGGACTCGAGGAGGAACGATGGCCAGTGACGGTTGGATCCTGCCCAAGGGATGCTACCTCGGTACGGAAGAGTCCCGTGGGCGCCAAGCATAGTGCGGCCACGCGGGAGCGCGGGTCGACAGGGACGGTCTGGGCCTACGCCTATCAGATCGTGCCGCCGCAGACCAAGACCCGGCTGGCCGCGGTCCGGGCGCTCCTGGACCAGGAGCACTCGACCGCCCACAACGGGGACGGGACGCGCGCCTGGGCGGGCCGGCTCATCATCGGGGCCAAGGCGACGCGCATCCTGGTCGTGAGCGACAGTCTCGAGCACAGCGCGGAAGTGAACGAGAAGCTGGAGACGGAGTTGCGGCTGCTGCAGGCGACGTTCTCCATGAGCGAGCCGGTGCTGCTGCCGGCGGGGGCGGCATGAATCGCCGCCCGGATCCCGGACTCCGGCTCGTCCCCTCCACACAGGAGGCGCTGGACCGCATCACCCACGTCGCGGGGGAGACCCTGGACGTCGACGTGGTGTGCGCGTCGCTGGTGGACGCGGACCGGAACCTCGTCGTCAGCAGCTACGGGCAGTCCGCGCCGGCCGCGCTGCTCCTTTCGCATGCATTCCGGAAGCACGTGAGTACCTCGCGGCGCCCGCTGGTGGTCGCCGACGGGCGGAGCGACCCGGTGATGGCGCGCAATCCGGTCGTGCGCGACGGAACGGTGCGGGCGTGTGTGGGGATGCCACTCGGTACGGCGGACGGCCGTGCGGTCGGTGCCCTGCTGGCCATGGACCAGAGGCCTCGGCGGTGGACGGCCCCGCAGGTTGATCTCCTGGGACAGCTTGCCGCCGTGATCGTGAGCGAGATGGAGTTGGGAGCCGCTATGCGCCGGGCGTCGCAAGGCGACGTGAGATCAGAAGGCGTGCCGGTGAAGTACGGTGTTGCTGAGGAGTGAAGCGAAGATCATCTGATGGAGAAGCACCAGCAGCAGGAGGTCCACGTGGACGCGCACCATCTTCCGAAGTTTCTGGTACGGACACTGACTCCGCCCAGACTCGCCGCAGGACTCCTCGTCACCATGGCGCTGCTCGCCGCCGCGTGCAGTGACGGCAACCCGGCGTCGCGCATCACCTCGGCCCAGCACCCCTCCATGTCCGTGTCCGCGTTGCCCTCCGGGTTCACCCTGGGTGCGGCGGCGACCTTCGGGGCGCTGGGTGGGACGGGCGTGACCTGCACGAGCCCCAACCCGTCGTTGCCGGCCATCACCGTAGCCGGAGATGTGGGCTCGCCGGGCACCGCTCTTACCCTTGTGACCGGTTTTCCGGGTTACGGGGCGAGCCTGTGCTCGCTTTCGGGGGCCGTTCAGTTGGGAGCCACCGCCGCTGCCGCCGCCTACCTGACGGCGTACCAGGCGCTTGCGGCTATTCCATGCCCGGCCGACGCCGCGCACAATCTGACCGGGGACCTCGGCTTGGCGTCTCCTCTCTCGCCCGGTGTCTACTGCATTACCGGGGTAGGGCTGTTGACGAGCCAGCTCATTCTCAACGGGGGGGCGAACGACACCTGGATCTTCAAGGCCGCGTCCTCCATCACGCCCATCGGTGGCTCGGTAGTCATGGCCGGTGGTGGCAACACGTGTAACGTGTACTGGCAGCTCGGCACCTCCGCATCATTCGACAATACGCAGTTCGTCGGGAATGTGCTCGCCGGAGCCGCCATCACCTTCACCGGCACCAATTCAAGCCTGGCCGGTCGGGCGTTGGCGGGCACAGACGTAACGCTGACCGGCGCCAGCATCACCGGCTGCGCGGCCAGCAATGGCAACGGCAATGGCAACGGCAATGGCGAAGACCATGGCAACGGCAACAATAAGGAGAAGTGCAACCAGGGCGTGGGCAACGGGCCCGAGGGCTGCGATCCGGGCAACTCGAACAATCGCCACGGCTCGAATGACGAGAACGGCGGGACGCCCGGCAATCCGGGGCGCAAGGGCGGCCACTAGGCCAGGTCAGGGACGCGCGCGGCGGAGGGGCGCCGTCCGGCCCCTCCGTTCGCGCCTCCTTGCGGAGGCCACCGATGGGACACCGGGTGTCGCGGAGACGACGCGAGCTCACGGGAGCGTGCCGGTGAAGCGGGGAAGGTGGAGTAGCGGAGCGGAGCAGGTCGACACACGAGACCCGGTCGCCGAGCCCTCGCTCGGCGGCCGAGGATCGTCCAACCGCATCGGAGCGCGCGTATGCTGTGGACCATAGCTGTCATCCTGATCATCCTGTGGGCGTTGGGGTTCCTCACCTCCTACACCGCGGGCGGGCTGATTCACATCCTCCTGGTCGTCGCGATCATAGTGATCCTGATCCGTCTCATCCAGGGCAGGAAAGTCGTCTGACATCGTTCCGGCGCGAGGCTGCCGGGTGGAGGGGATGATGAAGCGGAGCACCAGGAACAAGGCGAAGGGGGCCCTCCACGAAGTGAAGGGCACGCTCAAGGAGCGGGCCGGGAAACTCGCCGCGGACCCCGACCTCGAGGCCGAAGGCACGGTCGAGAAGGTGGCCGGCAAGGTCCAGCAGGTGATCGGGAGGGTGGAAGAGGTCGTGGGGCAGTAGCGGTCCCGGCCGTGCCCTCGTGCCGAAGCGACAGCATCGCAGGCGGCCGTGAGGCGCGACCGCACTCGAGTTCGAGGAAGGGGTCGTCGCCATGGCGAAGAAGAGCAGGGGCGGTCGGATGACCGCGGCGAAGAAGCGGGCCGCCAAGGCGCCCGGTGGGAAGGGTCCGGTGAAGTCGCGCAAGGCGGGCCTGCACATCATGAAGACGTGACGGGTACCGCCGCGTGTAGCACGCACGACACAGGGGCCGTCTCGCGACGGCCCCTGTGTCATTTGGTGGGAGGTCGGGCCCGGGCGTCCTGCCGGCCGAATCACCGCCGCGCGCGCCCCTGTCAGCGGCTGCGCGGCAGCGCCCGGTCCCTCCGTTCGGCGCGCACCGCCGCGATCCCCGCCACCACCCCGGCGACGAGCGCCGCGTGCCCGGCGGCCCTCAGCACCCTCCCGGCCTTGAGGAGCGTCTGCTTCCGCCGGCGCTGCCGGTCCTCGGAGTTGGCCTGCTTCTGGGCCTCCTTCAGGACGCGATCCGTCTCGCGCGCCGCCACCATCGCCCACCGCTTGGCGCGCTTCGCGGCGCGTACCGTCGCCTTCATGATGTGATCCGTCCGGGTCGCCATGGTGCCTGTCCTCCGTAAGTTGTCCCGCCGCTGCATCCACCCGCCACCTGTGCCGCGTGCGGGTCTCCGCCCTGGTCCGCGCCCGCCGCGGGCTACGCGGGCACGTGCGCCCGCGCCGGCGCGCCCGTGCGCCCGCCCAGGAACCACGTCTGCATCTCGCCCTGGCCCTCGACCTCGATCGCCCCGCGCTCCTCGAGCTGGAAGGCCTCGCCCAGGAGCTGCCGCGTGCGGTCCGCGACCTGCACGCGCCCCGCCACGCCGTGGGATTCCATCCGGCTCGCCGTGTTCACGGCCTCCCCCCACACGTCGTACAGGTAGCTGCGACGGCCGATCACGCCCGCCACCACCGGGCCGCTGGCGATGCCGATGCGCACCTGCAGCGCCTGCCCGGCGCGCTCGTTGAAGCGGTCGAGCGCCTCCAGCATGTCGAGCGCCAGGTGTGCCGCCCGGGCCGCATGATCGCCGGATGGTTCGGGCACGCCGGCGGCGGCCATGTACGCGTTCCCGACCGTCTTGATCTTCCGGAGGCCGCGCGCCTGCACGAGGCCGTCGAAGCCGCCGAAGATCTCCTCCAGGAGGAGCGTCAGGGCGCCGGGGCTCACGGCCGGCGTGAGGTCCGAGAACCCCACGACGTCCGCGATCAGCACGGTCACGTCCGCGAAGCTGTCCGCCGTGACGTCCGGCCGCGCCGCCAGCCGGGCGGCGATGGAATCGGGCGGCACCTGCAGGGCCAGCCGCTCCGACACCTTCCGCTCCGCCACGACCTGGTCGTACAGCGTCTTCAGCTCCTCGTTCTTGCGGCGGATGGCGACGTGGAGAAGGCGGACCTCGATCATGTTGCGGACGCGCATCAGCACTTCGGCGATGTCGAACGGCTTGCTGATGAAGTCCTTCGCCCCGGCGCGCAGCGCGCGGAGCTTGTGGTCCGGCTGCGCGGTGACCACGAGGACGGGCAGGTAGCCGCCGGTCTCGAGCGGCTTCAGCGCTTCCATCACCTGGAACCCGTCCATGCCGGGCATCTGGAGGTCCAGCACGATCAGGTCGTAGCGGTTCGCCTCGTGCAGCGCGCACACCGCGCGCGGATCGAGCGTGGACGTGACGGCCGTGTAGCCGGCGCCGGCCAGCGTGCGCTCGAGCAGGAGGACGTTGGCCGGCTGGTCGTCCACGACCAGGATCTTCGCGGCCAGGATCTCGGGGGCTTCAGGCATGGGACCGCGCCGACGCCAGGGCGGTGTCCAGCGCCGCCATGAACTCCGGGACCTTGATCGGCTTGGTGAGATAGGAGAAGAACCCCGCCGCGAGTCCCTTCTCGATGTCGCGGGGCATCGCATTGGCGCTGAGGGCGACGACGGGGATGTGCGCGGTGTCCGGATCGTCGAGGAGGATCCGCAGGGCCTCGAGCCCGCTGATGCCGGGCAGGTTGATGTCCATCAGGATCACGTCCGGGTGATGGGCGCGCGCCAGCCGGATGCCCGCGTTGCCGTCCGCCGCGGAGAGCAGGCGCAGCGTGGGGCGGCGGGCGACCAATTGCTCGACGAGCTTCAGGTTCGCCGGATTGTCCTCGACGTAGAGCATCGTGTGCAGCGGCGCGCCGGAGGGCGCCTCCGCGCGGGCCGCGGCCTCGGGTTCCGCGGCCACCGGTTCGAGTTCCGGCGACGCCGCGGCGGCGAGCGTGCACGAGAAGACGCTGCCCACCCCGACGCTGCTCTCGACCTCGAGGACGCCGCCCATCAGCTCGACCAGCCGCTTGCTCATCACGAGGCCGATGCCGGTGCCCTGCTCGGCGCCGTGCTCCTGGCCCAGGCGGTTGAACGGCTGGAACAGCTGCTCCAGCTTCTCCGGCGACAGGCCGGCGCCGGTGTCCCGCACGTTGATGCGCACCCGCTCCGCGTCGCTGCCCGCGCAGTCCACGATGACCGTGCCCCCGGCCTCGTTGTACTTGACCGCATTGGACAGCAGGTTGATGAGGACCTGCTTGAGTCGCGTGCGGTCCGCGGCGACGAAGCGCGGGGCGTCGAACTGCGGGAACGTCATGCGGATGTCGTGCGATTGCGCCTGCGGCTCGATCATGGCCTGGCACTCGAGCAGGACCTCGCCCAGCGACGTCGGTTCCGGCGACAGCGACAGCTTCCCCGACTCGATCTGCGCCAGGTCGAGGATCTCGTTGATCAGCTCCAGCAGATACCACCCCGCCCGGAGGATCTCGTCGATGCTCCCCTTCTGGGCGGGCGTCGCCGGCGTGGCGTCGGACTCCATCAGCTGGGCGAAGCCGAGGATCGCGTTGAGCGGCGAGCGCAGCTCGTGGCTCATGCTGGAGAGGAACTCGGACTTGGCGAGGTTGGCCTTCTCGGCCACGGACTTGGAGCTCTCCAGCTCGATGTTCT
>JADGQW010000161.1 GCA_017881505.1 Gemmatimonadales bacterium
CGGCGCCGGGGTCTCGCGCGCCACGCTGGTCCGGGCCGCCCGCGAGGCCATCGCCGAGGTGCGCGCGGGCGCGGCGCCGCCCGGGGACGCGGCGGCCTGGGCGGACGTCGTGGCCCGGCACCTCGCGCGCCATACCACCCCGTCGCTCCGTTCCTGCATCAACGCCACCGGCGTGATCGTGCATACCAACCTCGGCCGCGCGCCCCTCGCCGAGGCTGCGCGCCGCGCGATCGCCGAGGCCGCCGCCGGGTACGGCACCCTCGAGTTCGACCTCGAGACCGGCGGCCGCGGCGACCGGCAGCGGCACGTGGACGACCTCCTCGCGGAGCTGACCGGCGCCGAGGACGCGATCGTCGTCAACAACTGCGCCGCCGCCCTGGTGCTCGCGCTCAACACCGCCGCCGCGGGCGGCGGCGTGGTCGTCTCGCGCGGGGAGCTGATCGAGATCGGCGGGGGCTTCCGCATCCCCGAGATCATCGAGACCGCGGGCACGCAGCTCATCGAGGTGGGCACGACCAACCGGACGCGGCTGGCGGACTACGCGGCGGCGCTCCGGCGGCGGGAGGCCCGCGCGATCCTCAAGGTCCACCGCTCGAACTTCCGCCTCGAAGGGTTCGTCGCCGAGGCGAGCCTCGAGGACCTCGTGGCATCGGGGCGCGCGCGGCGGCGGCCGGTCATCTACGACCTGGGCGGTGGGTTGATGCTCGACCCCGGCCCCGCGGAGCTGCGGGGGGAGCCGACCCTCCCGGCGTCGGCGCGCAGCGGGGCCACCGCGGTCGTCGCTTCGGGGGACAAGCTCCTCGGCGGGCCGCAGGCGGGGATCCTCGTCGGGCGGAAGGGCTTCATCGCGCAGTGCCGGCGCAATCCACTGGCGCGCGCCGTCCGCGCCGACAAGCTCACCCTCGCCGGCCTCGCCGCCACGCTGCGCCTCTACCGGGACCCGGCCGAGGCGCGCCGCGAGATCCCCGTCCTGCGGATGCTCGCCGAGAGCCAGGCCGCGGTCACGGAGCGCGCGCGGCTCCTCGCGACCGCGCTCCCCGCGTCGGCGCGGGCCGAGGTGATCGCCACCCGGGCCGCCGTCGGCGGCGGCGCCTTCCCCGGGGTGCTCCTGCCAAGCGCGGGGGTCGCGCTGGCGCCCGGACGCCTGGGCGCCACGTTGCTCGCCGAGCGGCTGCGGCGCGCCCCCGTGCCGGTGGTGGGGGTCGTCGCGCGAGGGCGCGTGATCCTCGACCTTCGCACCGTCCTCCCCGGGGAAGAGGGGCCCCTGGTCCGGTCGGTCGAGGCGGCGCTTGCCTGACGCCGGCCGGGGCGCCGTCTTCCTCGACCGCGACGGCACCCTGGTCGAGGACCCCGGCTACCTCCACGACCCGGCCGCGGTGCGCCTCCTCCCGGGCGTGGCCGACGGCCTCCGCCGTCTCGCCGCCGCCGGCTGGCCCCTCGTGATCGTGAGCAACCAGTCGGGCATCGCGCGCGGGCTGTTCGGGCCCGAGGCCTTCCCGGCGGTGAACCGCCGGCTCGAGGAGCTGGCGGGCGTGCGCTTCGCCGGCGCCTACCACTGCCCCCATCACCCCGACTTCACCGGCCCCTGCGCGTGCCGGAAGCCCGCCCTCAAGCTGTTCCGGGATGCCGCGACCGACCTCGGCCTCGACCTCGCACGGTCGTGGTTCGTGGGGAACCGCGCCGGGGACGTCGAGCCCGCCGCGGCCCTCGGCGGGCACGCCCTGCTGATCGCTCAGGCGGCGCCGGCGCCCGACCTCGCGCGCGCCCTTGCCCAGGGGCTCCCGGTGGCCGCGGACTTCCCCGACGCCGCCTCCCGCATCCTCGCGCAAGTGCCGTGACCAGGGTCACATCCGGGACCCGCGACGCACGCTATTGCTGACCGTTATTCCACGGCGTAAGTTGGGCGCTCAGACCCTCACGGGGGCTGGCGCCCCCGACCCATCCGGAGGATTGCCGCTCATGTCGCACCGCATTGTCGGAAACGCCGCGCGCGTCTCCCTCGTGGCTCTCGCGCTCGTCGCGAGCGTGACGCCGCGGGCGCGCGCCCAGGGCCAGATCGCGATCGGGCAGGCGATGACGAGCCAGCTGACCGCGGCGAGCCCGGTCAACAGCGACGGGAAGCGGTACGCCCTCTGGACGTTCATGGGCACCGCCGGCCAGTACATCCAGATCGACATGCAGTCGTCCGAGATCGATTCCTATCTGATCCTCCAGGACCAGAACGGGAATCAGCTGCAGTTCAACGACGACGGCGGCGGCGGCCTCAACTCCCGCATCAACTACACGCTCCCCTACAGCGGCATCTACCGGGTCATGGCGATGTCGTTCCGCACCTCGGGGGTGATGTTCGGGAACTACACCCTCTCGGTGAGCAGCGCCGGCATGGCGATGCAGCCGACGGCGATGCAGGCGGCGCAGATCGCCATCGGGCAGTCCATGATGAGCCAGCTGACTGCGGCGAGCCCGGTGAACAACGAGGGGCGCCGCTACGCGATGTGGTCGTTCAACGGCGCGGCGGGACAGCCGCTGCAGATCGACATGGTCTCCACCGAGCTGGATTCGTACCTCATCCTGCAGGACCAGATGGGGAACGAGCTGCAGCGCAACGACGACGGCGGCGGCAGCCTCAACGCGCGGATCAACTTCACCCTCCCCTACACCGGCGCCTACCGGATCATGGCGATGTCGTTCCGGACCACGGGCGTGATGTTCGGGACGTACACGCTGTCGCTGCAGGGCGTCGCGGCGGTGCAGCCGCAGATCACCCCGATGGGGCAGCCGATGGCCGCCAACATGGGCGTCGTCGGCACCATCGCCGTCGGGCAGCAGGCGTCGGGCGTGCTCTCGATGGCGGACGCGCGGTTCGAGGGGAAGCCCTTCCAGGCGTACAACTTCGCGTGCTCCGCGGGCCAGTCGTTCCAGATGGACGTGACGAGCACCTGGGACAACTACGCGCGGGTGTTCGACCCGATCGGGAACGAGGTCGCCCACGACGACGATTCCGGCGGGAGCCTCAACGCCCGCATCAACTACACCTGTCTGACGACCGGGAACTATCGCCTCGCGGTGACGGCGTTCTCGACCTCCTCGACGGGCGGCCCCTATACGCTGCTCGTCTCGCCGATGGCCGGCCCCACGGCGCCGCTCATCCAGCCGGCGCAGCCGATGCAGCCGATGCAGCCGATGCAGCCGACGATCCAGGCCGCTCCGGGCGCGATGATGCAGCCGTCGGTCTCCGGCGCCATCGCCGCGCCGGGCCAGGTGGCCACGATGGCCTACGGCCAGATGGTCCAGGGGCGGCTCGAGACCGGCGACCAGACGATGCAGGACCAGACCTTCGCCGACATCTGGACCTTCCAGGGGACGGCCGGCCAGACGATCACGATCGACGTGATGAGCGACGAGTTCGACGCCTACGCGCAGCTCCTCGACGCGGCGGGCAACCGGCTCGCCGAGGACGACGATTCCGGCGGGAACCTCAACGCCCGGATCAGCTACACCCTGCCCGCGACCGGGCAGTACCAGATCGTCGTGAACAACTTCGGCGACACGCGCCGGACGGGGCTCTACCGGATCTGGCTGCACTAGACGACGTGGGCGGATGACGGTCGCGCCCGCGGCAGGACGAGCCGTCCCAGCCGCGGGCGTTCCGTACCCGCCCCGACGCCACGACTTCGAACAGGGAGGGACGCCGATGCGCAGGGTGACGATCGCCGCACTCGCACTGCTCCTGGCCGGCTGCGCCGGGGGCCGCGTGGCGCCGGTGCGGTCGGGCAACATCGCGATGAACAGCGAGGTGGCGGGGCAACTCTCCCGGGGCGACGCGCGCCTCTCCGACGGCAGCGTCTACCAGTCGTGGACGTTCTTCGGGACGCAGGGGCAGTTCGTCCAGGTCGACGTGATGTCCGACGCGTTCGACGCCTTCTGCATCCTCCAGGGGCCGGCCGGCAACGAGATCGCGCGGAACGACGACGGCGGCGGAGGGCTCAACGCCCGGGTGAACGTGGCGCTCCCGGTGACGGGGACGTATCGCATCATCGCGAACACCTACCGGAAGGGCCAGTTCGGGGGCTACCGCGTGCGGCTGACCACGACCGGCGGGGGGCCGATGGTGGCGCCCGCGGCGCCGATGGTGTCGGGTGGCCCCGTCCTGCAGGCCGGCGTGGTCGGCCAGGTCCTGCGCGGCCAGGTGGTCCAGGGGCGGCTCACGGCCACCGACGGCCGGCTCGCCGACAACAGCTTCTTCCAGGCGTGGACGTACTACGGCCAGGCGGGCGAGGCGATCACCCTCGACGTGGTGTCGAGCGACTTCGACGCCTACGCCGTGATCCAGGATGGCAACGGGACGGTGCTCGCGCGCGACGACGACTCCGGGGGCGGCCTCAACGCGCGAATCAACTTCACCTTGCCGGCCACCGGGGTGTACCGCCTGATCGCCAACACGCAGCGTGTCGGCGCCGTGGGCGCGTACAGTCTCAGCGTGCGCTGACATGCCGGGCCTTCGGGTCGCGGTGCTCGCGTCGGGCGACGGAACGAACCTGCAGTCGCTCCTCGACGCCGCCCGCGACCCGAAGGCCGGTTTCACCGTCTCCCTCGTCATCTCGAATCGGATCACGGCCGGCGCCCTCGAGCGCGCGGTGCGGGCGGGCGTCCGCACCGCCACCGTCGCCCAGGACGGCGACGACGCGGCCCGCCTCCTCACCCTCCTCGGTGAGTGCGGCGCCGAGCTCGTGGTGCTCGCCGGCTACCTCAAGCTCGTGCCCTCCACCGTCGTCTCGGCGTTCGCCGGCCGGATCCTCAACATCCACCCCGCCCTCCTCCCGGCGTTCGGCGGCGCGGGGATGTACGGCCGCCGGGTGCACGAGGCGGTCCTCGCCTCCGGGGCGCGCGTGAGCGGCCCCACCGTGCATCAGGTGGACGAGGGCTTCGATCAGGGGACCATCGTGGCGCAGTGGCCCGTGCCCGTGAAGGCCGGCGACACTCCCGAGACCCTCGCGGCCCGCGTGCTCGAGGCGGAGCACCGCCTCCTCCCCGCGGTGGTCCGCGCGTGGGCGAGGGGCGGAGCGGCCTCCCTCTCCCTGGCGGCGCCGGCGTTCGGTCCGGCGAGCGCCCTGCCTGCCCTCAGCGATGCGCTCGCGCCGTAGCCGACGCGCACGCGCGGCGCGGGCGATCCTCGCCGCCGTCGCCGCCGTCCTCGCCTTCGCGCCGGTCCGGGGCGCCGCGCAGCGCGTCCCCGCCCCCGCCGCCCCATCCGCCGCGCGCGGCTCCACGCCCGCCGCGCTCGAATCGCTCGTCGTGCGCTTCGCGACGATGACCGCCGTCACCGGCTACGAGGACGCGATGGCCGACAGCCTGCGCGCCCTCCTCCCTGACGCCCGGCGCGACCGCGCAGGGAACGTGGTCTGGACGCGCGGCATCGGCGCGCCGGTCCGCGTGGCCGTCTGCCCCCTCGACGAAGTGGGCTACGTCATCGGTGGCGTCACCGCCGAGGGATACCTCACGCTGCGGCGCGTCGGCGCCACGCCGATGGGCCCCCTCTTCGACCAGTGGCTCGAGGGCCAGCGGGTCACCGTCTTCGGCCGCTCGGGCGCCGTCCCGGGCGTCGTGCTCGTCCGATCCACACATCTCCAGCGCGGCCGCGCCGCGGGCGCCGACGAGCCGTTCTCCCTCGAGTCCGCGTACGTGGACGTCGGCGCCGCCTCCCCGGCCGACGTCGAGGCGCTCGGCGTGCAGCTCCTCGCCCCCGTCGCCCGCGCCAAGCGGCCCACGCGCTACGGCGCGGGGCTCGTCGCGGCCCCATTCGCCGCCCAGCGCGCCTCCTGCGCCGCCCTCGTCGAGGCCGTCCGCCGCGTGCCCGGATCGGTGCGCGGCACCGCCATCGCGGTCTTCGCCGCGCGGCGTCACTTCGCCCACGATGGCGCCGCCTTCGCCCTCGCCGAGCTCGCACGCGGCATCCCCGCGGGTCAGGGAGTGCTCCTGGGGGGCGCATTGACGAGCGATTCACTCGGATATGGGGCGCTGGGATTGCGCACAGACAGCGTGAGCACGGGATGGGGCGTGCAG
>JADGQW010000162.1 GCA_017881505.1 Gemmatimonadales bacterium
CTGCGTGCCGTCGTCCACGAGGCGGTCCCCGAGGTGGAGGAGGCGATGAAGTGGAGCTTCCCCAACTTCCTGTACAAGGGGATGTTCTGCTCGATGGCGGCCTTCAAGGCGCACTGCACCTTCGGGTTCTGGAAGGGCGAGTTGGTCTTCGGGGGCAAGACCCCCGACGCCGAGAAGGCGATGGGCCAGTTCGGCCGGATCACGATGCTCTCCGACCTGCCGTCCAGGACGGCGCTCGCCGGCTACCTCAAGACCGCCAAGCGGCTCAACGACGAAGGCGTCAAGCCGTCGTGGCTCCTCAAGCGGAACGCGGCGCGGGCCGCGAAGGCGGCCAGGCCGGCCAAGCGGCTGGCGGTCCCCGCCGACCTCGTGAAGGTCCTCAAGGGGAACGCTAGGGCGCGTGCGACGTTCGAGAAATTCCCCCCCGGTCACCGGCGCGACTACGTGCAGTGGATCACCGACGCGAAGCGGGAGGAGACGCGGCGGAAGCGCGTCGCGACCGCCGTCGCCTGGATGGCCGAGGGGAAGCCGCAGAACTGGAAGTACACGAAGTGAGCGCCGCCTCGCCCGCGCGTGCGCAGACGCTGCCGGAGCTGTTCGAGGCCTCCGTCGAGCGCTTCGCGCCGAACGTCCTCGTCCGCGAGCGTCACGGCGGTGTCTGGCGCGAGACGACCTTCGCCCAGATGCGGACGCTGGTGCACCGGTGCGCCGCCGGGCTGATGGACCTCGGCCTCGCCAAGGGGGATCGCGTCGCCCTGATCTCCGAGGGGCGGAAGGAATGGCCGGCGGCCGAGCTCGGCGTCCTCTATTGCGGCGCGATCGACGTGCCGATCTCGGTGCGGCTGGAGGAACTCCCCGAGCTCCGCTTCCGCCTCACGCACGCCGGGTGCCGGATGGTCATCGCCTCGGGGGCGCAGGCGCGGAAGATCCTCAGCGTCGCCCCGGAGGTCCCGACGCTCGAGACCCTCATCTTCTTCGACGACCCCGGGGAGCCGGGCGCGAAGGTCGTGCGCTTCACCGACCTGCTGGCGCGCGGGGACGCCTTCCTGGTGCGGAACCCCGACCGCGTGGACGCGTCGTGGCGGGCGCTGCGCGGCGGCGATCCGGCGAACATCTGCTACACCTCCGGCACCACCGCGGACCCCAAGGGCATCGTCCTCACCCACCGGAACTACACCGCCAACATCGAGCAGGGGACGGCCCTCTATCCCCTCGGGCCCGGCTGGACCACGCTGCTCGTCCTGCCGTGGGACCACGCCTTCGCGCACACCTGCGGGATCTACGCCCTCGCCTCCACGGGCGGGAGCTTCGCGAGCGTGCCGCAGGGCAAGACGCCGATGGAGACGCTCCGCAACCTCCCCGCCGCCATCAAGGAGATCCGGCCCACCTTCCTCCTCAGCGCTCCGGCGATGTCGAAGAACTTCCGGAAGGGGATCGAGAAGGGCGTGCGGGATAAGGGGAAGCTCGCCGCGGGGCTCTTCCGCGCCGGCGTGGCCGTCGCGGAGGCGTACAAAGGCTCCGGCTTCGACCGCGGCCGGGGCGCCCGGGCGCTGCTGCGGCCCCTCGTCGCCCTCTTCGACGCGGTGCTCTTCCGGAAGGTCCGCGCCAACTTCGGCGGCCGGCTCGAGTACTTCGTCGGCGGCGCCGCGCTCCTCGACCTCGAGCTGCAGCGGTTCTTCGCGGCCATCGGCATCCCCATCTACCAGGGGTACGGCCTGACCGAGGCCGCGCCGATCATCTCCGCCAACACCCCCCGCCGCCACAAGCTCGGCTCCTCGGGGCAGCTCGTGCCCGATCTCGCGCTCCGGGTCCTCGACGAGCAGGGGAACGACGTGCCCGCCGGACAGAAGGGCGAGATCGTCGTGAAGGGCGAGAACGTGATGCAGGGGTACTGGCAGAACCCCAAGGCGACGGCGGAGGTGATCCGCGGCGGCTGGCTCCACACCGGCGACCTCGGCTACCGCGACGCCGACGGCTTCCTGTTCGTCCTCGGCAGGGAGAAGAGCCTCCTCATCGGCCACGACGGGGAGAAGTACAGCCCCGAGGGGATCGAGGAGACGCTGGTGGACCGCTCGCGGTTCATCGACCAGGTGATGCTGCACAACAGCCAGTCCCCCGCCACGGTCGCCCTCGTCGTGCCGAACCGCGACGCCCTCCGCTCCTGGATCGCGCGCTACGACCTGCGGCCCGACGCCGACGCGACGCAGGAGGCGGCGCTCCGGCTCCTGGAAGGGGAGATCGACGCCTATCGCGCGGGAGGGAAGCACGCGGGGATGTTCCCCGAGCGCTGGCTCCCCTCCACCTTCGCCGTGCTCGACGAGGGATTCACCGAGCAGAACCGCTTCCTCAACAGCACGATGAAGATGGTCCGGGGGCGCATCGAGGAGACGTACCGGGGCCGCATCGCCGAGCTGCACCGGGCGGAGGGAGCGGACGTGTGCCACGCGAAGAACCGGGAGGCGATCGCGCGGCTGCTGGGGTGACTCAGTTCCTGTGCTCCGCCCCCTCGTACAGCTCCGCCAGCCGCTTGAGCGTGTCGCTGTAGTTCCCTGTCTTGTCGGCTATCTCCATCGCGGCCACCATCGGCCGGTCCACATACGGGCAGCCGGCGAACGTCTTGCTCAGCGGCTGACCCGAGAGCTCCTCGTGCGAGAACCTCCCCACGTGCGCGCGGACGGCCGGATTCGCCGCGGCCGCCACCGCCAGCTCGATCGCCCGGCCCAGCGGGAGCCCCCCCTCCACGCCCACGGTGAGGGCGCGCATCAGCCGCCCGCGGACGTACTTGGGCCGCTGCTGGAACCACTTCGCCGCCGCCAGGAGGAGCCCGCCCCCCAGCAGGGCGATCAGCCCGAGCCAGCCGGACACGGCGAGGAGGTACGCGGTGGTGTGCCCGAAGAAGAGCAGCGGGAAGGGTGCGATGAACGATGCGGCGACGAGGTTGAACACCGGGTACGTCATCTTCTTCTTGAGCCACGTCATCAGCCGGTGCTCGGCGGCGAAGTAGCCGGCCAGGAGCCGCAGGCAGTGCTCGAGGTCGCCCGTCTCCTCGCCGAGGACGAGGATCGCCGCCTCGAACGGGGTGAAGAGCGCGGGCTTGGCGCGGGTGATCGTCCTGAGCGACTGGCGGCGCCGGGTCCCCTCGAGGAGCCAGCGGCGGGTCTGCATCACCGTGGGGGACCGGTGGAAGTCGTCCATGGTCTCGAGCGTCTTCGGGTGCTCGAGCCCCGCGTGGTGCCCCACGTACCACATGTGGTAGAACTCGGACTTGTAGCGGGCGGTGTCGAGCTCGTGCCAGGCCTGTGCGACGGTCAGGGCCACGGGGCCGCCCGGGGGAAGGACGAGTGGAGGGGGGCTGCGCGGTCAGTGCGTCGCGTGGGCCGTGGCCAGGAGGCCCGGCACGTCCTCCGCGGCGACGGGGCGCGAGAAGAGAAAGCCCTGCACCTGGCCGCACTTCAGGTCGCGGAGCATCTCGAGCTGCTCGGGCGTCTCGACCCCCTCGGCGATCACCTGGAGCCCCAGGTTGTGGGCCAGCGTGACGATGACCCCGACGATCTCCGCGTTATCGCCCCGCGCCGCCATGTTGCTCACGAAGCTCCGGTCGATCTTCAGCGTGTCGATGTCGAACCGCGGCAGGTAGCTCAGCGACGAGTAGCCGGTGCCGAAGTCGTCGAGGTGGACCTGCACGCCGAGCGCGCGCAGCGCGGCAAGCGTCGCCATCGCCGGCTCGGCATGCTCCATCACGGTGCCCTCGGTGATCTCCAGCCGCAGGCACGCCGGTGGCAGCCCCGTCTCCTCGAGCACCTGGCGCACCTCGTCCACGATGTCGGGCTGGCGGAACTGCCGCGGTGACAGGTTGACGTTCACCGAGAGGGGCGGCTCGCCGGGGCGTGACGCGTTCACCCCCTGCAGCATGCGGCAGGCCTCCTGGAGGACCCACCGCCCCAGCGGGAGGATGAACCCCGTCTCCTCGGCGGCGGCGATGAAGGCGGCGGGCTCGAGGAGGCCGCGCGCCGGGTGCTGCCAGCGGGCCAGCGCCTCGAACCCGACCACGGCCCCGGAATCCATCGCGACGATCGGCTGGTAGTAGACTCGGAACTCCTCGCGCTCCAGTGCCCTCCGGAGGTCGGTCTCCAGCTCCAGCTGCGCCACCGCCAAGGCGTGCATCCCGAGGTTGAAGACCTCGCTGCGCGCCTTGCCGAGGGCCTTGGCGCGGTAGAGGGCGAGGTCGGCGTCCCGGAGGAGCTGCTCGGGCCGCTCGTACGCGGGCGCGCTCAGGGCGATGCCGATGCTCACCGTGGTGAAGACCTCCTGCCCGCCCAGCAGGTACGGGAGCGAGAGCTCGCGGTGGATGCGGTCGGCGACGAGCGTGGCATCGGCCGGCTCCTTCAGCCCGTCGAGGAGGACGCCGAACTCGTCGCCGCCGAGGTGCGCCGCGGTGTCGCCAGGGCGGATGCACTTCTGGAGCCGCTTCGCCACGGCGATCAGGAGCTGGTCGCCATGCCGGTGGCCCAGGCTCTCGTTGAGGACGCGGAACCGGTCGAGGTCGAGGTACAGCACGGCGAAGAGGTAATCGGGCTGCCGGCGGAGCTTCCCGACGGAGCGGCCGAGGAGGTCGTCGAAGAGGCCGCGGTTCGGGAGCTCGGTGAGGGCGTCGTGGAAGGCGTCGTGCTGCAGTTGCAGCTCGGCCCGCTTGCGCTCCGTGATGTCGGTCAGCGAGCCGGCGATCCGCGTGGCGGGCCGGCCGCGCTCGCGGACGGCGAGGCCGCGCGCGAGGACCCAGACGTACGACCCGTCCCGGTGCTGGATGCGGTGCTCGTGCTCGAAGAGCGGCGTGGCGCCCCGGAGGTGCTCGTCGAAGGCGCAACGCAGGGTATCCTGGTCGTCGGGGTGCACCCGGGAGAACCACTCGTCGGCACGGCCCTCGACCTCCGCTTCCGCGTAGCCGAGCATCTCCTTCCAGCGGGGGGAGAGGTACATCACCTCCGCGCCGGGCACCCAATCCCAGATGCCGTCGTTGGCCCCCGCCACCGCCAGCGTGTACCGCTCCTCGGAGGCCTTCAGCGCCGCGACGCTGACGCGCAGCTCCTCCTGCTTCCGCTGCAGCGCCTGCTCCGCCTCCTTGCGCTCGGTGATGTCGATCAGGATGCCGTGGTAGTGCTGTACCTGGGTCTTCGGATTGCGGGCGACGGTGCAGGAATCGAGGACGGTGAGGATCTGGCCGTCGGGGCGCCGCAGGCGGAATTCGAATTCGCGGACCCCGCCGTCCCGGGCGATGAGATCGTGCTCGAGCTCGCGCGCACCCGGGTCCACCATCATGTCCGAGGCCGCGTACCCGGCCAGCTCCTCGAGCGTGGACACCCCGAGCATCTGGAGGAAGGCGGGATTGCAGTCGAGGATGTGGCCCTGCTCGTCGGAACTGTAGATCCCCTCGCGCACCGTGCCGACAAGGGCGCGGAGCGTGGCGGAATCGTCGAGGGAGCGGCGGCGTGGGCGTGTCACGGCGGGGAAATACGATACGGTGTGGGTGGCGGGTGCGGAAGGGTGGGGAGATACGCGTGTGAGCGGAGTCACCGACGCGTTCTCAACGGGTGAGGAGGTGAGACGTGAGGGGTGAGGCGTGAGGGGTGACGCGGGACGCGGGAGGGGGTGGTTGCGGGGCGGGGCCGGGGTGGTGAAGTTTCTGCCCGCGCGCCGCTAGCTCAACTGGCAGAGCAACTGACTCTTAATCAGTAGGTTCCGTGTTCGATTCACGGGCGGCGCACTCCGGAAGCACTCTCCCCACAACAGCTTGAGCAGTCCCACCGGGCCGCAGCGATGCGGCCCGTGTGCCGTGCGTGTGCCGCAGAACCCCGACTTTCGGTCGGTATACGGGGTGGGGGAGTCCGACAGGTTGGCGAGGGTGCCGACGCGCGAACGTGCGGCCAGCCATTGAGTTCGCGTGATTCTCTCGCCTCGCCGAGTCGACCCGTTGTCGGACTCGGAACTCCGGGGTGTGCGCCTCACCTCACTCGCGCCAGCTCCGTGTGGTGGGTGCGGCCGGCGGACCCTGAGATCCCATAA
>JADGQW010000163.1 GCA_017881505.1 Gemmatimonadales bacterium
CGTAGAGGCGCTTGATCGACGGAAGGTTCAGACCCCGCGAGCTGCCCTGGTAGGTGTTGCTCGGGACGTTGCTCACCTGCAGCGCGAAGCTGTGCGGTGAGCCGGGAATGAGGACGTGGATCCCCACGCTCCACGCCGCGGTGGTGTCGCCGCCCAGCATCTTGGCGTAGTCGCCCGCGATGGCGACGTAGCGATTCAGGCGGATCACCGCGCCGCCCGCCAGCGCCGTCTGCGCGCGGGGCCCCCCGAAGGCCTTGCCGAGCTCCCGGACTCCCCCGAGGACCGTGACCGGCCCGCGGGTGTAGTCGGCGGCGATCTCCCCGTCGAGGCTCTTCGCCTTGAAATTGTAGGCCGGCGTGAGCGCGGCCGAGAATCCCTCGGTTCCCTCAGCGGGTCCGAAGAACCGCCAGCGGGCGAACAGCTCCGACTCATTGCCAGAGTTCCCCGGGAGGAACGACTTGGTGGCGAACCGGTAACCGACCCCCACGTTCCGGGCGACGCCGGTCGCGAGGGTGAAGGTGGGGAAGTTCGTGACGACCCGCGAGGGCGCCGGGCCCACGTTGAAACGGTGCAGGAAGTTGAACTGCACCACCCCCGCGTCGGGCACCCAATCGCCGCTGAGATTCGGGGAGCGATAGAGCAACGACTGCGCGCTGAGCGCAGGCACCGCGAGAAGCGTGGCGACGGCTTCGACCAGAAGGAACGCGCGCACTCTCACCTCCCGACGTGGGGGCTGCCGGACCCGGTCTTGCGGGCGATGGTGTTAGTATAGCTCGCCCGCGCCGGAAATGTCCCGTCACGGCCCGGTCCGCATTGGCGTGGGCGCGGCCGGACCTGCATCTTGATGCGTGCCCGACGCCCCGCCCAAGTCCCGAACGACACTGCAGGCGCTGTGGGAGACCCGCGCCGGCCGAGCGCTCCGAGCGGTCGGCCTGGACAGTGTCCGCACCACCATCCTCGCCCTGGCCGTTCTGGCGTCGCTGATCCCGGCGCTCGCGACCGGCTGGATCTCGTATCGGCAGAACCGCAGGGCCATTCAAGACAAGCTGACGGAACAACTCTCGGGATTGAGCGCTCAGGCCGCCCGGGAGATGGACCTCTGGCTGAAGGAAGGTCTCTACAATCTGCGCGTGTTCTCCACCTCGGACGTCGTGACCGAGAACATCGCGCGTGGCCCCCAGGTCCGGGGCCGCCTCCCCGACTATCTCCGCTCCGTTCGCGAGCGCTTCGCGGACTACGACGAGCTGCTCGTGGTCGCGCGCGACGGCCGGACGGTGGCCAGCAGCGAACGGGTGAGCGCACGGCTCCATTTCGCCGGCGACTGGCTCGAGCCCGCCCGAGCCGGCCGCCCGGTGCTGGGGGACGCCTTCCCAGTCGACGGGGCGGGTGGCATGGCGATGGAGGTGGCCGTGCCGATCGTGGGCGCGAGCGGACGATTCGATGGCGCCTTCGTCGCACGGATGAACTTCCGCGCCGCCACAGGCCTGCTCAAGGGTCTCGTGGCAGGGCGCCCCGGCCGCCTCCTCGTGCTGACGCCCGATGGCCGCGTCGTCGCCACCACGAGCGTCGCGTTCGTGGCGATGCCCCAGCCAGCAGTCCGGCGGCTCCAGCAGGCCGAGGGCGCGCCCGTGTCGTTCGACGATCCCAACGGCACCGGCATGGTCGGGGCGCTGGCGCCGATACGCGCCACCGGCTGGGGCGCGGTCGCCGATATGCCGCAGGCGACGGCGTTCGCCCAGATCCGGGGCCTGCGCAATGCCACGCTCCTCCTGGGGCTCGTGCTCCTGGCCATCGTCGGCTCGCTCGCGTACGCGCTCGGCCTCCTCATCGTGCGGCCCCTCGAACGGCTGTCGGGTGCGGCGCGGCGGGTCGCCGACGGGGACCTCGAGGTCGAGGTACCGATCCTCGGAAGCGGCGAACTGTCACAGCTCACACGCATGTTCAACGACATGGTGCGCCTGCTGCGTGAGGGGCGTGCCGAGCTGGAGCACCTGTCGGTGACCGATCCACTCACCGGGCTGGCCAACCGCCGGCGCCTGATGGCGGAGCTCGAGCACGAAGTCCGGCGCAGCGACCGCCTCGGTCGCCGGTTCTCCCTGGCGATACTCGACATCGATCATTTCAAGGCCTTCAACGACAGCTACGGTCACCCGGCTGGGGACGAGCTGCTCAAGTGCTTGGCGAAGGTCCTGCAGGACCTCGTGCGCGACGTGGACACCGCGGCACGCTACGGCGGCGAGGAGTTCCTGGTGATCCTGACGGAGGCACGAGTGGGGGAGGCCGAGCGCGCCGCCGAACGCATGCGCGTGCGGCTCTCGGAGGAACGGTTCGCGGCGCCAGGCGGCGCCGCGCCGGTCGGTGTCACCGTTTCCATCGGGCTCGCCGAATTCCCGGCCGACGGCACCTCGCCGGAGGCGCTCATCGCCGCGGCGGACAAGGCCCTCTATCGCGCCAAGGAAGCCGGGCGCAACCGGGTGATCGTCGCGAGCACAGGGGGGACCGGCCGCGAGGCCGGCGGGAAGTCCTCCTAGGCGGTCAGGGGCTCCCGGCACTGCCGGTGGCGAGGCGCTTGGCCTGGGTGGCGAGGTAGACGGCACCCCCATAGTTCTCAGCTTCGAATTCCACGCCGGCCTCCCGCAGCAACCGACCTGCCTCCTGCAGCTCCGCGCGACCGGCCCCCTGCCTGACCTGCTGGACCGTCACCTCGGCTTCGGCGATGGCGGAGGCGGCTTCGGCACGCGTCGCCAGGGTCCGCAGTCGTGCCATCGCCCGCACGGCTTCGTTCATGGCGTCCGCCAACCGCCGCTGCAGATCGACGATCTGGGCGTCGCGCACCTGCAGCTGGGATCGAAGCCGGCCGATCTCCCGGTCAGCCTCGCGGTTTGCCGCAGGCGCCGGCGCCCGCTGCCGCGGCGCTGACGCCTCCGCCGGGGCCGGCGTTGGCGCCGCCGCTGGCTGGCGTGCGGCGCAGGCGGTGACTCCGGTGACGGCGAGCGCAAGTGCGAGCGCGATCCGCATGGGTGCCCTCGAGCGAGTGGAGCGGCCGGTCGTCGGCCGCCTGGCGTTCAAACTGCGGCCTCGTGTACCGAGCCGCCAGTGCGGCGCCCGGCCTGCGTTGCAACGAACATCCCGCCCGGCACGGGAACGCCAAGCGGGATGCAGAGTTGAAGTTCAGTGGGCCTGGGTAGAGTTGAACTACCGACCTCACGCTTATCAGGCGTGCGCTCTAACCACCTGAGCTACAGGCCCGCGGGCCGCGGGCGGCCTGGCCGTCCGCTCACTCGCCCCATTCACGGCGCGGGCGCGTGCCGCCCCCGCCGCCACCGCGGCGCGGGCTGCCGTCCTCGTCGTCGTCGAATTCCTCGTCGTAGTCGCCGAAGTCGTCGTAGTCCTCGTCCTCCCCGGCTTCCTCTTCGCCTTCTTCCTCGTCCTCGTCGTACTCCTCGTCGAACTCCTGGTCCTCCTCGAAGTCCTCGTCGGGATCGGCGACGACCTCCTCCTCGTCGTCCTCGTGGCGCCGGCCGCGCATCTCGACACGGCCCTCCGACGCCCTCCTCGCGCTCATCGGGTCCTCCAGCGAAGGTTCACGACGGTACGACGCTCAGCGAACATGGTCAATCCACCATCGCCCGCGAGGCCCGGGCGAGCTTCTTCCGTTCGGTCATCCCGAGGGCGCGCTTGCGGAGGCGCACCGCGTGCGGCGTCACCTCGATCAGCTCGTCGTCCTCGATGTACTCCAGGGCGAGTTCGAGGGTAATCGTCCGGGGCGGTTCGAGCAAGACGGCGTCGTCCGTGCCCGACTGGCGCATGTTGGTGAGCCGCTTCCCCTTGGCCGGGTTCACGTCCAGGTCCCCCGTGCGGCAGTGCTCCCCGATGACCATCCCCTCGAACACCGATTCCTGCGGCCCGATGAACAGGGTCCCGCGCTCCTGCAGGTTGAAGAGGGCGAACCCGACGGCCACCCCCTCGATCATCGAGACCATCACGCCGCGGCTCCGCCCCGCCAGGGGCCCCGCCCACGGCCCGTACTCCAGGAACCGGTGGTGGATGAGCCCCGTGCCGCGGGTATCGGTCAGGAACTCCGACCGGTAGCCGAAGAGCCCGCGTGAGGGGATCCGGAAGCCCATCCGCACGATGTGGTGGCCCGGGTTGCGCATGTCGAGCATCTCCGCGCGCCGCGGCCCCAGCTTCTCCATCACCGTGCCGACGTACTCCTCCGGCACATCGATCATCAGCTCCTCGTACGGTTCCAGCCGCTCCCCCTCGGCGTCCTCCCGGGTGATGACCCGCGGCCGCGAGACCAGGAACTCGTACCCCTCCCGCCGCATCGTCTCCATCAGGATCCCGAGGTGCAGCTCGCCGCGGCCCGAGACCTTGAAGGTGTCGGGGGCGTCGGTCTCCTCCACCCGCAGGGCCACGTTCCGCTCCACCTCGCGGAACAGCCGCTCGCGGATCTGGCGGCTCGTCACGAACCGGCCGTCGCGCCCGGCGAAGGGACCGTTGTTGACCGAGAAGTCCACCGAGATCGTGGGTTCCTCGACGGCGATACCCCGCATCCGCTCCGGCGTCTCCGGGTCGGTCAGCGTCTGGCCGATCTCCACGCCCTCGATGCCGGAGAGGGCCACGATCTCCCCCGCCGACGCCTCCTCCAGGTCCACCCGCTCGATGCCGTGGAAGCCATGGAGCTTGGTGACCTTCTTGAGGTGGAAGGTCCCCTCCGGGAGCAGCTCCGGCTCGCCGAGGGGCAGCAGCGCCACCGTCTGCCCGACCCGCACCGTCCCCCGCTCCACCCGGCCGATGGCGATCCGGCCCACGTAGGGCGAGTGGTCGATGGTCGAGACGAGCATCTGGAAGGGCCCCTCGAGCGCGAGCGGCGGCGGCACGTGCGCCACGATCGCCTCGAAGAGGGGCACCAGGTCCGCCGTTTCCTTCGCCACCTCGGCCGGCGGCACCTTCGGCAGCTCCGTCCACGCCATCCCGAAGCGGCTCGTCGCGTACAGGAACGGCGCGTCGAGCTGGAAGGGGGCCGCCTCGAGGTCCATGAACAGCTCGAGGACCTCATCGTGCACCCGCAGGGGCTCCGCGTCCGACCGGTCGATCTTGTTGATCACCACGATGGGCTGCAGGCCGAGCTCGAGGGCCTTCCGCGTCACGAACCGCGTCTGGGGCATCGGCCCCTCGGCGGCGTCCACGAGGATCAGGACCCCCTCCACCATCCGCAGGATGCGCTCCACCTCGCCGCCGAAGTCGGCGTGCCCCGGGGTGTCGACGATGTTGATCTTCACGTCGCCCCAGAAGACCGCGGTGTTCTTCGCGAGGATGGTGATGCCCCGCTCCCGCTCCAGCGGGTTCGAGTCCATCACGCGCTCCATCACCTGCTGGCCGGCACGGAACACCCCCGCCTGGCGGAGCATCTGGTCCACCAGGGTGGTCTTCCCGTGATCGACGTGGGCGATGATGGCGATGTTGCGGATTAGCACGGATGCGCCTGCTGCGGCCCTCGGATGCCTCGGTGCGGGGTAGTCCTGTCGAGGCGGCAAGGTAGACGCGCGGCGGAAGCCGCGCAAGTGATGAACTTGGGGGTGATTGCTGATGGGTGATGGGGGCGCCCAGCGGCCCCCATCACTCATGACCTATCACCCATCACGCCGCCAGCAGATCGAATCCCAGCCCGAAGACGATCGCCCCGATCCACAACGTCCCCACGACCAGCGTGATGACCCGGATCCGCGCGATGGCGAGCGCGCCGGCCACCGCCCCGACCGAGGTTCCTGCCCCCGTGATCAGGAAGGCGAGCGCCGCGCCGGCGCTGGCGCCGTTGTCGAGGAAGGCCCGCACCAGCGGCAGCGACGCGTCGGTGTTCACGTAGAGCGGGAGCCCGAGGGTCGCGGCGAGGGGCACGCCCTTCCGGTGCCGCTCCAGCCACGCCGCCACCCGCTGCGGGGCGAGCTTCCACTGCAGCACCGCCGCCACCAGCGTCCCCGCGACGAGGAACGGCCAGTTGTGCGCCAGCGTCCCGAGCACCTGCCGCGCCGTCAGCATCA